>JASFUW010000001.1:0-41966 GCA_050050135.1 Phycisphaerae bacterium
CACCGAGATCGTCCAGCGCGGCGCTGAACGGAATCAGCCCCGTCACGCCCTGGTACGGTTCCACGCGATGGGCGAGCACGTCACGGATCTTCGCCCGATTCAGACCGGCCGTCCGGATCGCCCAGATCAGCATGTTCATGCCGTCGTACGCATGGGCCGAGTACGTGTCCGGCTCGACCCCGAACCGCTCGCGAAACGCCGATTGAAACGCCATGTAATCCTCGTCCATCCTCGTCGGATCCCACGGAAAACCGCAGATCACCCCCTCCGCGTTGCTTCCCGCAATTTCCACGAACTCGTCCGAGACGCAACGGTCGCAACAGAAAAACGGCTGCTTCATTCCCATCGCCCGCATCTGGTTCAGGATGCGGGCCCCGTCTTCGGCATCGCCCCAGTGTACGACGGCGTCCAGCTTGCTCGCGTTAAGTCGTTCGAGTTGAAGCGTAAAGTCGTCTCCCCCCACCCGGTACGCCATTTCCAGAACGATCGGGCGCTTGAGCCGCCGACTCGTGTCCCTGACCTCGCGAACCCCGAATCGCCCGTACCGGTTCGACGCCCGCATGATCCCCACCCGCCGGTAGTCCATCTTCCGATAGATGTAGTCCGTCAACAGATAACCCATCTGGCGATCATCGCCGATGCACCTGAGCACCCAGGGGATGTTGGTCTCGATGAATGTCGGATCCGTGTCACCACTGTTCATCATCACGATTTCGGCTTTGAGTGCGACGCGGATGGCAATATGGCTGTTGGCTCCGTCGATCGTCCCCAGAATCGCCCAGACCCCGTCCCTGTACGCCATCTTGATGATCTCGTTCCCCGACGCGCCCCACAACCCGTTGTCGTTCGAAACCACCAGTTCGAACGGAATGTTTCGCTCGCGGTAGCCGCCCTCCGCGTTCGCCTGCTCGATCGCCAGCCTCGCCCCGCGAAGCATCGAGATGCCCAACACCTCCTCGTGGCTCTTCCCACCCGTCGCGACCGACACCGTCGCCATGATCGGACCGATGAACCCGATCTTCACCGCCTCCAGGTGCTCCGGCTCCGCAATCGCCCGACCGGGACCGGTGTACTCCATCTGCTCCAGAAAATGCTCCTTGAACGGCCTGACGTGCCGGAACGGCTCGACGTCCATCGCGGAACCCGCGTAGTTATGGTCCTTCCTAAGTTCGAGTTGCGGTATCTCATATGGACCGACGTCGATCGCGTCGAGCAGCGCATCGAGATCCTCACTCGCCTCCCCTCTTTGCCGCCTTGTGCCCTCGGCCTCCGGCTTACCGCTCACCGGCTCGTTTCCTTCGGAAACCGCGAGCCCCCCGAACCCACAACACGACACGATCACGCCCGCAAAAACCCTCACGACGATCTTCCTCGACAGCATGGTGTTACCCCTTGTCCTCAGACGCTTGATCCGCATACCGGATCCTCGGTCCCTTCGCCTACTTCGTCTGCGCTACGGACGAACGCAGACCCGGATAATACCCCTCCCCGATGGCGCGCCCCAGTCCTTTGGACGTGCCCACCCACACATCAGTCCCGTCGAAGTCTGCCCAAAGCACGTAGTTGTGCGGAAGGTTGGGTCCGGTATCCACCTCGGCCAATACCTCCGTCCCCCTCTTAATCACCGCCTTTCCCGTGTGCGCCTTTCCGTCACCGGTATAGACCACCCAGGTATCGGTCGGAAAGTCGGCCAGAACGCCGAGCCCCTTATCCGTACAGAACCACGCCTCGTTCGCACTTCGCCCCGCAATCGCGTTGTTGAAGTCGCTAGGAAGTCCACTGTCATGGGCAAAGTACCCGCGCCAGTGTCTTCCGTCATACCGACTGGCACCGAAATACGTCGTCACCCACAGGACCTTCTCCACGTAACTCACACCCGTCGTGATCACATGCACGATCCCGTCGTCCCGATAGAGATCAATCTCCATTTCCCCATCCGGATCGAGATAGTCTTTCCACGTACCTCTCTCGACGTCGTATTCCAAAACCCCACTACCCCAGACGCCCAGATACACCAGACCGTCGGCATACGTACAACTGTAATTCCAGATCTCCTCCATCGGCGCGTTCTTTTCGGTGAATATGCTCCATTCCCCCGTCACCGTGTTGTATCGACTGGCACCCGCGGTGGTCGCTGCCCAGATGTTGTCATGCTCGACCGCAACCCCATACACCACGTCATTGACAAGACCGCTGTTCAACTGATGCCAGTGATCGAACCGCCCTCCGCTGAACCGGGCCAGTCCGCCCCCGAACATCCCCAACCACACCTCTCCCGTCTTCGGGTCGACATCAATGGCCCCCACCACCCGCCACGGCAGACCGTCCTCCTCGCCCCAACTCTTGACCTCGTCGGTCCGCTTGTCCAGACGCGCTAGACCGTTCTCGGTCCCGATCCAGACGAACGGCCCATCCACCTTCACCGCGAACACGTGATCGTTGGGCAGCCCGTCCGCAGTCGTGTACTGCTTCCAGTGCGTGTAGACGTACGGCAGTCCGTCGGAGTGATCGTGCGCTTCTTCCGACTCGCTCCCCCGTCCGGTCGCTTGCCCGACCGCATCACGTGGCAACCCGTCGTCCTGAACCGACTGTCGTTGGGTCGCGAGACATCCCACCAGAGCAATGCAAAGGGCAGGCCACAGGAGGTGTCTTAGCTGTCCTACGTTCATTGTTCCGCCCCGTATTATCATAGTGTCTTCAGATACTCGATCAAGTCATTCAACTGGTCTTTCGTCATATCGTTCGTCACCCCGTGCCGGTCGTACGGGTTGAAGCGCGTCCAGATTTCCTCCAACGTGTCCGAGATTCCGTTATGCAGATAGGGTGAAGAATCATAGATGTTATTCAGATGCGGAACGTCAAACTCCACCTCTCGGTCCAGCCACATCTTCGTCCCCACGTCGCGCCGCGTCCGATCCGTAAACAGCGGCGGAAAGTGGCAAGTAACACACCTGTCCTCCACGGGAATGACACGACCGTCATTCGCCAACGTCCGTTGGAACACCGCTTTCCCGCGCCGTTGCGCCGGCGTCAGCTCCCCACCGACCTCTCGATACCGATTCGGCGGCCGCGGAATCGTGCAAATGTAGTTGTCAAGTGCCGAAAGCTCTTCCGGCGTGAACGGATCGATACGCGTAAAGAACACAGCCAGCCGCGGCCCGCACTGTCTCTGCAAGCTCGGATTCGTCCCCTCCCACTTGAACGGCGCCGTGTCCAGGATTCCACGCAGCGTCCGGTTGTCGACCGGACTGCTCCCGATCCCGTCCGGCTCGATGTCATACGTCAGCCCGTCCACGTGTCCGTCGGGATGGCAGGAGTGACACGAGAACTGTCGGCGGAAGGTGATGTCCGCGCTGTGAAAGAGCTGCTCACCATACCGGACTTTCGTAATCTCCTTCGGCCCTCCCAGATCAATCCGACCGTCCGCGACCATCTTCTCCACGTCTATGACCGTGATGGAGTCATCCAGGGCGTTGGCCACGTAAGCCGTTCGACCGTCCCTCGAAAACAAAATCCCCCGCGGACTCGCCTCCGTCGCAATGTGCTTGACCACGAACCCCGTCGGCTTCCCCACGTGGTTCGGAATAACGTGCTCCCGCTCGTATTGCGACGCCTCTTCGAGCATCGACACCAGCTTCTCGACATCAACGACAGCCACACGATCAGAACCGCTGCTGGTCACCAGCGCATAACGCCCGTCCGGGCTGATCGCCACGTCCGCCGGATCCGGGAAACACAGGTGCGGTTCGTCGAGCAGCACCTGGTCCACCCGCCCGTCGCTCCCAATCACCCCCAGACCGTTCGTGATCGTCCAGCCCTGCAACAGACGTGTCATGGGCACCAGGTTCTTGGTTCGGTTCAGCGTCGTCAGCGCGAACGCCCCGCTCGGATGCCACGCGACGCCCTGCATCAGGTTGGCCCCATTCACCTCAAAGCGCTCTTCGACCACACGCCGCTCAGTGTCAACGACTGTCACTTCGGAGACCGACGGCTCACGAAACTCGACAAACCGCGAGAGGTTGTTGGTCACAACGAGTTGCCGTCCGTCCGGGCTCAAACTCAGCGACCAGGGACTGCGGCTCGCCGACAGCCGCTTGATCTCTTCAAAGGATCCCGCATCGAGCACCGAGATGCTGTCAGACGCCGTGTTGAGCACGTAAAGCACTTTGCCCGACCGGTCCGTCAGCACCCCGTGCGGCTCATCGCCGACCGGAACGATCTTCGCAACGGTCCACGTGCTCGTATCGACCACCGCCAGCGTGTCGTCCAGCCGATTCGTGACGTACGCCCGCGCGCCATCCGGACTCAGCGTCACATCGGTCGGTTGACCGCCCGTCGCGACCTCCGCCTTCACCTTCCGCGAAGCGAGGTCGACCACGATCAACGTGTCGGACGCTTCGCACGTCACGTACAGCGTCGCCCCGTCCGGCGAAAGCGCCAGGTTCAGCGGCGTTTTGTATCTCAGTGCCTGCGTCTGGTCGGTCACCACCGAGGGATGCGCAATCGCCTTGACTGCCGCCTCGTAGTTAAACTCCCGACCGTGTGCCTTCGCATGACACGTCAAACAGGTTTGCTTCGTCACCGTCGCCAGACCCGCCTGCCGGGCGGCCCGGGGATCCCGCATGATCGCCTCCGGCCAATATTCGCTGCCAGCGCCGTGGCACGACTCGCACTGGACTCCGTCCATCGGATCGAAGCCCTCCATGAACTGGTCCGCCGCCTCACCGCCCCCCGTCGTGTGGCATCGAAGACACTCGGGATTCGTCTGCGGATCGCCGGCGTGTCCTTCCTTCCTGGCGATTTCCCCCGCCGCCTCGGTGCCCAACACCCCAAACGCCCGCGCGTGCTTACTCATCCGCCACCGGCTGAACTGATAGCCGTAATCCGGTCCCTTATGGCACGCCGCACACGCCATCACCCCCGTATACTTCGCGCTTGGCGCCGCAGGCTGATCACCACCTTCGTTCCCTCGCGCACGCACGGACCCCTCGGATACTGGCGCCGAAACGGTCGTCTTGTTGCACACCCCACCACAGATCGTCTTGAGCTCCTTCTCGATGTCGATCTGCGGCGACTTCAGAACCGCCACGTGCGAGCCCTTCACGTTATGGCAGGTCATGCACGATCGCGCGTCAGGCATCTTCATCCCGTGCGCCATCGCCTTTTGCCGGTCCATCATCACTTCCGGATCGATGTACTCACTGCCGGCACCATGACACGTCTCACACTGAATCCCGTCCTCGAGAAAAAACCTCTCTTCCTTCTCCCAATCCTCCGCGCCATACGCGGTCACGTGACACCCCAGGCACGCCGCCGCCTCTTGCGGCTCGTCCGGGATACCGCTCAACTTCGCGATTTGCTTCGCTTCTTCACTCCAGAGTGACGCGTATGCCAGGGCATGCTCCGACACCCGCCATTGGCTGTACGTCCGCATGCGGCTATACATCTGCGCCGGGTTAGGCCCCGCGTGACACTCCGCGCAAACCTGAACACCCACATAAACGGGATGCCGATCCGACACACCCGGACCCGACGCGACCGCATAGCCCGCGCACAACACCAACACCATCACGGCGCTTTCGCGCCATCGCTCGACTATCCGTTTTCCGCGCATCACTCAGCCCCCTGCACAACCGTAAGAAGCTGATTCGCCCGAACGTCTTCCAACACCGTCTTCTTACCGTCGGGCCACCGAACCTCCACCGCGTCCACCTTCGTCGCACGACCGAGCCCGAAGTGGGCACGCGGGTCGCTCTGCGAGAGGTAACCCGTCACACCCGAAACCTCGTGTACCATCCGCGTCCCCCCAACCGTCACGGTCACACGTGAACCAATGGCGATCACTTTCGTCCCCGCACGCAGCGGCGCCACCATGAGCCACTGGTTCTGACTACCTCCCTCGTTGCGCAGCAACTTCGCCCGATCGTTCAAATTCATGACCATCAGATCGAGGTCGCCGTCATTGTCGTAGTCGGCATACGCCGAGCCCCGACCCACGAACTTCTCTTGAAAATACGCCCCCGATCGCTTCGCGACGTCGATGAACTTCACCGATCCCCCGGACCCGCTGTTCCGCAACAACGAATCCTCCTCCGTATACTCGTGGTGTGCATTCCCATTCGCCACGAAAACGTCGAGGTGACCGTCGTTGTCATAGTCGAACAGCAACCCCCCCCATCCCGTGTACTGCCCGCACGAAACCGCCAGATTACTCGGCGCCGTGATATCCGTAAACCACTTTCCCTCATTCACAAACAGACAACCATACCCCATGTCTGGAATGTACAGGTCCAACAAGCCGTCACGATTCACGTCGCCCACCGCCGGTCCCATCGACGACGCACCCTGACCGCCCTCCCCGAACGCCACGCCCCACTCCAACGCCTTGTTCTCGAACTTCCCATTGCCCACGTTTACGAAGTAGCAGTTGGGCGACGCGTCGTTCGTCACGTAGAGATCGATCCGTCCGTCGCCGTTCAAGTCGGTAGCCACCGCGCTCATCGCCCGTCCGTCGGGAAAGTGGAGCCCCGTCTCTTCGGTGACGTCGCTGAAGGTGCCGTCGCCATTGTTGCGATACAGTCGATCGGCCTGCGCCTTGTAGCTAAGCGGCCCCGGATAACCGGCCGCGGGATAGAAATCGCGAAACTTCCCAGCGTCGTACTCCAGGTAGTTCGCCACATACACATCCAGGTCACCATCGCCGTCGTAGTCCAACCACGGCGCCGAGACCGTCCAGTGGGCATCGTCCAGTCCCGACCGCTCGGAGACGTTAGTGAAAGTCCCATCGCCCTCGTTGCGATACAGCACATTGGGACCGTAGTTCTGCACATACAGATCCACATCACCGTCGTTGTCGTAGTCCACCGCGGACGCTCCGATCCCGAACCGCTTGTCGCCGACGCCCGCCTTCTCGGTCACGTCGGTGAACGTCCCGTCTTTGTTGTTGCGATACAATGCGTTCGACAGCTTGCCGCGCAGATCCCGCCCGAAATTATCACTCACCCTTCGCGTCCAACACCCGTTGACCAGATAAATGTCCAAATACCCGTCGTTGTTGTAGTCGAAGAACGCACAACCCGGCCCCGTCCCCTCGACGATATTGCTGAGTGTGTGGTCCCCGTAACTGTGCTTGAACTTGATCCCGGCCCGGTCAGTCACGTCGGTGAACACCGGGAGTGTGGGCTCGGCGGCAACGGCCGGGCACACCATGAGTGGGAAAGCGAAACTAGTGATCGCTGCTCGCATCATTCTTCACCATGACTGTTCATATCTGCGGGGCCATCCCCTCGTGGTTCGGGCGAAGCCGGAATTCCATCCCACTGCGCGCCGAGATCAATCCACTCGATGAAGGCGAGAACCTCCTCGTCCGATAGCGGGTCCCCGCCCGATGGTGGACACCTTGGGACCTTCCGCCCGTCTCGACCAGATGGCAACGCGTCCCAAGGCCTCGCCGTGACCTGACCAAGGAGCGGCCAGACCAGCGGGCTCTTGCGCGCCGCCCCCGGTGAGACGATCGGCAGGCCCTGCGATAATACCGAGGGAAATGAGGTCGGGGTCTCATGTGAAGGTGGTCGATGGAACCGGTCGAACACGCGCTCGGCATCTCCAGCCAATTCCGGCCGTCCGGCCGTCCAGTCCTCGTGACAGGGGAGACAGCGCCCCACGATGGTCGGCATCACGTCCCGACGGAAGTCGACCGTCCGCCGTTTCTGCGGCGGCAGCGTCAGCTTCATGCCCGGCTTTTTCAGCGCGTCGACGAATCGGTTCTCGGGTGTAAGTTGGGGATCTTCGTGACACCCGATGCACCCACGAGGCTCACGATGCTTCACCCATATCCAGCCGCACGTTCTAAGCGCCAAACCATCCGCATCCAGCGTCTGCAACTGAATCGGTGTATCCGCCGGGACCTCGATATGGAACGAGCCGTCCTTTTCGACCGGGACGACACCGAGGATTCGCTTCTTGACGATCTCCCCGCTGCGACCTAATGGAGTCCGTGGCCGGGTCGAGGCAGACGCGCGCCCGTCGGCGGGGTATGGCTCCGGCACGCCCTCGATCACCCGCAGACTCTTGATCATTCCGGGCTTCATGTGGGGCAGATTGAACGGCTCTGCCAGGTAGGCGTTGAGACAGTAGAGCTTCCCCGTCGGATACTTCTCGTTAACGACACTCGACCGACCGTCCGGCTGTGTGCGTGGTGCCAGAATCTTGGCATGGAGCTCGTGATGGTCGGGATCGTCGAACACCAGGCCCCGCTCACCGGAACGTGGATCAACCCGGTATAAACCGTGAGAAGAACCCACCATCCCAAGCCGCGAGGAGACCAGCACGCTCCCGTCAGGCAGCGGTGATGGTGAGTGGTAGAGGTACCGATCGTGACTGATCCGCCTGTGGGAATCGAAGTGCCGACGGAGCATCACCGAGGCCAAGCTCCCGGCTCCGTCCCACGGCACTTCGCCGGCCTCGACGAACACAACCAAGCCATCGGTCGTCGCCGTCGGCATATGCTTAATGCGCTTGCCCTGGTCGCCGCAGAACAAGGCGTAGTCGGCGCCGTCGGTGTTGACCCCGAACAGCGAAACGCGCCCCCACGGCCCGCGTCTAAGGTCCATCCGCTGCCAACTCGCCAAAAGCACGCGCCCGTCGGGCATCAGATAGGGGTCCATGTCGTCGCTGAGATTCATGGTAAGTCGGCGCACGGCGGTCCCATCGAGCTTGCAGCTATACAGGCTGGTTGCGGGTCCCGAACCGTATTCGTTCATCATACCCGCCGCGTCGCTCACGAACATGACTTGATACCACGGCTCGGTCGAGACGATCGTGTACAACGTGGCCTGATACGCCGGGCTCCGGCAGTTCCCGAAGTCGCGCGTGATCTGCCGAGGCTCGGAACCGTCGGCCCGCATCTCCCAGATGTTCCACCGGTCGCCGCCGTCGCGCTTGGCCGTGAACAGCACCCGCTTCGCGTCGAACGAGACGTCGAACTCGCACGCGCTGTGAAAACCCTTGGTCAGCACGTGAACCGTGCCGTCCGTCTCCAGCCGCACGATCCGCCCGCCGTCACCGTATCTCGACCGCAGCATGCCTCCCGCCCGCGACGTCTTTGATTCACTCTCCTGACCGACCGGGAGCTGAACCATCAGCACCGGCGACTCGATCGTCCGTGGCGTGGTGGCGCCTTCGCCGCCCCGCGCGCTCGGCCCGGCCCGGGTCACGACCGCCAGCCCGACCGCCAGCCCGACCGCCAGCCCGGAACCTGCCAACACGAACCGCCCGATACGTGACCTGCTCATCGCGACCGTATCCGCCTTCCACCACACGGCACGTGGCCTACCTCACCGACTCCGCGGCACGATTCTACCAGACAACAGAATCATAAGACAAGCTACAAACCAACAACGCCAGCTCATTCACAACCGCGCCTCCGCAGTTCGAACCGCGCCTGTAAGAAAGCGGCCTAGGGATCATGAACCGCACACCCACCGCACGCGGAAGGCCGCCAAAAACCCGTCCGGCTGTATCTATCGGTTCGGCATACCGCCCTCGTTTTCGTTCCGGCTCAAAACAGATGCAACCGCTTCCTGTGCAGATTCGCGCGGCCGTCTCGCGCACGGCGCAAACAACATATGGCACGGGCCCCACGACGGGTGCCACGGGTCCGCGAAGCCGGCCCCGTGGGCATCCTCTTCCCCGAGGGTTCCCAAACCCGCAGAACGCAAGCCCGACGTCCGTCTGGAGAATCGCAAGACTGAAGTGCAAACCACGCTGGCTTCCGCGCACCGGCCCTCCGACACCCCGAACGCAGCAAACGCAGCACAACGGACGCGTAAGACTCAACCGTCCCCCGGTCTCCGGCATGCCGCGGTCCCCCGTCCCCCCATGTCCCTTCGTCCCCGTGTGGCTTCCCGTTCTTCTTCATCTTTCGTCCTTCATCCTTCCGCACCCCGGAGCATTGATCACCAATCCGCCACATTCCCCGTCCTCCGCTCCCTGTTCCCTCTCTTCAAACCGTCTGCATCGCATCGATAATGTTGTTCCGCGCAGCCCGCCGCGCGGGCCCGATCCCCGCCAGCAGGCAGACCCCCACCGTGATCAACACGCTGATTGCGACCGTCCCCATCGGCACGATGAACTCGAACGTGATATCCGCGATCCTCGAACTGATCTGCTGGTCGCTGTACGCAGTATGGAATCCTAGTGCTACACCCATGACACTTCCGAGCGCCCCCAGTGTAACGGCCTCGGTGAGCACCAGCCGCACGATCTGCGATTTCACCGCCCCCACCGCCCGCAGCATCGCGATCTGCCGCGACCGCATGTGCACGCTCACCATCATCAGATTCGCGATCCCTACGGCAGCCACCACCAGCAAAACCGACGGCAACCACGTAATCGCCCCGATCGCCCGCCGAAGCGCGACATCGAGCGATCGCCGAAGCCGCGAGACCGACCCCACAATGGCGTCCGGGTTCCCCGTGATCTGGGCGACCTTCAGCAGGACGAGCCACTCACGGAACGTATACCAGTTCTCTTCACGTCCCCGACGTTCCGTCGACGATGACCACGCCAGCTTCCGAATCGCCTGCGCAAACCGTTCGAGTTCCGACCGGGCCGCATCCGGCAGGACCGCCTCCCGACCGCTCCCTCGCCACGCCGCAAGCTCTGTCAGGATCGCCCCCAGCCGCTCCTGCTCAGACGGCAGGTAGGGCGACCACGCCAACAGCGCATCCGCCACCGCCTCCTCGTCGCCGAAGTCGGGAAGGTGCTGTGGGTCGAAGTCCGGCGGCAATTCAGTTTCCGGCAAATCGAGGTCGAACAGAAACATCGAGACGATATCCAGCCCGAACTTCTCCTTCAGGTCTGAAGCCGTACCGAGAAGGGCGCTGGCGGCCGCGAACTGCATGTAGCTCTCCGCCTGAAACGCCGACACCGCCATATCCATCGCCGGCGATTCCACGACCCCCGCCACCTCGAACCGCGCCGACTTCCCCCCCACGTTCACCATGATCTCGTCACCCAGATGAAGGTCCTTGCTCCTTCCCGTCTGTCGTGGAATCAAAACCGCCCCGCCCCGCTCCAGCTTCTCCATCGCCTCGTCAAACGAACCCTCCACGAACGTCACCTTCACCATCTCGAGCACCCGCTTGGGATCACCCGCGACAAACACGGGGCGGGTAAGCCTCTTTACCAACGACTCGACGATCGACGACGACGACGCGCCTTCGGCATCCGCCTTCTCGATCCGACAATCCGCATCGACCAGCGTGCTGCACTCCCCCACACCCGGCGCCCTTTGCACGCGCTCCACGACCTCCCCCGACACATACTTCGGCGTCCACACGAACGCTTCGGGCAGTCGCGCCGGAAAATCCCAGATCGCCAGAACGCTCTTGGCCTGAACCGCGAGATAGACGATCAGCGAGAGTCCGACCATCAGAACCCAGCACGCCCCCGTACTGCGCCAGGGCGAACGCACCAGCGGTTCTTCCGCCAACCGCGCTCGAAGCCCGAGCAGCCGGCCGAACACCCGCGCCGCCGGCCGCCCGAAAGCCACCACCAACACCGGCGTCACCAACGTGTACCCGAGATAAAGCGACCCCACGCCCACAAAGACAAACACCGGCTCAACCCAGCGATACGGATCGGAGAAGACCGCCATCCCGTGATGAATCAACAACAGACTCACCCCCACCGCTCCGGAAAAAAAAACGAGCGCCATCCGGGCCGGTCGAGCCTGCGGCGCGAGCGCCTCCAACGGCGTCACGCGCCCGACTTGAAGTGTCAACAAAGCAGCACTGAGCAGCGTCGTGACGACCCCGCTGATCGCGGCCAGCGCCATCCCCCACCGATCATAGTGAACCTCGATCATCAGTTCCGGCGAAAACGAGGCAATAATCTCGGTCAACACCACGCCCCCGAGCAGCCCGAACACCGTCCCCACCACACCCAGCGGAACCAACTCGAAGAACAGCAGGGCGGTCACCTGACCACGGGTCGCGCCGAGACACCGCATCGTGCCGAGCTGCGGGCGCCGCTGCGCCAGCCCGATCGCCTGAGTGGTCACGATGATGAAAAACGACGTGAGCATCGCCACGAACGCCACGATCCCCAGGATCAATCTCATGATCCGGTCCGCTTCATCCAGCGCGATCTGCCGACTCGCAGCCGTCTCAATCCGGTATGAATACGGCGGCGTATTCCGAGCCAGGGACCGTTCAATCGCTTCCTTCGCCGCCGCCAGCGCATCGAGCGACGCGTCGGCCAGCATCACGTCGATCGCCGTCACCGCGCCCGGCTCTTTCCTCAGCGCTTGCAGGTCCGACAGAGGAACATAGACCCGCGGCGCTTGAAAGTCCGCCAGCCGCTGACTCGCGAACAGCCCGATGACACGCAGTGTCATTCGCGGACCTTCGCGTCGCGTCGCCAGCGACACCGTATCGCCGAGCCCGATGCCCCACGCGACGGCCGTCTCCCGCTCCATGACCGCCGCCCCCGTTTCGGAGGGTTTCAACATCTCCCCCTCGAGCGCGGGAAGAGACTGGAATGGTTCTTCGGTTGTGGGATCGATCCCGATCGCATCCACCCACCGCCAGCGGCGCGTCACCAGATCCTCTGTCTCCCCCTCCCTACAGAGTCTTACCCGTCGGTGCAGCCGCGCGGTGACGTGGATCACGTTCTCGATCTCGGCGAGTCCACGCGCCATCGACGCGTCGAGCCGCCCCCAATGCGCACCCAGCGGATGGATCGTTACGTGCGCAGACCCCAACCAGCGGTAGACAACCTCATCGAGAATCGCGTCGTGCGAGGTCTTGTAGCAGTTGGCGATCGTCGCCACCGCCCCCACGCCGAGGGCCACCGAGAGACCCGCCGCCAGACATCGACCCGGGTTAGCCCACCAGCTCCCGATAGCGAGACGCCACAAACGCCGCATCGTGATCTCCGCCCGGACCGATCTCGCCGGCCAACCCACCATCTCTCAAAACGAGCACCCGATCCGCGTGGCTCGCCGCGTCAGCCTCGTGGGTCACCGCGACAACCGTTCGCCCCCCATCGCGCGCCAACGACGACAACAACCCCCAGATCGCCGCACCGTGTTTGCTGTCCAGGTTTCCCGTCGGCTCATCCGCGAGCAAGAGCACCGGGTCGTTCATCAACGCACGGGCGATCGCCACCCGTTGCTGCTCTCCGCCCGAGAGCGCCTGTGGTCGGTGCTTCGCACGGTGCGAGAGGTTGACCTCTTCCAACAACCGTCCCGCCCGCGCGTCCATCTGCTCCGCCTCGCCGTTCTCCAACAGCGCCGGCAACGCCACGTTCTCGACGGCTGACAGCGTAGGAAGGAGGTTATAAGCCTGGAACACGATCCCCAGCCGGCGTCTGCGAAAGAGCGTCCGCTCTCGGTCGCTCATGTCGTGCAGGTCCTGGCCACCCACACAGATGGACCCCATGCTCGGAACGTCGAGCCCGCCGATCAGATGCAACAGCGTGCTCTTGCCGGAACCGCTCGCCCCCATGATGGCGACGAATTCCCCCTCGTGAACATCGAAAGACACACCCCGGAGGGCATCCACCGGTTGACCATCGCTGAGGTAGGTCTTGGACAGGTCACAGACGGTAAGAACCGGGGAGACGGCTCGAGGGCTTGCTTCGTTCGCGCCGACTGCCGAGGGCTCATCCATGATTTCGGACTGCTAGGTCGTCAAGGCTGACCCGGCGGTGTCGCACCGAACCGCCAACTCCGCGGGCCATTGTACGCCTCTGCGCGCCGATTCGCCAATAAGCACGCCCGAAACATCCGCCGCTCGACCGGTGTGGCCGCCACGCACCCAGCCGGCAAAGCCGCACGCTATGCGCCACCGCCGAATCCCAAAACAAAAACGCCCGCTTAGCGGGCGTTTTTTCTTATCATCCCATTTTCCGCCGGTAGGCCCGACGATTCGCCGGGGTCCCCTGTCACAAAACCAAGGACCCAAGTCAGGCGAACGTCTCAACCCGGTGCACGCTAGCCCATGGGCTTGGCTTCCGCCTTTTTCAGCCGTTTGGTCTTGCCGCGCTTCTTGCCTTTACGCCGGACGCTCCGCGACGAGGTCTTCCTTCTTTCCTTTCGACTCACGTTCGACGCCGACGTCGTCCTACGTTCGCTGCGACCCGATCTACGGACATTCCGATTCGTGTCCCCCGTGGTCTCCCTCGCCTTACGTTCAACGGTCTGGCCCGTGTTGCTGGTTGCGCGCCGCTGTTCACCCGAACCACTGAAGGTAAAGTAGGCAACGCTCCCTGCACCGAGGATCAGAACCGCGGCGACGGCAATAAACACTTTCTGCTTCTTCTGAGCATCCACGACGACAACCTCCCGCGCATTCGCGCTCCGGTTCGGTCGATATTGACACGCCAACAAGTAGTATCGGCGTCGAACGGTGCCGCGTCAAGCGTGAGCCGCCGATGGACGCCTCACGCTGCTGCGCACCTACCTCCGACGCCGGTTCTCCTACAACTTTAGACGCCTGAGAAGCCGCCTTGGTTCCCAGCTTGGGCCGAATTTCCCGCAAAAAACGGCAGGATCGTTCCGAAAACCAAGTGCACGTCACGGCTCGGCGCCGCGATCGTGCCACACTCCCCCCGCCGGACCGCATGACCTTACCCGGCCGGAGCGGGGGCGGTCTGTTTTACCTCTCGCGGTTTGGTGCGTTCACGTCGCGGCCGCGTGTACCTGGTGGGTTTCTTCGATTCCGGGCGTCGCGGACGGTTCACACGCTCAACCGGCGGCTCCTTCCGGACCGGCTTCGCGGGACGGACGTCTTCCCGCGGGGCGTTTCGGTCACGGTCCGGGCGCTGGACGCTCGGCGTCGCCGCCGCGACCGACGGCGGAGGCGTCGAACCGCGATCGAAAGCAAGCCAGTAGCTCCCCGCACCCAGCAAAAACGCCGTAAGGCCGGTCACGACGAACGCCACTCGGTTTTGCCGGCTCATCTCCATAGCTTGACTCCTTCCGTTTCCAGTACCGACTGCCCTCTGCCGCCACGTCGGTCGCTGACCCGCGGCGAGGTTGGGACCGGAACTGCGGCCTCCGCTCCGGTCTTCTCCCACACTTTGGACGCCTCGCTCGCCCTGCGGTTCCAATCGCCTCAGGCAGCCCGTCGCCCTGTTGCCCTCGCCGGTCGCGAATCAACCCGACGCGCGGCCCCGCCCGGTGGCGGCGCAGGCGAACCGTCAACCGAACGGAGCTGCCGATAACCATGCTCCGGGTTCGCGCCGCACCGCCGGTCCCGAAGTTGACGAACGACCTCGGTTGGCGGTACGCTCGCCCAGCGGGTGGAATAAGGAAAAGCCCCTTAAGTGCAGAAGAGCATGCCTGAGAACATACAAGGAGTCCGGTGTCATGATGAAGCTCGGCTTCAGCGCTCGTGTATGCCCCGAGTGGGATCTCACTACGCTCATCGGCAAAGCCGCCGAACTCGGCTTCAACGGCGTCGAACTGGTCGATCTGCGAGGCGGCCCACCGCTGCCTTCCGCCAGAGAGTTGACCGCGAATCCTGACGTCGGGCATGCGCTGCTCGAAAGCAAGAAAGTCGAACTGGCATGCCTCAGCTCCGACGTAACGCTGGACTCGAAGAACAACACGGAGCTCAACAAACAAAGGACCGCCCTCGCCGAAACGGTCGGGCTCGCCGCGAAGCTTCGCTGCCCGTTCGTACGAATCTCCGCCGGCCACGTCCAACGTCTCGACACGGAACGGTTCGCGCTCGCGAGGATCGCTGACGCCCTCCGCGCTCTCGTGCCGATGCTGTCGCGGCACGATGTGACGCTTCTGGTGGAAAACGGCGGCGACTTCACCGGCGCCAACCACCTATGGCATCTGGTCGACGCCGTGGACCACCCGACCGTTCGCGGATGCTGGAACCAGTGCCAGGCCATGACATCCGGTGAACGGGCCACGAGAAGCATCCCGCGTCTGGGCAGCAGGCTCGGGCTCGTCCATCTCTGCGACGCCGCCTTTGACGAAAACCACGTACTGACCGAGTACAAGCTCCTCGGCGACGGCAATACCGACGTCGCCCACCAGATCGACCTCCTGAAGGGCATCGTCTACGACCGATATCTGATCTTTGACTGGCCCAAAAACCGAATCCCGTCCCTGCCCGACCCGGACGACGCCGTACCCAAGTCCTATGAGTTCATGCGCGAATGCGTCGAGGCAAAACAGACCGTCCTCGCCGCCTACAAGGGCGACAAGCAGGCACCCAGGATGGCGGCACGGACCGGAGCAACCGCCACCGTTTGAACTCGCGGCGAGTTTGCCGTCCTGTCGTATCCCAGCAACGCCGCGAACACCCCCGGTCCGATTCCCGACCGCCTAACTCAAACCGCCCGTGACCGCTGGCCGATAACCCTCCCGAACGTGGTCAGTCAATACACAACCATTCCCGGATGGTCGATCGTCGGCCTGCTCGGTTTCTCCGCGGCCCTGGTTCTTTGCCGGGTCCTTCTGCGAAACACGATCGGCCTGCTCGCGTTTCTATTCTGCGTTACCGTCGCGGCAGCCCTCGCCGTCGCGCGTGTGTGGCCCGCATCCGATGGAGCGATCCAGGGCCTGGCGCAGACCTGTGCAGCAGCCGCTCTGCTCTGGGCCGTCTTCGCGGCCCTGGCTCGACCGCACGCGGACCGCGCCACCGATGACCGCTGGAGCGACAGATTCGCGAGGCTCGCACGCGTCGTCGCTCTCCTGCTCGCCATCCCCGCGGTCATCGTCCTCGCCGTCATCCTCACTATGAGAACGGTCTTGGTGGCCGTGGAACTCGTCACGCTCGTGCCCCACCCCGCCACCTACCGGTACGGTTTCGGGGTCGACGGGCTGTGGACGCTCCTGTTCGTGTTCCTGTCTTCAACAGTCGCCTGGGTCTCGACCCGCGACCGGCGGCTGGCTGTCTGTCAGCTCTGGGGTGCCATATCGTTGGCATTATGGATCTGCCTCCTGAACGCGCCCCTGAGGACCACCGCCGTGGGCGGCGTCGAGCGGACCAGCCTCACCCTGTTCCTCGCGGTCGTGGTCGCAGCCACGCTCGCCTTGGCCGTTCTCGTCATCGGCCGGGTCCATCGACTTCAGAGCCCTTGTTCCGTCCAGACCTCGACCGACCCGACCACCGACCAGACCGGCGCTTGGCCCGGGTTGACGCTCAGCGTGACCGCTATCGCCACGGGTATGCTGCTCCTCGTCTGTTATCATCTCGCGATCCCGCTGCAGACCCATCCCGGCGGGCACCGGCTATCAGCCTTCATACTGGCGGGGACGGCCGGCGTGACCGCCTCGACATGTTTCGGCCTGAGTCGACAAGCCTTGAGCGTCCCGCTTCTTGACAGCGCCATGGCGTCAACGTCGATCGGGCTCTGTGCGCTGGCAACGATCATCGTCCCTGAACAACCACACGCACTCGCCGCACGCTATCCGATGCTCTTCAACGCCATGATCGTAGGTCTCGCTGTCGCGATGGCCCTATGCGTCAGCATCGGGACCGAACCCCCCGGTCCGCCCGCTGCATGGCGAGGTTCGGCCTTTATCACCAGGCTCATGCCGCACGCGCGACGTTTCGCCTTTCTCGACGCCGCGCTAGCCCTGGTCGTCTCCTTCGCCATGGCGCTTTGGCCGCGATGGCCGGAGATCCCGATCATGGACGACTCGTTCGGCCGGATGACCGCTGGGTGCGCCGCGAACCTTCTCCTCCTGCTCGTCGCCCTCTGGGCATCACGCCGCATACCGCGCGTCTCCTATCAAGTGCTGACCGTGTTGGTCCTCGTCTCCACCACCGCCTTTCTGGTCATCCGGCTGCTACCGTTCAGCGCAAGATTCGGTTAGCTTGGAAAAAAGAAGGAGGCGCCGGGTGGCCGAGAACAACCGACTCATCAGACTGCGTAGACTCTCGAAGGCCTTGCAGACCCACCGCCCCGCCACCGCGGAACAGCTCGGGGCGGCCGTCGGCGTGTCACGACGCACGCTCCTTCGAGGCCTCAGCCTACCTCCGGAATTGCGGACTAACTACCAACTAGCAGGGGACAAGCCACATGCGCGCCGTCGTCCAGCGAGTCAGTCAGGCCTCGGTTCACGTCGAGGACAGCGTCAGCGGCGCCATTGAGCGCGGGCTGCTCGTCTACCTCGGCGTCGGCAACGAGGATGACGAGTGTGACGCCAGGTACATCGTCAACAAAATCCGTCACTTGCGCATTTTCCCCGACGACGAGGGTCGCCTGAATCGCGACGTCGTGCAAGCGGAGGGAAAGGTGCTCGTCGTTAGCGCTTTCACGATTCAGGCCGATGCCCGCCGCGGCCGTCGGCCGTCATTCGACGCGGCCGCTTCCCCTGACCATGCCGTGAGACTCTACGACCAGGCGTGCGAGGAGCTCAGACAGTCGGGCGTTTCGGTTGAGCTTGGCGTCTTCCGAGCCATGATGGACGTGCACTCGACCAACGCCGGTCCGATCTGCATCCTGCTCGACTCAAAACGCGGATTCTAATGGGAACCACTGAGGTCGATACGATACACTCAATCTGAGCCGCGGGCTTGAGCCCGCGCGGACGCACGGTGACCGTAGACCTACAACTGATCCAGCGTAAACCCGGTGAAACACCTACCCAGAAAGTCGACACCCAAGGTCCGAGGCGGAAAGGTCCAGCGAAAAAACCGATCCGCCGAAACGCCCACCTGTTACAACGTACCGCAGGAAGTCCCCGCCATCGTGCGTGAAAAACCCGGCCCCGGATACCGCCACGTCCTGCGAAAGAACGACGTCATCGATTTCATCAGCATCCTTCCGGATTGGGCGAGCCTCTCCAAGGGCTTAAACGCCATCATCCTCGCCCCGGGCGACATTCACTGTGACGGATGGCACGACGCCGGCGTCGTCGCCGTCACCGCATGGGAGAAGGTCTTGTGGCGCACCGTGTCGCCCGAGTATTACGCCGACCACCGTGACATCTTCGATCGCCTGGAAGTCGAACGCGTCAAGACAGCCAACGAATATCAATGCAGGTTCACCCTCGCCCAGGTCCGTGCCTACCAGTTGCTACACATCTTGCTGCACGAGCTGGGTCATCACCACGACCGCATGACCACGCGTAGCAAACGCGAAGCAAGCCGAGGCGAGGGGTTTGCCGAGCAATACGCACTCAGACATGAACGCCTGATATGGCAGCGTTACACCGAGACCTTAAAGTTGGCATGACGCGTGCGTACTTGCCCGCGACCCCACCAACAGCACCAGCCCTGTCCTTTCAGCCCACGTCAAGCGCCAACACGTGATTCCGATCGCGGACGTAAAGTACCCTGTCCACCAGCGTCGGCACCGAAAAAGAGTAGCGTTCAGTGATCTTGCACTGTGAATGAACGCGCAGACCTTCGGGCGTCGCGGTCGCGAGCGTTAGCTGACCATCCTGATCCAGGACAAGCAGCTTCCCATCGGCGTACACGCAACCGGCCATCGGAAAACCGCGCTTCGCCCACACGCGCTTCCCCGTCTGCATGTCGACCGCAAGCAGCAGGCGTTCCGTCGAGCCGTACAAGTATCCGTTGACGCACACCGGTGTCGGCTGCCAGATCTTGATCTTCCGGTTCGACCAGACCTCTTCCGGCTGCGTCTTCCCGTCCTTCTTGACCAATCGCACGACGCGCCCTACGGCCTCATTACCCCCGGACGTGTAGAACAACAGATCACGACCATTCCAGACAGGTGTTACGATACTACCCATCTCCGGATGGTGCCAGAGCGGTGTCCCCGTCTTCGGATCGACACCGATCAACCCGTGTCGGGTCGAGCAGACGAGCTGATCCTTCCCGTCAAACTTGATGAGAATCGGCGACGCCTCGCTCAGCCGGTAGTCCAGCTTCTTCCACAGCAGTGCACCGCTCGCCTGGTCGAACGCCGCCAACGTCTGCCCGTCCGCCCGCGCATTCGGCTTGTCGCTCTCGTTGTCCGGTCGCTCTCGATCCAACGGAACGATGATCGACCCCTCATACGCAATCGGGCTGCAAGGATAGCCGACCTCTTTACTCACAGGCGCCCCATAAGCACGAGCAAGATCACGCTCCCACAACACCTCGCCCGTCTTCTTGTCGAAAGAGTGCAACATCGCCCGCGAACCGACCGTAAACAGCCGCCCCCCCACAACGAGCGGCGTCGCGTTCGGCCCCTGACCGCCCCATCCGTTTTCGTCGCGCGACAGGAGCGGCGACCGGTGTCCGTGCTCCCACAGCGTACCGCCCGTCTTCGCATCCAACGCAATCGTGAACTCCTCATTTGCCGTCCGAGACTTCCGGTACATGGTGTACAGCACACCATCGTCATACACCAGACACGAATAGCCGTCCCCCAGCGCGCGCTGCCAGATGCGTGGCGGTCCGTTCTCAGCCCAGCGCTCCGCGAGGCTCGCCGTTCGGACCGTGAAGTTCCGGTTCGGCCCGCCCCACTGAGGCCACTGCGCAAGCGCGTCCGCCGAAAAACCCGAAACCAGGAACGCACCAACCCAAACAACGCGCGAGCCGGCGGTCGCGCGAGCCGCCCCGAACGGATGACTGGATCGCATGAGATGTCCTCCACTGCAGGTACCGCGTCAACCGAGGTCCAGCGCCAGGATGTCCTTCTCGTCACGCACGTACAGCTTGGTCCCCACGATACTCGGCGCCGTAAATGACCACTTCTCAGTGAGCTGAAACTGCGAATGAACCGTCAAGCCCTCGCGCGTGGCCGTCGCCAACCCGAGTTTGCCCAGGTGGTCCAGAATGATCAGCCTCCCGCCCGCATCGATTAACGCTGAAGTCGGGAACACGCGCTTGTGCCACAGCCGTTCGCCCGTCTGAAGGTCCACCCCGATCATCGGCGCTTCCAGCCCCTGCGTCCCGCGCTTCGAGCCGACCAGAAGGTCTCCCACCAGAACGGGCGTTCCCATCCCCAGCGGCGTTCGGCGATTCGACCAGAGCTGTTCAGAGATCATCTTCCCGTCGCGCTTGGTCAGCCTGATCCCGAACCCGTACTCGCGAGACGCACAATAGAGCGTGTCTCGGCCGTTCCAGACCGGTGTCGCGAACACACCCTTGAACTGCTCCTCGGGAACCGGTTGCTCCCACAGAAGCTCACCGCTCTCCGGCTTGACCCCGATCACACCGGTCGTTGTACACAGAACATATTGCGACTCCCCGTCGTAGGTTATCAGAATCGGAGACGAGTGGTTGATCTGAAAAGACAGCTTCCGCCACAGTTCTTCCCCCGTGGTCTGACGGAACGAAACCAGCGCGCTCCCATCGTTCTTGCCGCCCTCGCCGTTACCGACCGGAACGATGATCGCCTGACCGCACGCGATCGGACTGCACGAATACCCGCACGTCTCGAGCTGGGCGTGAAACTTCCTCTTGAGTTCATGCTTCCAAACGACCTTACCGTCCGCAACCTGTCGGCAGTAAAGCGCCGCGTTTCGACCGAGCGTATACAGCCGATCTCCGACGATCAGCGGCGTCGCGTTCGGCCCGGTGAACTCCTTGCCGTGATCGGCGACGCCCCTGGGAATCACCGCCATGTTCCGCTTCTGCCAGAGCGTCTCACCGGTGGCCGCATCGAGCGCAATCGTATACTCGTAGGGGTCCTTTCTTTTCTTGCGGAACATGGTGAAGAGCTTGCCATCGTCGACGACGATGCCCGAATACCCGGTACCCAGCGGTCGACGCCACAACACCTTTGGACCCTCCACCGGCCACGTCTGGGCAAGTCCTTCCGTCTGCACGGAGAAATTCCTGTCGGGACCACCCCACTGCACCCACTGGCCCTGCACGGGCAAGCTTGTGCCGAGAACGGCGCCGATGGCGATGAGCATCCGCCCGAACCGACAGGAACGGACTCCGGTCGAGACGTGTACATCCCGCAGTCTCATAACGAAAGCTCCAAATGCAGCATCGTCCTCGGTTCAGATCGGATTCCGTTCAACGTGCCGGCACCGCCATCAGCCTGCGAACGGCTCGCACCACACCGCGGAAGGTCGTGACGCCGCGGGATCCGACACATTCCGTCACGCCCCCTGCTTTTCTAACCGGTTCAGCCCAACGTGAAGTCCTGCCGACGCCGTCCAAACACAACTTCTTACGAACGAGAGGTTCTACGCCTTCACCTTCCGAACAACCACGCTCGCACGCGCTGCACCTGCGACAACGCGGCCCGCCCCGCCCGGCCCGTGAAGGCACCCGAACCGTACGCGGCGCCGTCGACGAAGAAGACGCCAAACCACCCCGCGGTCCGCCTTTCTCGTCGACTTCCTATCCGCTGACAACCACGGTATTCACAGACGCCGTACAAGCCCGTAAACTAGCCCGTCACGGCGGTTCGTCGCCGCCCGGTCGACGCCAAGTTGGCAACTTCGGGGCGGCGCGTAACAGAAGGTCGAACTCGAATTGAGCGTTCTACCAGCCCCTTGAAAAAGGGGACTGGCTCCGAGCAACGACCCGTCCACGGAGTCGTGAGCGGCTGCCGGCGAGGTGCCTGTACCCTTTTCAACAGCCTCCTACATCCGGGAGTGGTCCATGGAGACAGTCGTCGTCATAAACAACGATCAGATGGGACATGGTGATCGAGCCCTTGGTCAGAAGATACTCGCCACCTGCCTGAGGAAACTCTACGCCGCGTGCAGACCCACCGCCGTGATCCTCTACAACGCCGGCGTCAAGCTCGCCCAAAAGGACGCGCACGTCGCCGTCGAGCTTCGCCTCCTCCACGACCAGGGCGTCGACATCCTTCCCTGCGGCACTTGCGCCGATCACTTCGAGATCCGCGATCGGTTGTTCACCGACACCGTCAGCAACATGGACGAAATCCTCGCCACCATCAACAAAGCCGACAAGGTCATCACCCTCTAGCACCACGGCCTGAGCCGCACGCTTCAGCTTGCGCGGAGTCCCGGCGCGCCGCAAAGGACACCCCCTATGTCACCCAACCGCACCGCGAAGGAACGTGCTGACGACCGCGTGACTAACCCGCAACCTCCCAGAGCTCGACGTACCGCACACTGCTCGATGGGTGCGCGTACCCTCGGACCCTGACAACACCTTCGCGGGAAAGCTGTTCGAATAACGCCTCGAGTCGACCCGGCTCCACGTACGGTGAAAACCCGTACGTCGACGCCAACCGCCGCAGCTCCCCCCAGTTCACCAGCACATGCGAATACCCCCGCTCACGCAGCCAATCCGCGATACGTCCGGCGTCATCCGTCTCGCTCACGAGGTCCAGAAACGGGCTCCGGTTGAACGCCACGCAATAATCGACCTTCCGCTGAAAATAGAACGCCCTCGCTTCGCCGACCAGCAGAACCTTCGCGTCTTCGGGCAATTCCGCGTTGACGGTCTTGAAGTATTCATACCCCGGCAGTTGACCTTCGTAGATCAACGCCGCCGGCGCCCCGGCCGCCCCCTCCCGCCGTAACAGGTCCAGCGCGGAAGCGCCGTTCCACGCGGCCCCGAACACCAACGCAGCCGCGATCACCGTCCGCCGCGTTCTCGCGCCATGAACCAACACCGAACGCCCCGCCAGCAGACTCAACGGGATCAACAAAACTACCGCGAACCGAGCGTACAAATGCGTCGCGAACAACCACACCGCCAGTTGCAGCGCAAGAATCATCAGCAGTGCAAAGTCCACGTCACTGCGCCGCCGCCGGAACATCCCGAGCGCCGCGAGCAACAACACCACCGGCCCGAGCCGCTGGTGCTTGTCCCAAAGCACGTGCGTAAAAAGCAGCCCCACCCGTCCGCCGATCGTCCGTTCCCCCGCGTCCAGCGAATGCCCGCGATCCCACCTTTCGGTCTCTTCCGGACCCCAACCCGACGGCGACGCCGCAAACACCGAGTTCGCGAGCGGGAACACCGGATTACCCGTCATCGCCTGGTTTTTCGCGAGCCACGGCAAAAATGTCACCACTGCGGCACCAGCAAACACACACGAAGCGCCGATCCGTCGCCCCGTCGCCCTCGACCGCCTAAAGAGGGGCACAAGCGCGAGTGGCGCAGCAATCAGCGGAACAGCCGTATACTTGCACCCGCAAGCGAACCCCGCCGCAGCGCCCGCCACGACCGCCAGCCCGAACGGACGGGAATGCATCCCTCCCGATTCTGCACCGTCCACACCATCGGACCGCTCCGTGTCGCGCAACGATCGGAGCAGCAGCCCGCAACCCACTGTGCCCCAGAACAACATCCCGTTCTCGACGTACGCCAGCCCCGACAGATAGACAAGCCACCCCGTCGTGCCTGCACACACCCCACACACCGCGCCAGCCTCTCGCGACCACTCACGCCCGACCGCCCACGCCGCAAAAACGGTCAACACCGCAAACGCGAGGTGAATGACGTTCGCCACCGTCCCGACGTCCTCGACGTCATCGAGCACGACCATCGCGAGCAAATAAAGCATCTCCACGTTCGAAGGGAAACTGGCGTACACGTTGTGCGCTGCGTATTGGATCTGACCCGCCTCGTAATACTCCTTGGGCATCTGAAGGTGATATTCCAGAACGTCATACCCGTACCCCTCCTCACTCCAGATGAACCCCGGCGCGGTCGAAGCCGCAAGCAGCGCCAGTACGGCGAACGGCAACGCGGCCCACCACAACCACATCCACCCTTTGTGATCGCCTCCGGATTCCGCCTCCGCTTCCGTTTCGCACCGGTTCGCCCCGCTTAGAAGCGAATACCACCGATAGCAGCCGACCACCATGAGGCACGCCAGAATCACCACCCAGAGTCGTTGATCGAGAAGCCCCGCAACTCCCAGCGCAAGAACCGACAGACACAGCACCCCCAGTCCCAGCGACGCCCCAATCAAAAAATGCCAACGAAGTGGCAGTTTTCCGCAACCGAAGACGGGAACCAGCCACGCCCCCGCAAGCATCGGGGGCACGACAATCAGCCCGTCCGACAGCAAATCGAGCACCACGCCGACTAGCGCGGCCGGTGACACCATCCCGACACCCAGCAGCGCCAGGACCGCAAACCCGGCCACAAGAAGAAATGTCCGCCTCCGCCCCCCAACAACCGGCCCGCCTTGGTCACCTTGCGTCACGCCTGGTCAGCCTTCGTCGAAAAGCAGCGCCTGCCTCGCCTTCATCAGCCCCACCAAGGCATGCTGGCAGTGGTCGATGCGCAGCGTGTTGAGCGACGGCGTCGTCCGCACACCGCCGACCGCATCCTTCGGGCTGCGCATGAAGTACGCCTCCTCCGGACGGACCTGAAGCTGCATGACAAACCGAGCCGCCCGCCGAACCACGCCCTCATACCGCCGCACCCGCACGGTGTCCTTCGCGACGCGCGCAAGCCTCAACGCATCCGCGAAACCTTCGAGATAAGCCGCGGTCGCCACCCCGACGCGTCCCGGCTGATACGTCGAAAACCCGCCCCAAAGCTCTGGCCAACGGCAGTTGTCTTCGTCGAGCTGCTTATCCGCAAGCCAGTCCGCAAGCTCGAAAACATACGCGACGTAATCACCCCGCTTGCTGTGCTCCGCCATCAACGCATACGCCTGCACCTGCCACGGCACGAACGCCGGCGACCGCCGCCCACGGAAGTACTCCCGATAAAACGTGATCGCCTCGTGAAACGCCTCCAGCACGCGCGTCGACGGGTCGAGGCGATAGTGCGCCGCCATCGCCAAAAGCGCCTCACCTGGAAAATAATCCTGCGCCCGAACCTCGACCTCCGGCAAAAACGCCGTTACGAACATCCCCGAAGGACGTTGCAACAAAAGCATCCCGTTGATCAACCGCTCCCGCGTGTCCGCGTAGGTCTCGGGCTCCGGATGTTCCGCCAGCGCCAGGCTCAAGAGCGCCGTGACCCCCAGCTTGTTTCGCCCGTCCGACGTCTCGATGAATGCCGCGTGCTCGACATCGTCGACTTCTTTCAAACCCTGAAGGTGATAGCGGATCCCCAGATCAGCCGCCGCCTTCGACGCACTGTTGCCCGACATCCGCGCGTGCATCGCCAGCGCCACGACCGCCCCCACCTGCCGCACCAGGTTCTGATCCTCGCTGTACACGTCTCGCGACGGCTCATACTGATAGGTAAACAGCCCCGAATCGAGCTGCCGGTACACCATGTAATCCGCCAGCCGATCGATCGCTTCGTCCACCTCGCCCGGCGTCACTTCGCCCGGCTCGATCACCCTAAGCCCACGGTGCAGTGACACCACACTGCCACCAGAATCCGATTCGTACCAATGCACCGACCGGAACCGGCTTAGCCTTACATGCCCCGTCCTCGACGGGTCCACCCGCGCTGTCTCCGCAAACCGCCTGAGCGCGTCCGCCACCACGAGACCGCTCGTGATAATCTCGGTCGGACAGAAGCGGTGCCGCGCGCCCGCACCCACCATGTTCACACCGTGAACGCCCGGCTCGACAAACGGCGCCACCGCTCGCGGCATGGTCCAATCACCTTCCACGGGAATCGGCTCAGCCGGGCCCACGACCTCGATTTCGACCAGCATCCGGTTCGCCAGCTCCAGGTCCAAAAGACCCTGCGCCGCCAGAACCTCCGCCGCGGTCAACGCGGCATCGCGCGTCGCGTCCGTGACCCGACCCGGTCCCGCCGCCGCCGTTCCCAGGAGGTAGCCGCGCTGTCGAAGGCGGACCACGACCTCCGCTTCGACGTTCCCGAGCGATCCCGGCGTGTACGCCGGTTCATACGTCGGACGCCCGAGCGCCCGATCCCTCACCGTCCGGCGAGCGATCCGTGACAGAAGCACGCGATGCGTTTCGCTGATCGCAGGCACCGCCGGCTCTGCCGGTTCCTCACCACGCGAGCACGGCGCGCAAACAGCGAGGCACACCAGCACAAACGGCAAGCGACCCGGCGTGAGTTTGTCCGCCAACATGCCGATCAGTATAGTGCTGCACAGGGTGCCCCTCAAACGGGACGCCGAAGGGAACGACCGATGGCCAAAACCGAAACCGACTTTGCTGCGCCCATCATGACCGCGGCCGCCCAAGTGGCCAAAGCCGTCAAAGCTCGAGTCTTGTTCGCCTACGCACACGCCGTCGATGACGTCGCCGCACTCCAACAGTCACTCAAACCCCCGACAAAGCTCACCCTCGTCTGCCGCGACCAACAGGACGAACAACGCGCAAAACACGCCTCCGTCGAACTCATGACCGTCCCCGCCTTCGAGCTGACGAGAATGGGGCAGATCAAGATGGCCACCCTGATCGCCTTCACCCAAGGCCTCCTCAGAGCCGGTGACGTCTTTGTCTTTCTGACCGGCATAACCGGCCGCTCGATTGACACACTCGTGACCATGCGCGTCGGCGATGAGTTCGAGCTCTTCCAATCCGTCGGCCAACCCAAGCTCACCGAGCACATCCGCCGACCCGTCTTCGAGAAGGTCCTCCGACTCGCCATGGAACTCGCCCACGAAGGCCGCGAAGGCAAGCCCGTCGGCGCCCTGTTCGTCATCGGCGATCACCGCGAGGTCGAAAAGTCCGCCGTCGAGGGACGTATCAACCCGTTCCGTGGCTACACCGAAAAGGAACGCAACATCCAGGACGACTCCATCGACGACATCGTCAAGGAAATCGCGAAGCTCGACGGCGCATTCATACTCAAGGGCAACGGGGTAATCGTCTCCGGTTGTGCAACGTTGCGGCCCGCCATGGCTGGCAAGGAGCTGTCACAGGGGCTCGGCAGTCGTCACGCCGCAGCCGCCGCCATCACCGCAAGCACCCACAGCATCGCCATCACCCTTTCCGAATCCACCGGCGACGTCCGCGTCTGGCGACGCGGTGAGATGATCACCGAGATCGAAAAGGCCCCAAAGGCACTACTAGACGGAACCGTCCCTCCGCCCGTCCCATAGCCCCACACCGCACAGAGCCTGACGCATCACATACCCCTTCCCGACACGTGACCCCGCCCCACAAGCAGCCCCGTGCCGACCAAAATCTTCCACTCCCTCCCCCCCTTACTGAGGGGGGGGACTGAGGGGGGTTCTGCGATTGTCCCATAGGGACGGCCCGGCCAAGCCTAGTTCCGGCGCCGCGGGACCGGGACTTCAAGCGTAGTGCATCGTTCCAGGCCCGTAGGGACGGTTGAGGGCTCCGCGACTCCCTCCCTCCCTTCCCGAGCCGCGGGCTTCAGCCCGCGCGGAATCACCTCCTGGATGAACCCCGCATCTTGCTCCCGGCGCCGCGGGAGGACATGCGGCTCAGAGCGTTGCGCGACCCGTGAGATGCCCCACTGGTGCTGCGTCAACTGTATTTTTGCGGGTAGCGAGCGGCCTCTTTCCGAGCCGCGCCCGTGAGGAAGCGGTCTTCTGGAACCCGCAAATTAAGGCGTGACCGTGCACTAGGACTCGGACAGCCCTTCGGTGACGCGCTCATAGCGCGCTCTCATGCGCTGCGTCCATTCAGCCACCATTTGCAGGGATTCGTATTCGGACAGTTGGCGATAGCGCTTCCCCAAAGCGTACGCACCGTTCTCGTCGAGCGGCGCAGCGGTGAGTTCCGCCAACGGTCCTTTGGGCATTCCAGCCGATGTGATCGCCTCCCATGCTCGCTGCAAGAGTAGATGGTTCCCTCCGTGTGTCGCCGTGGTCAACAGTGGTTCAAGCGCTGCCAGTTGCGCTCGTGACTTGGCCAGGTCCAGATCGCGCCCATGATCGAGCGTCAGCGGATTGTCCTGCATCGCCAGTTCAGCACCGAACTTCTCGTACGTCGAAGGCACGATCGGGTAGTGGTACAGCGTCGGGGCGTTGACCGATCCATACTCCGACCGAATGCCCCAGAGTTTCTGCCCTTCCTCGCTGAGGTTGTACCGTACAAACGCTTCGGCCAGTGCGGGTTCCCTGGCTGATTTCAACACGCTGACCACCGCCGGTGACACTGATGAGACGCCCTGCGGAACAACGAACCTCAGTCTTCCGCCCGACTCGGCCACGCGTCGCTGACCATCGTAGTTGATGGCGAACGCGGCGATCGACTCGCCACTGACGACCTGATCCAGCGCTTGCGTGCTGCGCTGCGTCAAGGCCCGGGCGTTGCCCAGGATCCGCATTATCGTCGCCCAACCCCGCTCCCAACCCTGTTCCTGCAGGATTAGCATGAAAGACTGCCGTGTCGTACCGCTGGCACTCGGGTCGGCCAGGCCCAGCCAACCGGCAAACCGCGGATCGCCCAGGTCCGACCAGCACTCAGGAGGATCGATCCTCCGCGCCTCGCACACCTGCTGGTTGTACAGAATACCGAAGCGTGCCAGGGCGATGGCGTGCCATCGACCTTCTTCATCCCGCGTCGGAATGCCTCCGATGTCCGTGGGCAGGGACTCAGCGACCTCACCCAGTGCAACCGGGCGCGCCCACCCGGCCTCAGCCAAGACCTGATGATCGGTCACACCCCCACCGAACAGAACGTCGGGGGTGCTGCGGAGCCTCGCTTCCGGCGCCGAGGTGAACCAACCCCGAACTAGTTCTACGCAGGTCGGCGTCCCGCGCACCACCCAGTCGATCTCGATCTCCACGTTCTTGTCGTAGGTCCTCTGGTACCAGAAGGAGAACCCGTCCGCGAAAGCCGTTTGAATATCGGCGTTTACAGGCGTCAGCACGGTCAGGCTCTTGACCGACTTCGAGCGATCAGCGCGGCTGGTATAACGCTCGGAGCAACCGGTAGGCAGAGTCCCTCCAACCAGAACCACGGCGAGAATCAGGCCAATCAAACCGCGATCGATAGACTTCATCTTTGCGCCTCCAAGCGATGGTGCCTCGTGACGAAACAACAACGTGCGTGGCGCCTCCGTCACACCCACGCCGACCGGGACGTGCAGCACCCGTGGTTCTCCCCGGATGCGCCGACGTCTGGGGTGCAGACCACGCCGTTCCGTCAGGAAGCCATGAGCATACTGAAATCGCCGAACCTCGGTAACTCGGCTCTTCGTTAAAATAGCGTTAAGACGCCGTGTTTCCAGCGTTTGAAGCGGGCTGCCGCGTTTTTGCGCCCTGCAAAGGCACGCCTCGATCATCCGCCGATGCATCCAACCGCCTCACTCACACCGCACACCGCGCCGGACCCAAGGCATGCAGCGCGGGGCACGTAGAACCCGGATTCGCGAATAGGGAATAGGAAACAGCCGCGAGCCAACGCCGGACAGGCAACGCGCACCACACAACGTGGAACAACCAACGGGAAATAGGCGGCGGATGTCCCATTCAAACCGCAAGATCGCGCCGGTACCCCAGCCAATCCGCAGGATGGGATGGGGGACGGACACACCACGTCCGTGCCTCCGCCAATCCCCAATCCGCAAGCTCCGATCCCCCATCATCCTGCTCCCCGTTCGCCGCTCACTGCTCCCTGCTCAGCCGACCAGGCTGAGCCTTCTCTCCCGCCCACGAAACACCGCCAGCTCCCGAATCCCCGCGGCCAGCAGCATCTCGACCGCGATTTCCAAGTCCGCCCCCACCGACTCGACCAGATGCGCGTCCGACCCCACCGACATCGCTTCTCCCCCGAGCTCGGCATACCGTGCCACGACATCGGCACCGGGCATGGTCTCATCCACCCCCTGCCGCAGCGACGACGTATTGATCTCCGGCGTAACATCAGCCGCAACGCACGCCGCGAGGGTATCGTCGATCAGCCTCGAGAAACGCGCGACGTCATGTCTCCCGTAAAACCGCTGCGTATACCGCTTCACCACGTCGAGGTGCCCCAGCACGTCAAACACGCGACCTTCCGACCGGTGCAGCGCCTCACAAAACCGGACCGCTTCTCGCAAGGTCTCCAGGTACCGTCGCGTCCCTTCGATCGAATCAATGCCTTCCCAGTTCCGCCGTTGATAGACCGCCTCACCCCCGAAGTAATGAACGCTCAGCACCACCAGATCGAACTCGTGGCGCCGGAGGAAGTCGAGAATGAACGGCATACGTTCCGGCTGATAACACACCTCGATCCCCTTCCCGACGAAGATTCGATCACCGAACTCCTCCCGCAGTCCCCGAATCGTCTCGGCGTAGCGCTCGTCGTCATACACACACCCGGGCCAATCGTCAGGGTGCGTGTCGAAGTGCTCCGTAAACGTCACCCCGGCGAGCCCCTGCTCGACCCCTCTCACCACGCACGCCGCCGGCTCGCTCTTGGAATCGAACGAGTGACGCGAATGAACGTGCTGATCGTACAGTTCCATACACCCGACCCTCTGAACTCACGAATAATCCGCCGCCCGCCGACAATACCTTACCGCGTACATCGACCGCAAGGCGGCCCGGACCCGCCCGCGTGGGAGGGCGTTGCCAGGCCTCTTGGTCATGCATTAGGATCAAACCATGTTCTTCGGAAACGCCGTACCAACGGGCGAGCAGCACGGCTCTCCGATCCCCGGTTCGAGACAGATCCACTGTTCGCGATGCGGACAGGACATGCTCGTGGCCCCGCAGCATGTAAACGTCACCGTCACCTGTCCGAACTGCAACCACCCGATCGACCCGTGGAAGGCGGGGCTGACGCCGCCACCCCAGACCCCGCCGACCCCGCCACCACCGGCCCTCCATCGCCCGTTCCCCGCGTCGGCGACCGCTCCCGGCTACTCGTGGCGAAACCGTTGGATCGCCGGCGCCCTCGGCATCCTGCTGGGCCCGTTCGGCGTTCATCGTTTCTATCTGGGCTACACCGGAATCGGGATCGTCCAGGTAGCGTTAACCGTCGGTTCGCTGTTCATTCTCACGCCCGTGGTAGCCATCTGGGCATTTATCGAGGGCATACTCTGCTTCTGCGGTGCGATGACCGACGCCGACGGCCTGCCCCTCCAGGGTTGACATGGCTTGCGGTTTCGCGACGTTATTCGGTAGGACCTTCGGTCAGGTGTCGGCATGGGCGGGATGATGCGACATGAGTGCTGACCCACACGATCCGGGCACGGCCCCCATAACGATCTACTGCACGCAGTGCGGCCGACCCATGCTCGTCGCACCTGAGCACACGCGCATCGCCGTCACGTGCCCACACTGCCGACATACGCTCGAACCCTGGCGCGTGATGGCGACCGTCGCCGGCCAACACCGCGCCGCCGGTCCCGGCCGACTCGCGCCATACGACCCGACGATCTACTCCACGCGCAACCGTTGGGTGGCCGGCGCCCTCGGCATCCTCCTAGGCCAGTTCGGCGTCCACCGCTTCTACATGGGCTACGTCGACATCGGAATCCTTCAGATCATTGTCACCCTCGTCACCTGCGGCATCGGCGGCATCTGGGGTTTCATCGAGGGAATCCTCTGCTTCTGCGGCGCCATGCAAGACGTCGACGGCCTACCACTACGCAGCTGACGTATATATTAAGTTGCTTAACAAGCACCGCGGAGGAACGTGCCCGCGGTACGGAACAGGATCATCATATCCAGCTCGAAAGACATGTGCTTCAGGTAGTAAAGATCGTACTGGAGCTTGCGCTTGGCGTCTTCGATCGAAGAGCCGTAGCGATAGCTGATTTGCGCCCAACCCGTGATCCCCGGCTTCACCAGATGGCGTTCCGCGTAGTATGGAATCCTGTCGCAGAGTTGTTCAACAAAGTCCGGTCGTTCCGGCCTCGGCCCGACCAGAGACATCTGGCCGACCAGTACGTTATAGAGCTGCGGAAGCTCGTCCAGCCTGGTGCGGCGCAAAAACTGTCCGATGCGTGTCACCCGCGGGTCGTTCGGAGCGCACCACACGCTCTTTCCGTTCTCGGCATCCGGCTTCATCGTGCGGAACTTGAACAGCCGAAACACCCGCCCGTTCTCCCCCACCCGATCCTGCGAGTAAAACACCGGCCCGCCGTCACCCAGCTTGATCGCCAGCCCGATTAGCGGCCACAACGGCGCGGAAAGACACAAACCGGCACCCGCGAGCACGAGATCAGCCAACCGCTTGAGTGTCGCATGCTCGTCACAGTGCACGCGAAGGTCCGCAAACAGGAACCACGACGGCGTGATCTCGTCGACCAGAATCTGCCCGGTCGCTTTTTCGTAGAAGATGGCCTCGTTCGTCACCCGGCACCCGGCCTGCAGACACGGAACCATCCACTCCATGACATTGCGGGCGCGGGCATCGCTCTCGCCCACCACAATGTCGGTCACGCCGAGCGTCCCCAGCCCTCCGACATCTTGCAGGATCGGTCCCAGGTACGCGGTGTCCACACGGCCGTCGTCCTCTGTCTCGCGCGCGCTCGCATATCCGACCAGGCGATACTCGTGAAGGAAACCGTTCTCCTGTGCCGTCTTCAGCGACTCGTACAAGGCCCGCGACCCGATCACCAGCAGTCCGCAGTGCACCTTGTGAACCGCCCACCACGCCCCCAACCTAACGGCCACGCCACCGCCGAGATAGACGGACATCGCCAGCGTCGTAAACCGCCGCCCCACGATCGCGTACATGACGACGTAGATCATCGCATACGACAGCACACACGCCGCCCCCGTCGTCAAAAGCATCCGCGTGAAGATGCGCGACCGGCTCATCAGCGTCTCACGGTCATACAGACCGAAGACCAGGCTGCACACGATCGCGGAGAACGCGAAGACCGCAAGCGCCTGCCACAACGCGATGTGCGGCGTCACCAACAGCTCGGGCGGGGGAAAGCTCGAATGCGCAACGTACGTGCCGAGTGTGAGCAGCGACAGGTCAAGGACCAGCCACGTCGACGCGGGGAGGCGGAGAAGCGCACGACCGATAACACGAGTCAACCGCTCGCCGGCCGAACCGAGCGCAGTCCGGGCGTTGACGCTGCGCCGGGCCGGAAAATCAGCAAGCACCGGCGCAGCCACCCCGGAACCGTCAACGCCGGCTGCAATCTGCGCGCACATACAAAACCTCGAGGCGAGCCCGAGAAATCCATCGGCCGTCATCATCTTGGACGTGAGTTATCGGCATCGCACAACCCGCCCGCAATCGCCCGTCCAGCGGGTTGGAAGAGCCAACCCCGGTCCGATCGCACCACGCGCGCGCCCGCCTTTTTTGGACGAGTGGACCAGTTTCGATCCCGATATCACGACAGGGATTACATCGGTCGCCGGGTCCCGCCCGGTGACTGCGCTACAGGATTGGTCCGCGCCAAGGAAATGAGTGCCAACGCCATCACCCGTATGACTGTAGCCGCGTTTGTGCCGAGCCTGCTGCTCGCTTTCGCATCGGGATGCGCGCCCTGCGAGGTCAACACCTGGGCGCCGAAGCCCGTGGTGCATTGGGAGCAGGTAGCGACGCAACCGGTGCAGCCGGTCGTGGATGGTTATCGGATACTGGCGGAACATCCCACACGGGCACTCTTTCCGGCGTCGATGGCTGTCACCCGCGTCTCCGTCGACCACAAGGAGCAGCGGACTCCCAGAGGCGGACCGCTTCTGATGACCGACCCGAGAAACGAGTTTCTCCAGTGGAACTCGACGCTCGACAACCAGATGGCCATCAGCGAGGTGTTCCCCATCGTGGATGACGACCTCGGCGGCGGTCAGGCCGATCCGCAGCAGATCGTCGCGGCGTTTCGAGCGCTGCACGCCGGGCTCGGATTGATCTACGCCGTGAATGAGCTCAGCCCCACCGAGTCGGAGATGTTCGGCGTACTATATGACATCAAGGCGGCACGACCGATCGCATCGTTGCACAAGGCGGCCGCATCGATTCCTCCCCCCGACGACGGAATCTGTCGGGCGGAGACACCCGACCCGTGGGTGAGCGATTCTCGGGCGTTGGTACGCGCGGAGTTCGACAAGCTGGTGCATACGGTGATTCGCGAACTCATCTTGCGCGACGAGCCGGCACCGATCGAGGTGCAGACCGGTTGGAGGCCGCCCGCCCCGGCTCGCTCCGCCGTGTGGCCGCCACCCGCACTGGCCACGGGAAGGTAGTCGTGCATAGCGCAACCGCGCGACACGCACCGCCTCAGATCGACCGCCTCCGCCCGATGCGAACGGCTCACACGAGCCATCCGGCGGTTCGGTTTCTTGTCCGCCGTTATGTCGAACTCCTGACGATTCTGGCACTCCTGTTTGTATTGCAGACCGGATTGGTGCCGTTCGACTTCCAGAGCGCAGCAGATCAGGTCGGCGCGGGCAACTTCTTCTCGAGCGCGACGTCGCGGCTGACTCTGCCGGACGTCATCAGCAACATCTTCCTGTATGTGCCGCTGGGCATGCTCCTGCACTGGAGTCTTGCGCGCAGGCTGCACCGGATACCGGCCACGGGCCTGATCGCCATGGCGCTGGCCGCCGCGACGAGCGGGCTCGTGGAGTGGCTTCAAGCCTACTCTGCGGCGCGGGTCTCGTCTGTTATCGATCTTTCGAGTAATGTCATCGGCGCGGCAGTCGGCGTGTCCCTTTCGTTGACCTGCCGGCGGATCGTCCCGCAGCTTGTCGGCGCCGCGATCGCCGAGCTGCAGCACAGACCGCAGGCGCTGATGCTCAAGGCCTACTGCCTGGTGCTCGTCGTTTTCGCAGCGATTCCGTTTTCCTTCTCGTTTGACACCGTTCGCTTGAAGCAGGCGGTGAGGTCGGCGAATCTCATCCCGTTTCAGGCAATCGCCTATGACGACGCCGTCATGGCCGGACTGCTGCCGAAGTCGGCCGTCAACGCCCGCGCCCAGCTTAGATGGCTGAACATGAGGCGTTGGTCGCGTTGGACCGTCGAATGCATCTCCTTTACGGTGCTGGCGTGGCTGGCGCTGACGGTTCTTCGAGACGACTACCGCTTCGGCACGCGGGCGAGCGTCGCATTCGTCATGTACCTCGGCGGTGCGTTCGCGCTCGCGCTGACGCTTCTGCAACTGCCGATTGTTTCGCGGGCTTGTGATGTAACCGACGTGCTCTTTCGATGGATCGGCGTGGTGCTGGGGCTCGTCGCAAGAGGTTGGTACCTTCGCCGGCTCGGGACCGGACCCGCTCGCGCGCTCGACGACTTTCATCGACGGGCCGCGAAGATCGGGATCGCGATGCTCGCGTGCTACATCTTGTACATCGGCGCCATTCCGTTCGAGTTCGGTGGTCGGGGCGGCGGCGTGAAGGCGTCGATCATGAGTGACAGTCTTCTGCCATTTTTTGCCTATTACGTGGCTCGCTTCGACCTGATGATGTCGGACGCCATGCAGAAGTTCGCCTCGTACGCCGTCTTCGCGGCGCTTCTGGCGTTTTGTTGGTCGCGCCGCGGCGACGGCAAAGTCGACGCGCGTGTGTTCGCGGTCGCCGCCGCCGGTGTGTCGCTCTCGGTTTATGTCGAGTTCGTGCAAGCGTTCATCCCGGTTCGTGTTCCAAGCCTGACCGACCCGATCCTCGCCGCGGCAGGGTGCGCGACCGGGGCGGTCCTCGTTCGCCAGGCGAGGTCCGTCTACGCGTTTTCTCAGCGTGAACCGCGTGCGATCGACATGCCTGAGCGTTCGAAGGCGCGTCACGAGGGCGCGGCGCTTCCGCGGGACGATGCGCTGATCGCCACGTTGATTGACCCCGACCCGAACGCCCCGGCCGAGCCGTCCACCTCCACCCCGCGCGTTCCCACAACGAAGAACCCCACAGTCTGAACACGCTCAACGGTCGATCCCCGGTCACCCCTGACGTGTTGCGTCTCGATCCGCACCACACGCCGACCCGCATTTCACAACCCGCGAGCGACGGGCCGCTGGCAACCGCAGCGAAAGTCGGCCTTTGCATGCGGACTGTGGATGCGACATAATCGCATGTGCGGGCTCGGGATGAGCGGGGCGTACGATCACGCCGCGATCGGCGGATGCGTACTGAGTGACCGACAGGAGGCACCGTTTGAGCAACACCATCCAGAAACTCAATGAGCGAGGACAGTCGATCTGGTGCGACGATCTGAGCCGTGAGATGATCAACTCGGGGGAGCTGCAGCGTTACTTCGAGATGGGTGTCACAGGGGTGACGTCGAACCCGACGATCTTCATGAAGGCCCTCAGTGGCGGTGACGCCTATGACGAGCTGTTCAACAAGCTCGCGAGCGAGGGCAAGACCGGGATGGAGCTTTACGAGGGCCTGGTTCTGCCCGACATCGCCGACGCGGCCGATATGCTCAGACCCGTCTACGATCGAACCGACGGACGAGACGGGTTCGTCAGTCTGGAAGTCAATCCCAAGCTCGCCTATGACATGGAGCGGACGCTCGATGAAGCCCGCCGACTGTTCAAGACGCTCAACCGGCCGAACGTGCTGATCAAGGTTCCTGCAACCGATGAAGGCATCCCCGCGATCGAGACGCTGATCGGTGAGGGCATCAACGTGAACGTGACGCTCATCTTTTCGCTGGCGATGTACCGGCGGGTGATGGGTGCATACTCGAGCGGCCTGAAAAAGCTCGACGCCGCGGGCGGCGACCTGAGTCGTGTCGCATCCGTAGCATCGTTTTTCGTCAGCCGACTCGACACGCTCGTAGACAAGCTTCTGGCTGAAAAACATCCGCCGCATGCTGACATCTCCGATCTGCTCGGGGCGGCCGCGGTGGCCAATACGCGGCTCGCGTATGCCCTGTTCGAACAGACCTTCCGGGACGGCGGTGATTTTGCGGCACTTGCGGCCAAGGGTGCCCGCGTCCAGCGGCCTCTGTGGGCAAGCACCAGCACGAAGAACCCGGAATACCCCCCCACCAAGTACGTCGACGACCTGGTCGGGCCGGACACGGTCAACACGATCCCGCCGGATACGATCGCCGCCGTTCTGCACGGTGGCCGGACCGAGGTCACGATCCGCCATGATCTTGCAGGTGCTCGTGCCGTCTTTGCGGCACTCGAGAAATCGGGCATCCACGTCGACGCAGCCACCGACAAGCTCAGCGTAGACGGGGTCAAGGCGTTCTCACAGTCGTTCGACGACCTCCTCGCCAACCTCGAAGCGAAGCACGAGAGGGTTCGAGCGGCGGGATAGTAACGAGGCGGCGAAGCGACGGAGCGACGAAGCGACGGAGCGACGGAGGGAGGGATGGAAGGACGTAGGGAATGGGAGCCCGGCGCGCCGGGGAAGGCTCCGGGGCAAAAGTCGGGCCCGTGTCGCAGGCGAAGCCACGGGGAACGGCGTTTTTGATAGCGCCAGTGCGGGTTTTTGGGTTGGTTCTGTCACTTTTTTTGTGCATTTCTTTTTCTCTTCCCGCTCCGGGGGTCGGCCACGCGGCATTCGGCACGCACAAACTGTGCGCGCAGGACCGCCATCCGGTCCAGGAGAATAACTTCAGGGGTGATCGGTGGCTCGAGTCGCGAGTAGGAATACGAGCCATCGGGCGCCAGCGGTGGCATTCGCCAGTCTGTGTCGTCGCAATGCGCCGCGGGACCCGGGCGATTGATATCCCTTTAGAATTCGGCTGCACCCAGCGCGGTACGCCAACGCCCGGAGTAGGAGCTTGACTCGTTAAAGCTCGATGGGATAATCGTTCGCCGATCGCCTAAGAACCGCTTGGCTGTTTTCATTGATGTTTTACGAATGGCGAGCCGAGCATGTCGGTCTCGCGGGCGCGGAGCGGCGTGAGGTCGCGCAAACAAGACGGGCGTCTTCAATTCGCGGCAGGTAGCGATGGCAAACGACAAAAGGCACCGACCGGAAGACGGGCCAACAGCCCGCGAGATACTCGGGCACACTGGGGCAGTGTTCGTCGTCTTCTGTGGGATCTATGCATGCGCGAATCTACTCGGGCACATCGTCGCGGCCAGCGAGGGTGTGGGCGCCGACCCCGTTGAGGTCGCACTAGCAACAGTCGTAATCAAGTGCATAATCGCGCTCGATTGGATACTCCTCGTGGCATACGTTGCCCACAGTTTCCTGCGCTTGGCCAAACGGTTCGTCCCAGAGACCGTGGCGCTATACCTCACTGGACTTCTGCGGATCGTGCGACGGTCAGGCGACCACGAAAACGACCGGGGTCGCGCGCGGCCACGGTGGCGGATCCGAGCCTTCGGCGCCATTGGGAGCCTCGTGGTTGTTGCGCTATACCTGACTGGATCCGCACTACTAGCGCCGCGCGAATGGACGTTGCTTTTTGACGGGCTGGGAAGCGTGTTCGAGACAGTTCACGGTCACGTCGTTTTCAGGCCGGGATTGCAATCGGACCGAATCTGGATGGGCTTTAAGGTTGGGGGCCCGATAGGTAGGCCCGTCGGCGCCGATGTTGGACAGACGGATCCCCTTGATACATCCGGTCGCGTCACCGTCTGGTGTAACACCGACAGACGAGAGCTGCGAATCACGGCGACAAATAACGACGGGACCCCGATAACCCGCGCATATACCATCTACGACCCGAGTTGGGCAGTACGCACGAGCTTTCAAGAGTACCTGCAGCGGTTCGAGGAGCATATGCGAGGGGACGGCGGATCAGGACCAACGCGCAAACGGGGTGCCCAGGCGGCGGGGAGTGCTTCTGCCCGGCAAGCGGCGCGGAGGGGATTTGCTGCCCTGAGACGACCGTTCCCTATGCGGACTGCGCGGCCCCCGGCGGGTGTCGCTGTGCCTGTTTGGCCGTTTGGCCACCAGCCCCCGACGGGGGCGTGAAAGTGTCCGAGGCTCGGAATTGCGGCCTCGGACTGGAGTCGTGCAAGATCCGTTGCCCTCCGGGCCATGCTCCGGGGTGTGCGTGCGACGAAAGAAAATGTTGGGGCGTCTGCATGAGATAGTAGAATCCGCCCGGTCGAGCTCTGCCACGCACACCTGTTCGTCCGAAAATGGAAGGGTTTGCAGCCCTGAAACAGCGGGTTCCGCATCTTCGCGCCACCGGATGCCGACGAGTGGGCTGGAGCACGATGTCGCCGTTCCCGAGCGATCAGGAGTTGAGTTTTCACAAGCGGAAAGGGCAATACTATTTTTCTCGGAATTCTGTTGACACGTGGGCCTCAGGTTGTGACGATAAATCAAGTCGGACTTTGGACGACGCAAGGCCCTTTCATTTTTTTGGAGCCGGGGGCGGCGAACGCCGTCAATCTTTGCAAGTTTGAGTCAATTAGCACTGTTGGAGCGCGTGTGCCGAAGCGCTCCATGAGGCCGCGCTGAGGCGTTGAGCCGCTACCGGTCATATTCATGTGCCGAAGCATGCAAGCTAGTCGCATAGTCATTACGGAGGGGCGACCGAGCCATAACAAAACCCACATCATCCGGAGGCAAACAAAATGATGATCAGGCAGCCAGTTGCGTACGCCATCTCGGGGCTTCTTTTGCCACTTGCTGCGTTTGTCGTATACGTAGGCCAGACGGGCGTCAAGGCCGAAAGGGACCGCGCGCGGATCGCGAAGGTCCCAGTAAGGTGGACCTCAGTGGAACCATACGCCTACGAAGGGCCCGCCACGTTCTATGAAAGGCCCGATGGTATGATCGTGTTCAGTCGGGGGCCAACGGTTTTGCCTCTTACAATCGGCTTCGACCTCCATCTGCAGTGGGATGAGGAAACGGCGGCTGCGGCGATGGATGGGAGCCTTGAGCTCAGGGACGTTTCCGCCTGGATGAGCATTGAATACGACGACAAGACGTCATCATTATTTCTGAGCTTTGTAGATGATGCAGGCGTTCAGCAAGAACTCGCGTACAAGGTTGGTCCGCATAGCGACACCGCCGAGGCGCAAACCGCTTTTGACGCGCATCTCCGCATGTTGTTCGACTATATGAACGGCGGGGATCTTATCGGCGAGAATGACGCGACCTACAAGACATGCTCATCTGGATCTTGTTCCTGTGCTGGTCCGGGATGTTCCTGCTCTGCCTGTTGCCTTGGTGAGGGCCTGATTCCGGAGTGCGACTGCAACCCCGAACGTTGCAGGTGTACCTGTATAAGAGCCCAGAGCTGCTAGGAAACACCGGGGTATTCGCCGCACCATACGTTGTTAGCGTGACGGTCGGCGGGTCCAAAGCATAGGCCGACGTGGTCACGCGTCGTCGGGAACGACGTCGATGTCAGTCAGTGGCACTTCTAGGTCGATGGCGCCGGAGGTGACTAAGGCCTTTTGTTTGTGGAGCTGCATGCGGACGACTTTGCCGGGTTTTCGCAGCGGTTTGATGTAGACCTCGTCGCCCGGTTGCAGGTCGTTGACCCAATGGGTCCACTCCTCGAAGGCCTGGGTGGATTCGCGGAGGCGCTCGCGGTCTTTTTCCAGGCGCTGTCGCTCGTGCCTGGCCTCGATGGCGGCGTCGCGGGCGGCTTTGCGGGCGGCTTCGGCTTCGCGGCGTGAATGCAACGTGCCGGCGATGGCCCGGCTCAAGGCACGCGTTCGGTTCGAAAGAACGCTCTTCGCAACGCTGACCAGGCGAGAAGGCATGCCCAGGCGTTGGGCGATGATCAGGGCGTTGCTGTTGCCCGGTTCGCCCATGCGCACACGGAAGGTGGGTTCGAGGGACTCAGGGTCGAACTCGACGGCCGCGTTGTCCACGCGTTCGGTCGTGAAGGCCGTGGCTTTCAACGCGGAAAGGTGCGTGGTCACGATCGCCTTGGCCTTCAGCGTCAACAGCTCGGAGATGACGGCTTCGCCGATGGCTGCCCCTTCGTCGGGGTCGGTGCCGGCGCCCAGCTCGTCGATCAACACGAGCGACTTCGGACCGCTGTGCCGCATGATGTCGAGCAAGGTGCCGAGGTGGGAACTGAAGGTGCTGAGCGACTGCTGCAAGCTCTGCTCATCGCCGACGTCGATGAACACCTGACGGTAGGTCGGCACGCGCGAGCCCTCGCCGGCGGGGACCGGAACACCGCACTGGGCCATCATGGTGAACAGGCCGACGGTCTTCAAGGTGACCGTCTTGCCGCCGGTGTTCGGGCCGGTGACAACCAGCACATCGAAGTCCTCGCCGAGCCGAATGTCGATGGGGACGACCTCGCGGAACGGTTTGCCGTCGTTGGCGTCGCGCTCGAAGACCTCGATCAACAAGGGGTGGCGCGCTTCGTGCAGATCGAGAACGCCGGTTTCGTCGATTTCCGGGCAGACGCAGGACCGCTTCCTGGCATAGCGGCACTTGGCGGCGATCAGGTCGAGTGC
>JASFUW010000002.1:0-34852 GCA_050050135.1 Phycisphaerae bacterium
ATTCTGCAGATAGGAAACTTCCCGTTCGAGTCGTTCGGGATGGGCGACGTCGTCTGCATCCATGACGGCCACGAACTGACCACGAGCAAGGGAGAGCGCGTCGTTGCGCGCTCTGGATATTCCCGTATTGGGGCGGCTTACCAGGTGCACGCGGTCGTCACACGCCGCGAACCGTTCAAGTCGTCGCAGGGAGTCGTCGGTCGAGCCGTCGTCAATGATGACGAACTCGAAGTCGGTGTATGTCTGCGCAAGAATGCTCCCGACGGCGACCTCGAGGTACGAGCCCGCGTTGTACACGGTCATGGTGACTGAAACGGTTGGGCACTTCATCGCGAGCGAACCGACATCAGGTCGGCATTTTCCTTGAAGACTCCTGCACTTCGCGGGCAAGCAACTGCCGAATCAACCGCACTCGACCATACCGGTCGACGCGTGTGAGTCTACGCCGCCGGCTGCCCGCCTTCGCATTTCGCTGGGATCATCCTTCCACTCCGCCAGCAGCGCCTCAGCGTGCGGATCGGGTCGCCTTCGTAGCCGCTCTGCGACGAACTCGACGAGCCGGGCGTGTGTGCGCTGCGAGGGGACGCCGAGAGCCGTGCGAATGCGAGACGCTTCGCCATTCCAGAGTCCCGACATCAGCGCCCAGAGACGGTGAGGGATGTAGTTGGAGCGCGAGCGCCGGATGACTGCGACGGAAACGCGCTCCCAAGTTCGCCATCCGCGCACTTTCGCCATCCTCATTCTGCCACGCACCCATCCCGGGAATCGCGTGACAAACTGGCCGAAGGCCAGAGACAGTAGAAACCACAACTTCGCGAATGTGCCGTGATGCGAACGGCGGATGGCCACGACTCGCTCGGCAAACAACCGCCATTCGGGCATGAGTTTGCGCGACGCGGCTTTCGGATCATACCACGCGGCCTCCCCCTTGAATGTGCGCCGGACCGCGCGATACTCTTGCGTGATCTTCGCCAATCGGGTGGTAAACAGAGGTTTGGGTATTTCACGAAACTCGCCCAGCAGTCTCAGCTCTGCAACCACCACCAGGTCGGCGTGATTGTACGCGCCGATCAGTCGTGTTTTGCGTAATGCGCTTGCACGGGCGAGTCCGAAGACGAGGATGGGATAGAGAAGGCCCGGCACTCGCATCAGTCTGGGGAAGCTGATGCGGTCGTAGGGCGGGCCGGCTTCGGCCCACCCGACGGCGGGGTCTGTTCCCAAAGTTCCACCTTCGTACGTCATGAGGGTGCGCTGGGGAAAACAAAGCACGACGGATTCGGGGCTGTTGTCAAGAGCACGAACGCACTCCTCCAAGTACGACTGGGCAAGCACGTCGTCATGGGCCGCCCACTTGAAGTACTCGCCGCGCGAGAGCTCGAACGTTCGATTAAAGTTCTTTGCCGCGCCCAGGTTTTCTTCGTTTCGGAAATATCGTACGCGCGGGTCTGAGGTGGCATAGCGTCGACAGATATCTTCTGTAGCATCCGTCGAGGCGTTGTCACAGATGATCAACTCGAAATCCGAGAACGTCTGGCAGAGAATGGAGTCCACGGCGTCCTTGATGCAGTCTGCCCCGTTGTACACGGGCATTCCCAGACTGACTCGGGGAGGGGACTCAGTCACCTTTCCACACCTCGGGCGGGGACGAGCCGGTGGACGTCAGGCGGTATGGAATTCTGGTGCAATGCCCAGCTCACTTACCGTCGTACGGATTTCGTCGATATATATGGGGTTCATAACCACCACATGGTGCGGGCGGTTTTCCCGGAGAAACGCCGGGGCGACGATCCGCTGTGCGGTTCCGGCCACATACATCCCCTGCTTCCGCGGATTGATGTCCACCACAAACTCGATCTCTGCGGATTCGCCCGCCAACATGTTCAGGAAAGTCACCCCTTTCGAACCGCAACCCCACACCACCGCGCGTTCGCCGTTTGCGGCGAAGCTTCGAATGCGGCGTTTCCACTTCTCGAGTTTCTCGTCGAAGCGGCTCGAAAAGAGCGATGTCTCGTCTACAAGGCCGTTCGAACCCGATTTCGTGCGTTGATCGCGCGGTACACCGGATCCGTCGGGACGCGCTTCGATCCATAGGAACTGTCCGTCATAGCCGGTACGAACCGCTTCCACCGAGAACCCGGCCTCGGCAAAACAGCGCGCCAGAGACGCTTCCGTGAAGTAGGAACAGTGCTCGTAGAGAATGTCCCATACACCGAGCTCTCTTAGTGTGAACAGGGCGTTGGGAACCTCGAAGAAGACGATACATTCCGAGTGTTGCCCAATGCTGCTTCGCACCGTGCGCAGAAAGTCGCGCGGGTCCGCAATGTGCTCGAGTGCATGCCGGCAGCAGATGAGGTCCGCGTCGCGGTCGTTCTGTTGCCCGTCGAAAAGCTCTGGCACGATGGTGACTCGCGGATGCGCCCTTCCGTCCCCGGTCGTAAAGCTGGGATCAAATCCGAGACCGGTGTTGTCCCCCAGCTCACATATCAATTTCAGAAAATCACCCTGGCCGCAGGCGATTTCCAGAATGCGTTTCTTCCGCAAGTCATGCCGCTCGACGAGGTAAGCTGCCAGATCCCTTGCGTAGTTCTGGAACGTAGGGGACCAGTGCAAGGAGTTTTCATATCGTCCGTCATAGTCTATCTTGTTCGGCTCGAACGCGGAGTTGTGAATAAATCCGCAGTCACGGCAGACAGTGAGACGAATATCGCCTCTCGGTATGTTCAGAGCCTCACTCTCGGTCTCGCACAGAACATTGCAGTACACCGGCAGGTTGGCCATTGTCCAGAAGACCCGGGTGGTGTGTGATCCACATACCGGGCAAGAGTGTGCGGGATCCGGCTGTTCTTGCTTCATGTCGTGGGCACCGGGCGTCAGGCCGGCGGGTCGGGTGTCCGTATGATCGACCTTCAAACCGTAACCAGCTCCGCGTCGAGACCCATAGACTCGAGATCGCGCTGAATTTCGGCGCAATAGATCGGATTCATCACCACAACGACATCCGGCGGAGCCTGGCAGAGTGATTCAGGTGCGACGATGCGATGCCCCCAGCCAACGAGGACTTTTCCCTGCCGGAAGGGATTGATATCCACGATCGCGGACACATTTTCCTGTGTACCCACCGCGCTGAGAAACGACACACACTTCGAACCCGACCCCCAGATGGCGACGCGCTTGTTCTCAATGTTCCACGACTCAAAGCGCTGGCGCCAATCCGCGATGCGCGCTGTGACGGTCTTCCGGAAATGGTCGACGTCGGCTTCCAGTCGGGCAAGATCATCCTCCGACGACCATGCCGGCTTGGTCGGCATGGCTGACGGACGAGCGACGATCAACAGGTATTGATCATCGAAGTCCATCTCCAGTTCGAAAAGATCGAATCGCTGTGATCTGAACAGGCGAGCGAGTGACCCGAGACTGAAGTAGGCGCAGTGTTCGTAGTAAACATCCCAGAACGCTCCTTCGTTCAGTACGCGCTCGACGGCGGGGACCTCGAAAAAGACGAGCGTATCCTCACGATCGCCGATGACGGTACGCACCTGGGCGACGAATTCCGCTGTCTGGTGAATGTGTTCCAGTGTGTGCCGGCAGCATAACACATCGCAGGGAAGGTCGGCGTGCTCCCGGGAATAGTAACTCTTGACGAAGCGGACACGGCCGTCACCACGCCCCTCGATGCGGTCGGGGTCGCAGGTCGGGTCGATTCCGACTCCCCTATTCTCGCCCCGTTCACACAGTTCGATCAGGAAATCTCCCTTCCCACACCCGATCTCGACGACGTCCTTACCGCGAATCTCGTATTTCTCGATCAGGCTCTCGCAGAGCCGCGTCTGGAACGCCCGAAAATGCGGAGAGAAGGACTGCTGCTCTTCATAACCGGTCGCGTAATCCTGCACGGTCGGATCGAAGACGACATTCGAGATGAAGCCGCACTGCCGGCAGAATCCGAGAACGAGATCGCGCTTCGGAAACGCGGCCGCTGATTCGGCGTCATCGAACATCATGCAACTGTGCACAGGGATGGCTTCGCTCGAGTAGAACGGCGCCAATCCTTTCCCGCCGCAGTTCGGACATTGCGCTTCGCGGATCACGCCGAAACTTCCCCTCGTGTTCGGACGATGCGCGGTGTGGGAACGGGCACGATGAACTCACCACCTTCGCTGAGATATTGGCGCTGCTGTTGTGAAATCTCGTTGATGAAGTTCCATGCGAGCAGTAAGACGTAGTCGGGCCTCTCCTCGAGGAGTGTCTCGCAGGGGTAGATGGGCAGGTGCAAGCCGGGCATGTACTTACCGTGTTTATGGACGTTGCGATCGACGACGAAGTCGACCAGCTCGGGGCCGATGCCCACATAGTTGATCAGCGTCGTGCCCTTTGCGGCTGCTCCGTAGGCGGCGATCCGGCTTTGGTCCTTCTTGAGCCCCTCCAGCAGTTTGCGAAGGCCGTCACGGACGCCGCCCACCCGGTCGGCAAAGTCCCGGTAATACCCATACTCCGTCACGCCGTTTTCCGCTTCCTTGTCGATCAGGGAACGGAGGGCCGTTGTCGGCGCGGCACGATGCTCGATGTAGAGTCGCAACGATCCGCCGTGGATGGAGAGGCGTTTGACGTCGTTCAAGTGCAAGCCGTGTCGCTCGAAGAGCCTGGAGAGTGCGGTGACGGAGAAGTAACACAGGTGTTCGTGGTAGATCGTGTCGAACTCGCAATGGTCGACCAGATCCACGAGGTAGGGTGCCTCAATGACGGCCACTCCGTCCTCTTTGAGCAGGACACCTATGCCCTCGACAAATCCGTTGAGATCGGGGACGTGGGCGAGGACGTTGTTGGCAATGATCACATCGGCGCGCCGTCCTTCGCTGCAGAGCTCTCGAGCCAGCTCGAGGCCGAAGAACTTACACAGCGTTTCCACGCCAGTCTCCCGAGCCGCGCGCGCCGGACCCTCTGCCGGGTCTATACCGAGGACCGGAACGCCGTGCTCGACGAAGTTTTTCAACAGGTAGCCGTCATTGCTGGCGAGCTCGACGACGAGACTGTTCTTGCTCAGCGAGCGTTGATCCAGAAGATCCAGTGCGTTGTCCCGAGAGTGCTCCAACAACGCGGGTGAGAAGGAGGAATAGTAGGGATAGTCCTCCCAGAACAGTATCTCCGGCGGAACGGTCTCGGTGATCTGCACCAGGGAACAGTCCTCGCAGAATACGACCGTAAGTGGATGGCGGGGCTCGGGCTCTTGCAGCATCTGTCGGGTCAACAGCCGATCGGCGAGCGGCATGATTCCCAAGTCCAGCACTTCCCGCAGGTGGGAGCCTTCACACGATCGACACTTTAGTGATGATGCTGTCATGATTCAGGTCGTCCCGCCGACGGCTGCCGGGTATCCGTTCTTCCACCGCAGATTCTCATCAATGACACCCTCCTCCATCAACCGTTTGATATGCTTGATGCGGAGGTACCGCTCTCCTTCCAAGTCTTCGAGTCGCAGGTCGATGGTCTTGTACGCCTGGTAGAGTTCTTCAATGCCCTTGCGAACGCTCCATTGTGGTACGAACTCGGGGACGACGCGTCCGATCTTGTCGAAGTTCACCCGGTAACATCGTCTGTCGGGGCCGCCGCCTTCGGCGTATTCGACGCGACTGCCCGGCACGACCTCCTGAACCATGTCGGCGATCTGCCGGATGGTGAAGTTGTCCTCGTTTCGTCCGACGTTGAATGCTTCGTTGTGGACTCTCTCGACCGGGGCCTCGAGGATGGCCACGAAAGCGGCGGCGATATCGCGGATGTGGACGACGGGCCGCCAGGCGGTTCCGTCGCCTTTCAGATAAACTTGTCCGGTGGTGTAGGCAAAGCCGACGAGATTGTTGACGACGAGATCGCCGCGTAGTCTGGCGGACGCCCCGTAGGCTGTTGCGTTTCGGAGGTAGGTGGGGCAGAAGTCGTCATCGGCCATCTCGGCCAAGTCACGCTCGACGAGGACCTTGGATTCGCCATATGGTGTGACGGGTCTGAAGGGTGCCCCTTCCGTCAGGATGTCATCCATTCCGCCCGCGCCGTAGGTACTGCACGAGGAAGAAAAGAGGAATCGCTTGACGCCAAGAGTCTTCGCCTGTCTCGCCAATCGCACCGAGGCCACGTGGTTGATGTCGTAGGTGCACTGCGGGTTCAGGTCTCCCAGGGGGTCGTTGGAGATTCCCGCGAGGTGAATGACGGCATCGACACCCGCCAGGTCATCGGGCGCGGCGTCGCGAACGTCCTTTCGTATAGCCGGGAAAGGCGGAACATCCTTGCCGAAGACGCACTGGGCGAACAGGTAGCTGTCCAGCCCAACGACCTCGTGGCCCGCCGCCTCAAGCATCGGTACGAGTACTGTCCCGATATACCCGTCGTGGCCCGTAACTAATACGCGCATGATGCCGATTCAACTCCACACTTTCCACGGAGCGCGGCCCGACTGCCACATGACCTCGAGCAGGTGCTTTTCGCGCAGGGTGTCCATGCACTGCCAGAAGGAGTCATGCTTGTAGGCCATCAACTGCCCGTCCGCGGCGAGTCGTTCCAATGGCTCCTGTTCCCACTGCGTTTCGTCGCCCTCGATGTAGTCGAAGACCTGTGGTTCGAGGACGAAAAACGCTCCGTTGATCCAACCTTCGCCGAGTTGGGGTTTTTCCTCGAACAGGACGACGCGATCGCCGTCGAGGGTGAGTCGGCCGTACCGGGCCGGAGGTCGCACGGCCGTGAGTGTTGCGAGTTTTCCGTGCGAGCGGTGAAACTCGACGAGCCGATTGATGTCGAGGTTCGATACACCGTCGCCCCAGGTCAGCATGAACGTGGAGTCTCCCAAGAAGGGAGCCAAGCGCTTGATGCGTCCGCCGGTCATGGTGTCGAGGCCGGTGTCGACGAGGTCGACGGTCCATTCCGGTCTTTCGCCGTCGTGGACGGTGACGTGGGCCTTTCTCAAGTTCACGGTGAGGTTGCTGCTGAGTGAACAGTAGTCGACCATGTATCGCTTGATGACGTCGCCCTTGTAGCCGAGCGCGATCACGAACTGGTCACACCCGAAGTGGGCGTAGTGCCTCATGATATGCCAGAGGATGGGCCGTCCACCGATTTCGACCATCGGCTTGGGCTTGATCTCGGTTTCCTCGGCGAGCCGGGAACCCTTACCTCCTGCAAGTATGGCTACCTTCATTCGTGTGACCTTCGTCGAATGTCTCTTGCGCCCGTTCGCACGGGTGTTTGATTCCAATTCGCTTTGGCGCTTTTTTGTCGAGCCTTTTGCGTCAGACGCTCGCCAGCACTTTGACGATCCGCTCGGCTGCGTGACCGTCCCACAGGTCGGGGATTTGCGCGTCCCGTTGCGGGTTGTCACGGGCGGCGCGGTAACCGGCGAGAATGGCTCGGGGATCGGAGCCGGTCAGTCGGTTCGTTCCCTGCGTCACGGTGATCGGTCTCTCGGTGTTCTCCCGCAGCGTCAGGCAGGGTACACCGAGCACGGTCGTTTCCTCCTGGATACCGCCTGAGTCGGTGAGGACCACGGCTGCTTCCGCCATGAGCTTGACGAAGTCCAAGTACCCGAGCGGCTGAATCATTCGCAGGGTCTTATCCTGTTCGACTCGGGAGAGCAGGTTCAAGCTGCGGAGATTGCCGGTCGTTCTGGGATGGGCGGGGAAGACGACGGGCATGTCGGTGCCGACCTGCTGAAGCGCGTCGAGGATGCCGGTCATCACGTTGGGGTCGTCGACGTTGCTCGGTCTATGTAGCGTGACAAGTGCAAAGCACTTGCTCTTTAGACCCAACGAGTTCAGCACATTGGACTCGTCCGCTTTTGCGCGATGGCGGAGAAGCGTGTCCACCATGACGTTTCCGACGAGGTGGACCTTGCCGTCGGTGACGCCTTCGCGTCTGAGGTTCTCGACGCCGCTCGGTTCGGTGGCGAGCAGAACGTCGCTGACGCAGTCGGTGACCACGCGGTTGATCTCCTCGGGCATTGATCGATCGAAGCTTCGGAGCCCCGCTTCGACGTGGGCGACGCGAATGCCCAGCTTGGTGGCAACGAGGGCGCCGGCCATGGTGCTGTTGACGTCGCCGACGACGATGACCCAGTCGGGGCGGTGCTCGACACAAACGGGTTCGAGACGTTTCATAACCTCGGCGGTTTGCGCGGCGTGGGTACCGCTGCCGACCTCGAGATTCACGTCCGGCTCTGGGATGCCCAGCTCGTCGAAGAACAGGCGGCTCATGTTGGCGTCGTAGTGTTGGCCGGTGTGGACGAGCAGGGTCTCGGCGGTTCCCGCTTCCGATAACGCGTGCACGACGGGTGCGACCTTCATAAAATTGGGGCGGGCCCCGCAGACGCACATGTAGAGCGGTTTTGTTCTGTCGGATCTCATGCCTTACGGCTCACCGGCGCGACCACCCAATTCATCGACACCGGAAGGGTCGGTCTTTGCCCCGACGGACGCCTCGTCGCGGGGATGTGCTGCGGCCATGTATCTGGCCAGTGCATCGGTCCAGTGGGTCGGTCGATGACCGGTCGCATTGGTGTACGCCTGCGTGCTCAACGCCGAGAAAGGAGGACGCCTGGCGGGTTGAGCGAGCGTCCGGGAAAGTATGGGCTTAACGCCGGTATCGAGGCCTGCGTTTTGAAGGATCGCCTGTGCGAATTCGAGCCGTGAGCATTGGCCACGGTTCGCAAAATGGACGGTTCCGCGCGCCTCGACATCCAACAATCGACAGATGGCGTCCGCCAGATCGGCGGCGTGCGTGGGGCAGCCGACCTGATCGGAGACGACGCGCAGCGTGGCACCGAGCCTCGCCTGGCGAAGGATGGCTTCGACGAAGTTCGCGCCGTGGGGTCCGAACAACCAGGAGGTTCGGACGATCAGATGTTCACATCCCGATTCCCGGATCGCCTGCTCCCCTTCCCATTTCGATCGGCCGTAAACCGAGAGCGGGTTCGGTGTGTCGTCGGGTTCGTAGGGGTCCGTCGCGGTGCCGTCGAAGATGAAGTCGGTCCCGATGTGCACGCAGACGGCACCCAGCTCGGCACATGCTCGGGCGATGTAGCCGGGCGCTTTCGCGTTGACCGACATGGCTTGTTCGACCTGCGTCTCGCATTCGTCCACGTCGGTAAAGGCGGCCGCGTTGATCACAACGGTTGGCCTTAGGCTAGTCAGGGCGTCCGCGACATCCTGGCGCGCGGTGATGTCCAGTTCCGGAAGGTCCCAAGCGGTGGGTCGGCGGTGCGGTCCGTGGTGGGCACGGCGACTCAGTGTCTCCACCATGTCACTGCCGAGCATCCCGCGGGCACCCAGGACGAGGGCTTCGCCGTCGATCCAAGGCTGCGGGCTCACCGGTCGACCCCCACGACTCCACCGGGTCCGTACTGTTTCTCGTAGTAGGTGAGGTACTCGCGGCTCTTGATTCGCTTCCACCAGGATTCGTTGGTCTTGTACCATTCGATCGTTTCGGCGAGTCCGTGGTCGAAGTCGATCCGCGGTTGCCAGCCGATCTCTTCGGTGAGCTTCGAGAAGTCCATGGCATATCGGCGATCGTGGCCGGGCCGATCGCGGACGTATTGGATCATCGATTCGTCGTGGTCGAGCACGGAGAGCATGCGGCGGGCGATCTCGATGTTGGGGCGTTCGCAGTCGCCGCCGATGTTGTAGACGCTCCCCGCGGCGGCGCGCAGAAGGACCTGAAGGATGGCTTCGCAGTGATCGGTGACGTGGATCCAGTCCCGGACGTTCAACCCGTCACCGTAGAGCGGGACCTTCTTACCTTCTATCAAGTTGGTCGCGAAGAGCGGGATCAGCTTCTCGGGAAACTGATAGGGACCGTAGTTGTTCGAGCAGCGGGTGATCACCACGTCCATCCCGAAGGTGGCGTGGTAGGCGGTCACGAGGAGGTCGGCGGCGGCCTTTGAGGCGGCGTAGGGGCTGTTCGGGGCAAGCGGGGTCCGCTCGGTGAATCGCCCGGTGGGGCCCAGGGACCCGTAGACCTCGTCGGTGGAGACTTGGAGGAAGCGGGACACGCGGTGCTCGCGGGCCAAATCGAGAAGAATCTGCACCCCCACCACGTTGGTGCGGACGAAGTCCTGGGCTCCGAGGATGCTGCGATCAACGTGGCTTTCGGCTGCGAAGTTGACGATTGCGTCGACTCCATCCTGGAACACGGGTGTCAAACTTTCGGCATCGCAGATGTCCGCGCGAACGAAGCGGCACCTGGCGTCGGCGGCACAGTCTTCAAGGTTTTCGAGGTTGCCGGCATAGGTAAGGGCGTCGAGGGCGACAACGCGAACGCGGTCACGCTGATCCAAGAGCAACCGGACGAAGTTGCTGCCGATGAAGCCGGCTGCCCCCGTGACGAGGATGGTCGAATCCCGCATGTTCGGTTCGTTCACGTGCAAAGCGCGAATCCTATAACCTGAGTGTTTGTCCAGGCGCGCGCGGCGGCCAAGGTCGCGAAGACTCGATGCGTGGTTTGTCGTGGTCTTTCCAGACTCCGTCCCCGTCAGTTGCGCACAAAAACTGCGCGTAACCTACTGCAAAAACGATACTTATAGCGAATCCCCGGTCACCGGACACTCGATTCGCCGTTTGAATCGGATGCCCGAAAACGCAAGCGTCAATACGCCTGCGCCCCCGTTGTTTGCGTCGTGGAGCGCTCGGCTCCCGCGATCTAGTCAGCCTCGAGGGCGTTGCATCAAGCCCTGCCGCGTCGTACGACCGCACTCCGGCTTTCGCCTAAGGACTGATCGGTTTTCCTTGGCGCACCTGTGAGCGGATGATCCCGGCGCGCCGGGATTTTGCGTTTCGGCCCGCCTGGTGGAACCCGCCGCGCGCCCCGGTCGCGGCCGGTGTCCGGTAAGCCCGTCGGTGGCGGTCAACGACGAGACCACTCGACCGCGCAAGCCCGAGACATCGGGATGGGACGTGAAGTACGATTGCCCATCCGCGCGGGTCCGGCCCGACCTGGGCTGGCGGGACGGGGCGCCGGTCCCGACACCGGGATCGACCCATAACTCGGTCCGCGCGGTCCACGTTATTCTAGCTCGCCCTATTGGACGTGCAAGCGACGGTTGCTGGCTGCCGAACGAACCGCGGGCGGGTTCCCTCCGAGGGACTCGTTCGGCGCCCGGCAAGGGCGGGGCACGACGGATGTCTGTCTCCGGAACGCGCCGTTCCGGGTGCCAGCGGTACTCGGACCTTTCGCGTTCTACCCAAACATCCCGTGTTCACAGCTCACGCATGGGCAGCCCGATAAGTCCACTCCGAGGACGTACCTTATCGCTCCCCGCTGCGGGTTCTCGGATGTCGGCAGGTTCTTGCATTGACCCCCGCCATAACCCGGATACAGTTAGGTACTGAGTTTGGGCCAACCCGCCCCGTTTGGGGACGGTCATTCGAGCAGGGTTGGTCTGCGCGAGTTCGGTGGGGGGTGACACCAGTCTTGCGCTCAGTTCGTGCCTTTCCTTGGTTCCCGGCGCGCCGGGAGAGCATGGTTTCGGTGCGTTGTGGACCGAGATTCACCTGGGGTGGGGTCTGCGGATGGACTGGCTGATTCTGGCTGGAAGCGCAGGTGACGAGACGTCGTGGGCGCGTGACGTGCCGCGACACCTGCTGCCGCTTCCGGGCACGACGCTGCTCGAGTCGTTGCTGGCGCATATGCACTCCGCCTCGTCGGGTGCGGGCACGTGCACGATCTGTGTCAACGGTCATACGGAGTGGATCACGCCGTGCGCTGAGCGTTTTCAGTCGGCGACGTTCGAGGTCGGTGTCCTGGAAGACAGCCTTCCCCTGGGCACGGCCGGTTGCCTTAAGAGCTGTCAGGACCGCCTGAACGGCAACACCGTGTTCGTGACGGGCGGTTCCGTATGGTTCGAGGACGATCCGCGATGGATGCTCGAGCAGCACCGGACACAGGGCAATGCGCTGACCGTGTTTTGCACCGTCGATTCGAACTTGTCGAACGGCAAACAGCGCACGGTGCTCAGCCCCGCGGGCATCTACTGTTGCGAACCGGATGTCCTCGACCACATTCCGGAAGTCGGGTATCAGGATCTGAAAGAGCAATTGGTGCCGGCGCTTCGTCATGCCGGGTTGCGTGTCGGGGCGGTGTCACTTCGCCGGCCGGCTTGCCAGGTATCCGACTGGCGAAGCTATATGCATGTGCTGCATCGGATTCTCTCGACGGGGCAATTTCCGCTAGGCGGTTATGATGAAATCGCGCCCGGTATCTGGCGTGGTCGGGACGTGAGCATCGCGGAGGATGCGCGGATCGTGGGTCCGGCACTTCTGGGTCATCAGTCGCGGATCGAGCCCGGGGCGGTTGTAGTCGGTCCTGCCATGTTGGGGGACCGGGCACAGGTCGGCGCGGGATCCTGGCTTATTCGCGTCATCGCCCCGGAGGACAGCCGCAGCCCCGCGGGCATGTCGTTGACCGACCAATTCGTCCCGGAGCTTCGCCTCGGGGCGTTGCCGCTGGCGGAGGGCCCGGGCACGGGTCCGTTGAAACCGCGAACGGAGGCACGCTCGCCACACCTGGGTCCTGAGAACCCCAAAGGGTCTCGAGTCGGCAGCCCGGCGGCGGCGAAATGGCTCTCGGTTGCGGCGATCGTCGCAACTTTTGCGTGGGCGTTTTGGGACACACTCGGGGGACTATGGCACGTGTGGCGGACCGATGGCGATTACAGCGCCGGTCAGATCGTTCCGTTGGCTGCCGCCTACATGCTCGCAGCCCGACGCAACCGGCTCAAGAGACTGAAACTACGCTTTGCACCGTTGGGACTGGCCATTTTCGGGGCCGGTTTCGCGATGAATCTTTTCGGTGCGTATTACCTGTACTCATCGCTCGAGAACCTGGGCATGGGCATCTGCCTGAACGGTCTGGTGTTGATGCTAGTCGGTTGGCGGGGGTACCGTCGCATCTGGTATCCGATGGTCTTTCTGTTTCTGACGCTCCCGCTGCCGCACCGTTTCCATGACCTGATTCTGCTGCCGTTGCAGGGCATCGGCGCGCGGATTTCAGCGAGCATCCTGGAGATCGTGGGGATACCGGCCGTGCGGGCCGGGCATGTTTTAGAAGTGGCCGGGCACCGTATCGCGGTCGCAGAGGCGTGCAGCGGACTGCGAATGGCCGTGGCGTTTCTCATCGTGACGGCTGTCTTCGCCTATTTCATCCGGCGTCCGCGGTGGCAGAAAATCATCGTTGTTCTCTCGAGTCTTCCGATCGCCGTGCTCTGCAACGTGGGTCGGATCGTGGTTGCGGCTTGTCTGTACACCGCGGGGCATGGATGGGCGGCGCGTGGGGCATTCCACGACATGACCGGGCTGTTGATGGTCCCGGCGGCGTTGGCGTTGGTCTGGCTCGAATTGTGGATATTATCGTGCGTGGTCATGCACACTCCGAGCGCGCCGAAAGCGGTGACCGCCCTGGTTGACCAGATGGACCGCCGGGTGGCGGGCGCGAAAGGCAGCGCAAACAGCCCGGCGTAGAGTTGCCGGGTTTAGGGGGTCGTCGGTGCAACACACAAGAACCAGCCTGATCGGATTGACGGTTGTGATCCTGCTTTTCACGGGGATGACGCAGCGGTGGGTGCGCGTGACACGGGCTTCCCAGGCGTCGATGCAGACCCCGTTGCGACAGCCGCTATCGCAGATTCCAGCCAATATCGGAACGTACCGGCTTCGAGGCGAGATTCCGCTGGACACCGATGTGCTCCGGGCGGCGAACGTGGACCATTACGTGAACCGGGTATACGAGGACTCGGTCACGGGGCATCAGGTGTTCCTCTACGTCGGGTATTGGGGGACCGAGGCGGCGGGCATGGGCCATGGTCCGGACGTTTGCTACCCGGCTGTGGGATGGCGATCGGAAGGCGAGCCGAGCGGCCGGGCCGTCAGGTCCGGGAGCGGGCTCGATCGGTTCGGCGCGACCATCATGCTGCACCGGTTCTCGCACGCAGAACCGGAGGGCATCGCGCGACGGTGCGTCGGATTCGTGGCGGTGGTCAGCGGCGAGTTTGTCGGCTCGTCACGGGGGATGTTCTGGCACACCCCGCGCAGGGACGGGCACGAGGGCGGACACTACCTGGCGCAGGTTCAGGTGGCGTCAGCGGTTCCCGACGAGAAGTGGGAGAACGCGGAGTCCGAGATTGTAAGCTTCATGGAGGCGCTTCTGCCGCACACGGCTGAGTGCTTACCATAGGTGTTTTGGGCGCAACAGCGGCCAGGCGGATCCCGGCGCGGCGGGACGAGTGGGTTGAGTGAATGTCAGAGGTGAAGCCAATAACGGTATCTCCGTATTCGCCACCGACGAAATTCTCGGGCGTGGAGCGCGAGCCTCCGCATGAGTCGCTGGTGGTGGCGCTTGTCCAACGGTGGCGGGCCGTGCTGCTCGTGGCGCTGGTGGCGGGGGCCATCTCGGTGCCGGCGGTTTGGTTTACCATACGTCCAGCCTATAAGGTCACGAGCCGGGTGAAGATTGTCCCCGTGGTGCGGCCTATCCTGTTTTCGGACCAGGATACGGATATTTCACGTCATTACGCGGTCTATGTCGCTACCGAGATGGCCGCGATGACAAGCCCCTCGGTGATCAATGCGGCGCTGGACCTTCCCGAGATTGCGTCGCTGCCGTGGGTCCGGACGTCGGTCGATCCCGTGTCCGACATCCAAGACGCGCTCTCCGTAGAATCCGTAAAGCGCACCCAGTTGCTCGCTGTTTCGATGGTCGGGCAACATCCGGAAGACATGGCAAGGATCGTCAACGGCGTGTTGAGCACGTATCTTCGTCGCCATGAGGACCGAAAGCGTCAGTGGGACGAGACGATCCTCGAGTCGCTTCGCGCCGAAGAGAGCCAGCTCGAGGCGAAGCTGGAAGCCAAGGGCGTTCAGCTCTACCAGACGGCCGTCGACCGCGGACTGGGGATGGCCCAAGAATCGGGCATGATGCTCGAGACCTGGATGAGCGAAGTCCAAGGGCTGTTGACGCAAGCCAATAAGGAGCGTGCGCTTGCGGAAGCGAGACTGAAGAGCATCAAGGCCAGTGACGAGGGCCCGGACTCCGCGGGCGTAGAGACGGCCGACCTGCGTGGTCTGCGTGACTTTGTCGCCACCGACCCGGAACTGAACAGCCTGCAAGGCCAACTCCAGAAGGCGGAGCTGTCGGTGCTGGATGACGACCGCCTGGGTCGAGGCCCGAGCCATCCGGATGTCACGGGACGCAACGAACTGATCGCGACGTTGCGGGACCGAATCGATGAGCGGCGTGAGGCCGTCGCGGAAGCCTATCGGGCGGAGGAGCGCCGCCGCCTCGAGTCCGAGATTCGGGAAGCGCAACTCAGCGCCCAGGTCTTTCGGGAGGAACTCGACAAGCTGATGCAACAGCGGGTCGGCGTGGTCGGACAGAAATTCGAGGTCGAAAACCTGCTTCACGAACGGGAACAGCTCGAACACGCGTTGAGCCAGGTGCGGCAAAAGATCTGGAACGTCACGGTTGAGCAGCGCCGGGCTGCTCGCATCACGATCGAGTCGCTCGCGGATGCGCCGAAAGCACCGAACATCGACAACCGGCCGAAGTACTGCGCCGCCGCCGCCCTGATGAGCCTGTTTTTGGGTCTGGGGGCAGGATTGGTGCGGCATCGTTTGGACACCAGCTTCCGTCACCCCGAGCAGGTGACAGAGCGACTCGGGATGCGTGTGTTGGGTACGGTGGCTGACGTCGGACCCGCTCGTCCCGTCGATCTTGTCGTGGATCAGCGTTTCTCGGAGCCGATCCGGGGCATTTCCGCCGCCCTGCTGGCCGATTCGACGAAATCGCAACGGGAGTCGGGTCACTCGCGGCTGATCACCAGCCCGACGCGGGGCACGGGTAAGTCGTCGATGTCGATGAACCTCGCGCGAAGCCTGGCGGCGACGGGCCGGAAGGTGCTGCTGGTCGACGGTGACAACCACGGCCGCGGCGTGACGCGACGGTTGGACCTTTCGGGCAAACAGGGCCTGCGAGAACTGCTCACGGGGACGGCGACCCCGGACGAGGTGACCTGTTCGGACCCCGGTTCGTCTGGACTTGGCGGGATGCACGTGATCCCGGCGGGGGCACCGGACGGACCCGGCATGCCTGGATTCGGTGAGCTGGTCGGTCGTCGCGGCGCGCAGGGGCGGCTGAAAGATCTGTTCAAGTCGTATGACGAGGTGATCGTTGATTCACCGCCGGTGCTGGCGAAAAGCGATACGGTCATCCTGGCGACGCTGGTCGACGAGGTGGTCCTGGTTCTGCGCGCCGACCGTTCGACGCGTGAGGAGGCACAGGACGCTCAACAAGACCTTGCCGCCGTGGGCGCCCGGGTCGTCGGCGTGGTGTTGAACGCGGTCAACCCGAAGAACACACGGCGTGGGTATGGGTACAGTTACGGGTATACCTACGCCCACACGGAGGACGAAGCGTGAAGGCAGGGAGGCGGGGAGGTTTCGATGGCGGCGCTCCGACGGACGTCGGGATTCCGCTGAGCCAATTACGGGGACGGAGGCCCTCTAGAGACCGGTTTGCAGTAGCTGGAAGCTAGAGGCAAGACGACAGAATGCTGTTTATCCACTTCGGCACGGAATTCGGAATCCCGATAGCGGTCGGGAGCGGTGACGGGGCGTCGGCTTCGCCGGCAGCGCTCTCGCCGGAACGTGCGCGCCTCATTGACTCCTATTGTCGGTGGGCGTCGGAGCGCGCGGCCCCCCCGCTTGCTCTGTTGCCCAGCTCACAACGAGACGCGCTCGGGCCGATGTTGGATGAGCTCCCGCACGTTTCCCCGGCGTGGTATAGCGAGGAAGGCGTTTCGGCCCCGCCGCAGTTGCGAAGGGGTGAGCGAATCTGGATCGTGAACGGAAAGCACCTGCCAATCGTCGATTGGCACGCCGCGCGGTCGGCCGTCCGCCGTCATGACACGGAAGTGCTCATCTTCAGCTCATCCAACTCCGCACAGCGACAATATTCGGAGTCCGTGCTGGTCAGTGAAACGGGTGAGGTCGTGAAGTTCAAGCGTCACTACTGCGACTCACCGGGGTTTACGGACTTGTGGAACGGCGAAGCTTCGTTGCTCGTGGCGTCGCGGGAGCGGGCACAGGCTGTCCTAAGCCACATGCTGACACGCGGATGGGGGTTGGAAAGCGTCGGTGCGTTGATCCGGCGGTTCAGCGTTCAGTGGTCGTCGGCGCCGTGCGTGCTGTCTGAGTTCGGGGTCGTGTCCCCGTTCTGGCCCGGCTCGCCGGGAGAAGAGCGGGCGGTGAATGCAGCCGACCGTTCAAATTCGGACGGTTCGGGTTTTCCTGGTTCGCTGAGTCTGGCTATGGAGGTACTTAGAAACGATGTCCAGCCGGGCACGCGGCGAGCGGTGGATCTTCCGGACCACGGGGGCAACGGAGTGGGCTGGCATGGGCAGGAGACGCCTGTAGTCTCGGATCGCCATCGAACGGATGCCGACGCATCTGGAGGCGCAGCGTTTGATCCCGGCCTGAGGAGCCTGCTGCCTGACCGATACGAGGAGCCCTGGGAAGACGACGATGACGAGCCCGATCCCCTCGAGACGTACGCCGATTCGGTCGCGCCGGGATCCGACCTGGCGTATTTCTTCGCTAAGCGGACAATCGACATCTTCGTCTCGGCGTCGGGGCTGCTGCTGCTCTCGCCGCTGCTCGTGGTCGTGGCACTTCTAGTCAAGTTGACGTCGCCCGGGCCGGTGTTTTTCGGGCACCCGAGGCAGGGGAAGGGCGGCAAGGAGTTCCGTTGTCTCAAGTTCCGATCGATGCGTCAGGACGCCAGCGCCCTCCAGGACCAGCTCCGCAGCCAGAACCAAGTCGACGGACCACAGTTCAAAATCGACAACGACCCGCGCGTCACGAAAATCGGCCCGTGGCTCAGGCATTACAACATCGACGAGCTGCCGCAACTGATCAACGTGCTGCTGGGGCAGATGAGCCTGGTTGGACCGCGGCCCTCACCCGATAACGAAAACCAACTCTGCCCGGCCTGGCGACGGACGCGTCTTTCGGTCAGACCCGGGATCACGGGGCTGTGGCAGGTTCTGAGGCTCCGAAACCCGAACGCCTCGGATTTTCAGGAGTGGATCTATTACGACGTCGAGTACGTCCGTCACCGGTCACCCTGGCTCGATTTTCAAATCCTCCTCCACACGCCGGTCGCGATGTTCGCGGCGCGGCGCCTCACGGCGTTCGCCGAGCGTCTGGAGCGTCATGGTATCTGCACGCGGGCGGCCGCGCTTCGCCGACATTACGAAGGTCTGACCAACCGATAATGGACTAGTGCTGTTTCCGGAAAGAAACTTCGAAATCCGGGTGGCGTTCCGGCACGCCGGGGTCGCAGCCGAGCCGTGATTGGCCCGAACCATGGCCTGCCCCTTCGGGTCTGACCATGCCACCCGAACTTGACTTCCGTTGCTGAATGCGGCACCAGGTTCGGCCCGACCGTGTTTTGCGGAAGCCGCCGGTTTGCTCCGGCTGCCGCTGGTCTGTGATCGAAAACGAGACGAGAGCGTGGCGGAAACTCAAACGACCCCAACACGAGGACGCGTTCGCATCGGCGGCATCGTCGTGGTCGCCGTGCTGTTGGTGTCTGCGGGGGTTGCGGCGTACGTTCGCCATACCTATCAGAAAGAAGCGAACACGGTCAAGCTGCTCCGCCAGGCGCGGGAGGCGGAGGAACAGCGCGACCTCAAGGCGGCGTCCACGTACTACCGGCTTTATTTGAAGCGGCGTCCTTCGGATGCTTCTGCGTTGGCGGACTACGCGTCGGTGCTCAACACGCGGATGGTGTCCCAAGGCGCCGGGACCGAGCTGGTGGGGGACGTTTTGGGCACGCTCCGGAGACTCGTACGGCTGGAACCGGGGAACGTGGAGGCGCTGGGGCGATTGGCGACGCTGTATCTGCAAGTGGGTGATTACTCGCTGGCAGAACAGCACGCCCGCGGTTGGCTGACGCAGGCGCCGGACTCGGTTGACGCGGCGCTTTGTCTGGCCCGGGCACGTCGGGCGCTGCTTCGTTTCGATGAAGCGGCGGCGGGTCTGGTCGACGCGATCGAGACGACACCGGAGCACCCGCCGCTGTATGCGCTGCTGATCGAGTTGCTGTCGACGAATCTGGATCGGCCGCAGGAGGCAGCGGCGTGGGTCACCAAGGCGGTGCGACGCCATCCGGAGTCCTACGAGGTCCACCTTGCCGCGTCAGCATTCTACAAGCGCCAGCGGTCGTACTCGGGGGCGGACGACGCGGCGGAGGTTCATCTGGAACGTGCGTTGGCGTTGGCGCCGCAGAATGTCGATGTGCTCGTCCCGGCTGTGTTGACCTATATAGCCCAGGGACGACTTTCGGACGCGAAGGAGCTGCTCGACGATGCCATGGATGTGGCACCCGAATCGGCGCGGTTGACGGCGGCGCGGGCCAAGTGGGCCGTCAGAACGAATGACCCGAAGGAGATGACGGCGCTGGCTGAAGAACTGACCACCGGGGGCGACCCGAGCGCGCCGGGCGGGCTGGATCGTCTCGCTCAGGCTGCGGAGCTGTTCCTTCGGGCGGGCGACAGCGACGCGGCGGACCGGTGCATCGAGCGGCTCGCGAGCCCCGGTGCGGGGGGACTCCACGTTTCCGGCCCGTTGCGGACGCGACTCGACGTGCTGCGCGGAGCCCGACTGATTGCCATCGGCGAGCCGTTTGCCGCGATGCCGTTTCTTGAGCGCGCCCTCGTTCGGGCTGGTCCGTTCTCCTGGGCTGCGGAACTGCTCGCGATCGCCCATATGCGAACCGGCGCGATCGAGACAGCGGTCGACATCTACGAGCAGATTCTGTTGTCTGCCCCGGATGAAGTTGCGATCGCCGCGACCCTGGCGTGGATCGAGATCGAGCTCGGGCGATACCAAGAGGCGCGAAGACACGCGCAGCACGTGGGCGACGCCGGCGGCGCCTTCCGGCGCCAGGCCCGGTTGCTTCTCGCGGCGTGTGACCTGGGGGAGGCAAGCCGAGATGCGGACGCCGACCTGCTTGCCGCGGCGAAGGTGACCCTCGAAGCCCTGCTCGAGCAGGAACCGGAGGACGCCACCGCAATCGGGTTGCTCGCCGAATCGTTCGTGGGGCTCGGGCAGACGCAGCGGGCCGTCGAAACGGTGATGGAGTCGCCCGTGGATGACGAGCGCAAGGCGGCGCTGGTGCTGGAGGTGGGCCGCGGATTGCTCGACCGGGAGCTGGTGGAGCCTGCCGAAGCGTTGGCTTTGGAAGCGACGCGGCGGTTCCCGACGGCGGCGGCCGGGCACGAATTACTCGTGTACGTGTTGGCGACAACGGACCGGGTGTCCGAAGCTGCCGGACATATCGCTGCAACTGAATTGGCGGACCGGGCGAAGGGCCGCCTCTGGGAGATCATCAGCCGCGCTCAGTTCGCGTCCGAGCAGACGCAGACGGCGACCGAGACGCTTCGCCGGGCGGTCGCGCTTCAACCTACGAACGTTCGTGCCCGGCAAGCGCTGCTCCGACGGACGCCCGATCTGTCTGAAGCCAGACGACTCATCGACGAGATTCGTGCGATCGAAGGTAGTGAGGGTTTGGTCTGGCGCTTCGAACGGGCGTGGCTTTCGCTCGAGCGTGATCGCATGGCCGGTCGGGTGGAAGAAGCCATCGAGTTGCTGAAACGCTGCCTCACGGTCCGCCCCGGATGGATCGCCGCACGACTTCTGCTCGGATACGCGAACGAGGTGTCGGGCAATCTCGAGGAGGCTGCGGACGCCTATCGGAACGCGATCGCCCAGCATCCGAGGCTCGGCAAGAGCCAGGCGGCGATCCGTCTGGTTCGGGTCTTGCGGCAACTCGGTGACTACTTCGAGGCTGACAACCTGCTGGCATCCATCGCGGATGCGATCGGGAACGGTGAGCGCGATCCGGTCGCCGCGGGAGCGCGGCGGACGCGCGATGTGACCTCGGAAAACCGGTCTGATTTGCTCCGCCTTCAGACCGAACGACACCTCCGGCGGCACGAACTGGAATCGGCGGCGGAGACGGCGGGGCAGCTTCTCGCGCTGCGCAAGGACGACCCCGCGTGGGCCGCACTGACGGTGGAACTCTGGCTTCGTGCGGGCAACCTGGCGGAGGCTCAGCGCATTGCGCTTGCCACGCTGGAAGCACACCCGGACGTCCCCGCCCTGCTCTGGGCGTACGCTCGGGTGCTCATCCGCAGGGATCGAGCGGAGGAGGCGGAGTCGATGGTGCGTGCCATTGCGATGCGTCTCGAACGGGCGTCGCATTACCTTCTGCTCGCGCAACTGCTGACGCGTCTGGAGAAACACGAGGAAGCGGAGCGGGCCATCGCCCGTGCGATGGAACTGGAGCCGAACAACGCATCGGTGTTCAGCGCCTGCGCGAAGTTCTGGGGGTCGCGAGGCGACTTCGCGAAGCAGCTTGCGCTGACGCGTCGGGCTGTCGAGCTGCGCGGGGAGGACCCGGGAGCATCACTCGCCCTGGCGCGGTTGCTGGCCGCCAGCGACGCATCCGAGCACCGATTGGAGGCCGCGGTCATCGTCGATCACCGCCTGCGCGGAGGCGCCGAGGACCTGCCGGCTTTGCTGCTCCGGGCGAGGTTGGCGACGACCGACGTGCCCCCGAACACCGCACGCGCCGAGGCGGCGCTGATGCAAGCGCTCGCGATTGACCCTCGCTCACCCGACGCGCACAAGCTGCTGGCGGCCGTTCAGATTCGCTCGGGGCGGCTGAACCTCGCCCGTGATACGGTTTCGGAGGGTCTGGCGTTCGCCCCGAAAGACCCGGACTTGTTGCTGGCGTCGGCGCAGATCCACTGCCATCATGGTGACTACCATCTGGCGGTCACGCCGCTCCGATGGCTCCTGGAGACCAAACCCCGGTTGCCGGTGGCGGTCCGGTTGTTAGCCACCGCTTATCAGCGAACCGGTCAAACGGACCGCGCGATCCGCACGATCGAGGGATTGGCACCGCAGGGCGTTTACACGCCAACCGAACTCATTGTCCTTGCGAAGCTGTACGAACTCGAAGGCGACCACGAGCGAACAGACTCGCTTTTCCATCGGGCGTTTGAAATGCATCCCTCGTCCGTCGAGGTATTCCAGGAACATCTACAGTATCATGCACGGCTAGGGAATTTCGACGAGGTTTACGGGCTCACGATGTCTCGCAGGCAGAAACAACCCGAGGACGCCGCGTCGGTTCTGTTGGCGGCGGAACTACTTGCGACGGGCGCTGAGGATCGACGTCTGCGTGAGATCGGTACGACCTGGTTCGAAGAGATCGCCACGGAGTTTCCCGGACTCGCCGGGGACGCGACCTACACCGACGCCCTGTGTCGGTACCATCGCGGCGAGCTGTCCGCCGCGGAGCGGTTGTTCGAGAATGCGATGCGGATCGCGCCGACCTCCCCGAAACCCGTAAACGCATTGGCTTGGCTCTATTCCGAAGATAGAAACGATCCCGCGAAGGCGCTCGAGCTGATCGAAGGGTTCCTGGCGGATAAACCGCTCACTGACGCCGATCTGCTCGACACGCACGGCGCCGTCCTTCTTCGCCTAGGTCGGCACAGAGAGGCGGCGCGAACATTGAGAACCTGCTTGCAGACGGCGGGTCAGACCGCCACGCTGACGGCTGCGTCCTACCATCTCGGCCTGGTGCTGCTGGAAACCAACGAGGAAGACGAAGCGCGTGTCTACCTTCGCCGGGCCTTGGAGCTGGATGACCGGCTCGGGGGATTATCCGAGGACGAAGCGCGACACGCCCGTGATCTGATGATTCGGCGACCGAGTCGGAAACTAGAGACCGGGAACTAGCGAGCGAACATGATCATCGAAGCAGGTTCGCGTTTCTGGTCATTCGTCTTTCGGCGGCGGGGACGGTGCATTCAGTAGGCCCGCATGATCTGAGCACCGGGGTAGTAATATCGCAGGATGGCGCCGGCTTTCTTACCTGCGAGGGCCTGGCCTTGCATTCCCCATTGACAAAGTCCGAGCCCGTGTCCGAATCCGCGGCCGTCCTCGAAAATGAGCTTGTCTTTCGTGTTTCGGAGCTCGAAATCGGTGCTGCGAACCCGCATCCCGCCAAGCGCCAGGCGGAACCGCTCGGCGAGCATGTCGTAGGTGTCTTTGGACGAGCCGACGATTCGCACCGTGGAAGGACGACCTGACGCTGTCCTCTCCGCGACCGTAACGCGATCGATCTGTCCCAGGGAAGCCAGGTCGGGATAAGACGCCACAAGCCGAGTGCGGACCTCGCTCTTTGTCATGCGAACGGGCCCCCAACGATAGGTTTTCCCGGGCGCGATCTTGCAATAGTCGCATCGGACGTTGCCGGCCAATGGGGGAATGTCGTTGCTCGGTCCGAATATGGACGCCGACTGCGAGCAGCCGCCACAGGCAGCGCTGTAGTAGGTGCAGAACAGTCGGTCGGTACTGCCGGCCCGGGTGGGATCGCGCCACGCCAGTACGACCCCCCGCGTGTATCGGGCGGCGTCTCTCGCACGTCGACCCGGCTCGTCCGTACGAATGCCCTTGTACACCTGGGAGTCCTGCGTAGCTTTGACGTCGTAGCCCGCGTTGTCCCGCTCGATCATGTGGAACAGAACAAAGGTGCGGGAGACAATGGCCTGGGCTCGAAAGGCCTCGGTGTGGAACGTCGGCCAGACCTCGCCGGCTACCACGCACCCGACGTAGGCTTCGAGATCGACGAGGTTGATGACCGTCAGACCGCCGCCCTCACTGCCGGTGATTCGCATCCTCCCGGGATAACGGCGACGCTTGGACCATCCCTCGCGATCGCGCACGGACAACTCGACCGCACCGTTTGTGCTGGAACTAACGATGAGACCCGTGGCGGAGCCGCCTCGCGACCAAGGCGGGAGCGGATGTTGGCCAGCTACAACGCGGACGCGTCCCTCCGGGTCCTCGACCAACTCGATCTTCGTTGCGTCGAGCAGCGAAGCGGTGGTCTCCGGCGTGCCGGGGTCGTCGCGCGTCATAGAGAGCTGGTCGTCGGCGCCGATTCGTACGCGGGAGGCATCCGACGCCACCAGAACGCGGACGTCACGGATGGGCGTGACCTGGTCCTCGGAGCGGATCGAGGAATCCGAAGGCCGACCATTGCCAAGCGCGGTCGTGCCCAGCGCGGCCGCGGCGAATGCCACCGCGAAACCGGGCCGTTGGCATGCGTGGGCCCCCCTGCGATGCTGCGCGCCCGGATCGGGGAGCGTAGCAGTGCGATCCGCCGCAATGGTTCTGTCCAAGACGTCCCCTGTGCCTCACCCGGCGAACCGACCGGTGACTTTGGACGACGGCGACGTCCGGGTATGTCGGCGAGTCCCCGGTGCCGGCGTGCCGGGACTCAACCCGGCTGGCGCAATGTCATGCCGTGCGCCCCGAGTTGACGCTTGATCTCCGTCAGCGAGGTCTGCCCGAAGTTTTTGATGCTGATGAGCTCGGCCTCGGTCCGCATCGAGAGTTCGCCGAGGGTAGAGATTCCGAGGCGCTGGAGCGCTTTCCGCGATCGAACGGAAAGCTCCAACTCCGATACGGGCCGGCTGAAATTGGCCCGTCCGTCGGGCGAAACGGTAACCGGTTTGGCAAGGACGGGTTGTTCGGCCGGTTGGAGGGCTTGCCCCAACTTCAGCCCCTTCTGGTCGAGCATGGCCTTGATCTCGTTGAGTGAGGTCTCGCCGAAGTTCTTGTAGGAGAGCAACTCGGCTTCGGTGGTTCGCAGCAGGTCGCCAAGCGTCTTGATGTTCATCTGCCGCAGGCAGTTCCGGGCTCGAACGCTGAGCTCGAAGTCGCTGATGGGCACGTCGAGGACGGCGTCTCTTCGCTCGCGGTCGCGCAAGCGCTGCTCGTCGAAGGCCATCGTGTAGGAGCTTTCGACCGATTGGAGAAAGGCCTTCGCACGCGTGTGGTTCGGAAAGTCGGCGAGCACGTCGAGCAGGCATGATTCGGCTCGTTCCAGGTCGCCGTGCTCCTCGTACAAGACGGCGAGGTTGATCAGTGCGTTGATGGGTGCGGGGCTTTCAGCCTTGCACATCTCGTATAGCTCGACGGCTTTGTCGTCCGCCCCGCCCTGATCGTACAACAGAGCTGCACGAAACGCGGCCTCGGTGTGGTCGGGGTCGGTATCGAGGACCTTCTCATAGCAGTCCAGCGCGCCTTCGCGGTCGTAGGACATTTCGCGCAGGAATCCGCGCAAGAACTCCACCTGCCCGCCGTTCTCGTCGGTCTCGACGGTGGCGTCCAATTCGCGCTGGGCTTCTTCCAGCTCACCCGCCCGGATGCGTTCGGCTACCGTTTCGAGCGCCGTGCTCATTTTGTCAGGTTCCCACGTCCCCATCGTACAAGAGACCAGAAACAAGAAACCGGAGACTAGACGACGTTCCGATCCCAATGTCTAGGCTCTAGATTCCGGTCGCCGCGTACGTGGGGAAGGTAGCGGCGACACCAACAAGCCGAACCGATCCCGGCGCGCCGGGAGTGCTGGCCGATATCCGTTCGGTCTGCCCAGGGATTACGAATCCCGGAGTGTATCCGCCACCCGCTCCCCCCGCAATCCCGGCGCGTGGGTGCCCCAAGCGGCTAGCCGGAATCGGCGAGTTGGCGCAGGAAGCGGAAGTCGAAGATGCCGGTGTCATGGCCGTCCGACCAGCGGAGCCTCAGACCGTAGGTGCCCACCAGATCGGCGCCCGTCGCCCGGAGCTTGGCGGGGTCGGACTTGAGGACCTGCAGTGGGTTGGTCCCGGGTCGCTGAGACTCCTCCCGTTGCGTTCGGCAGGTGGCGCAGGGGCATTGTCGCCTCAGTTCGCTGAGGGGCAGCTCGTGGCGGCTGCCGTCAGCCCAGTCGATCAGGAGCACCTGCTGTTCGGTCTTGAGTTTCAGGTCCCTCGGTGTCGTCGAGGCGTCATGGGGGTCGCGCGGCGGTCGGGAGCCGGGGACCCGCGGGTGCTCATTCGGGATAGGCGACTGTCCGGAGTCAGCGGGCATGAAGGTGAACCTCCCCGTCGTATAGACGTCCCTGGAATTTGCGTCGGAAACCGATGTCAACGGGTTCGCCCTTCCTGGTACCGGCCAGCAACGCTCCGACGTGGTCGACATCCAGGACCCAACGCGACCCCATCGAGACGAGCAGATCGCCGGGTCTGATGTCCGCCTGCTCTGCGGGACCGGAGGGGTCAAGTGCGACCACAATCACGCCGGGCTTCCTTCGCGGGTTTCGCTGGAATTGGCGGGCGACGGCGTCCTTGGCGTCGGTGATGATCAGCCCGAGGCGTGCGCGGGCCAGTTTTGCGCCGTCAGGGTGGGGGATCGGCTCCAATGTCACCCGCGCACGGGTGAGCCGCCGGTCGCGGCGAACGTCCACGGAAATCTCGTCGCCGGGCCTGTGGTTTAGCATGGTCACGTAGTAATCCACGCCGCGACCGATGGGCTGCCCGTTGATTTGTTCGATCACGTCGCCGACGCGGAGGCCTCCGATGGCGGCGGGACTTCCGTCCCGAATGTCGATCACCCGCGCCGGGGCGACGGGATCGACGCGCATTCCGAGCTGGAACCGGTTGTGCTTCTCGCTGTCCAGAATATCCGGGAGAATCTCACGCAGACGATCGACCGGAATCGCGAACCCGATGTTCTGGGCGTCGGTTCTCAAGGCCATGTTGATACCGACCAGCTCGCCAAGGACGTTGAGCAGCGGGCCGCCCGAGTTGCCCGGATTGATGCTCGCATCCGTCTGGATCAGGTCCCGATACACGGTATGCCCGGCCACCTGCAAATCCCGGTGCAACGCGCTGATGACACCGGTTGTCACTGTGTTCTGGAGCCCGATGGGGTTCCCGACCGCGATGGTCTGCTCACCGATCATCAGATCATCGCTGCGGCCGAAAGCGATCGGTTGGAGCGGTTCCGTATTCTCGACCTTGATGACGGCGAGGTCATTCGGCGTATCGCGCCCGACCACGTCGGCGTCGTGTGCTGTTCCGTCCGTGAAAGTCACGACCAGGTCCGCACCGGCGGAAACCACGTGGGCGTTGGTGGCGACGTAACCGTCCTCGTGGATGACCACGCCGCTGCCGACGCTCAGCGTGCTTCGCTCGGTCGGGACGGCGAATAGATCACCGAAGATGTCCATCCCCTTCCGTTGGACGATCATCTTCTCGGTGGCGGAGATGTTGACGACGGACTCCCTGGCCCGCTCGTACGCCTCGACGACGGGGGTACGTCGTAGGTCACGCCGAGGCGGGGGCCGGTCCTGCGCATCGCCGGCATGCGTGGACGACGACGCGACCAGAAGCAAGGCTGTCGGTATCTGCAGGATGCCAAGCCATCGCATGGTCAGGTACCTTGAGTCCGTAATAACCGGTCCGCCAACCGGGGTATGAGACGTTCGCAACACACGGTACCGGTCACGTCCAGGCAGGGAAACGCGGTGGTTTGCCCGTCAGGACTGCGATCACGTCGTCGAGGACGTTGTTCATCCGCGCCAACCCGGTCGGTGTTCGGGCTCCGATATGCGGGGTCAACAGCGTGTTGGGTGCTCGGAGCAGTGGACTATACTCTTGCGGCGGTTCGGGATCGAACACATCGAACGCCGCCCCGGCCAAGTGACCTTCCTCCAGCGCACGAGCCACCGCAGCCTCGTCCACGACCGCTCCGCGGGAGGTGTTGATCAAGAAGGCACCGCGTTTGAACGTCGCGAGCGACGACTCGTTGATCAGGTGTCGGGTTTTGTCGGTGAGCGGGACGTGGAGGCTGACCACGTCCGCGGTTCGATACAGCTCATCCTTTTGGGCGGAGACAGCTACGAAGTCGGTCAGCCCGGGCTCGACGATGTCGTTGTAGACGATCTTCATGCGGAATCCGTGGTGGCATCGGCGGGCGACGGCCCGACCGATCCGCCCCAAACCGACGATCCCGAGAGTGAGTTCGCTGAGTTCCGGCCCTATGCAGTCTTCGCGATCCGTGGTGAACGAGCCGGCGCGGATCCCCTCGTCGGCTCGTCGAAGCTTTCTGACCAGGGAGAGCATCATGCCGACGGTCAGGTCGGCGACCGCATCGGTCGCGGCGGCGGGCGTGTAGACCACGGTGACCTCACGCGAGCGCGCCGCGTCGAGATCGATGTTCTCGAGCCCGACACCGCCCCGGCCAATCACCTTCAACCGTCGGGCGCGCTCGATGACCTCGCGTGTAACACGGGTCCGGGTTCGGACCAGCAGCGCGTCACAGTCGGCCACTTCCGCCAGCAGGTTCAGTTCGTCGCAGTCTGCAAGTTGGACTACTTCGCCGACCGTGCGAAGGCGGTTCACGACGGATGGATCGAACGGTTCGGCGATCAGGATTTTGGCGGCGGTCGAGGTCACGAGGCGCGATCTTCGAGGGGCGACCCGGGTCCGTCAACCGGGCGGGATCAGTGCGGCACGCCGTGCTGACTCGAACAAGGCCTAATGGACCGGTTGAGCCCACAGCGCTGCCAGCAAGAAGGCGACCAAGGCGGCCACGAAGAGCCAGACCCGGTGGTGTGCTCCGACGTGAAGGTGTTTGTGATAGAAAAGGGCGTCCATGGTCTCGCCTCCCCGCCCGAACGCACACTCCGTCGCATCGAAGGTGCGTCTCGGCGGCTGGAATCCGGACGGACAACCTCTATTCAAACATACAACATGAGACCGCACTTAGCCAAGTATTTGCGCCAAGCCGCCGGTTTTTCGGACGGTGGCGGAATCGGCGTGCGTGGCTATGATCGCCCGAATGTCCGGATCATCGCCAGCAGGGATGCTCGAACTCGCCACGAGGCTCGCCGCGGAGGCGGGCGAGATTGCCTTATCTTATTTCGGCTCGGCCGCCGTCGAGCGTAAGGCTGATAACAGCGTTGTCACCAACGCGGACCACGAGATGCAGGCCCACATTTTGGGCACGATCGCCCGTGCCTACCCGGACCACGCGGTCCGCGCTGAGGAAACTCAGCGAGATCCGGGTGCCCACGCGGACGGCCACGAGGCCCGGTACTGCTGGGTGATCGATCCGCTCGACGGAACGCGGAACTACGTATCCGGGTTTCCCTGCTTTGCCACGTCGATCGCCGTGCTCGATCACGGTTGGCCGGTCGTCGGCGTGGTCCTGGAGCACAACCATCGACATCTTTACGCAGCGTCGCGCGGAGGGGGCGCGACGTTCAACGGCGGCGCGATCACGGTACACGAGGTTCCGGACGGGTCGGACGTGCTGATCGGAATCCCGTCCAGCAAAGATCGGATGACCGTACAGGTGCTCCGTCACTGGCTCGGTGAGCGCGGGATGATCACGCGCAACCTCGGATCGACGGCGTTGCATCTGGCGATGGTCGGCTCGGGTGCCTTGGGCGCGACATTCTGCAAACAGTGCAAGATATGGGACATCGCAGCCGGGGCTCTGATTGTCGATGAGGCGGGCGGGCGGTGCACGCAGGTTGACGGGTCGGACCGGTTGCCGTTCGATCTAAGCGCCGACCCCGAGGAGGACCTGCCACTGCTCGCGGCTGCCCCGCGGACGCACGAGCGGTTGATGACTTCGATCAGCGATCAAGTCTGCTGACCCGCCTGCCTGTGTGTTGCACGCAGACAGGTATTCGCAACGTCGTTTTATACCTGTGAGTCGCTATCGAGGAGGGAGCGGCGAACCCGAGCCTGAGCACCGAGGGCGCGGTGGTGGTGTCGCCCGATTCCGGCGTATCGGGACAAACGACCGGGCCGGCACGGCCTTGAGTCGGGGTTTTCTTGACAGCGATGGACGGCCGGGGCAGGATCGTGCTCGCGCGAGCCTCCAGCGCTGGATGTGACCCCGCGGGAAGCCACCGGGCCGTCGGTTGAGGACCCCGATGCGTCGGGGCTCGGTCAAGGTCCTCGGTCGAATCCCGGCGCGCCGGGATTGACCGCTGCAGCGCCGGAGCGGCGTGGCCACGGGTCTTGTTGCGATGCTGCGAGGTTACCTAGCGATCCTGTTTACGTGCTTCATGGTGGTCGTGGGCGGCGTTCCGCTCGTGGTGCTGGGATTGGTTTGCCGTTCGCGCCGCGCCATGGCATGGGTGGCATCGTCCTGGGCTCGCGGCGCACTTGCGATCTGCGGTGTTCGGCTGACGATCCACGGGGCGGAGGTGCTTCCCGACGGACCGGCGAGCTTTCTGTTGGGGAACCACCAGAGCGCGCTCGATATCCCGATTCTAATCGCCGCGATGCGCGGCGACGTGCGTTTCATGGCCAAGAACTCGCTGTTTCGTTTTCCGATTTTCGGATGGGTGCTTTCGATGTACGGATACATTCCCATCGACCGGAAACGGACTCGCGTCACGCTGGACCGTCTTCATCGCATGTACGACCGGGTTGAGCGGGACCCGATCTCGCTGGTAGCGTTCCCGGAGGGCACGCGAAGCCGGGACGGGCGGTTGTTGCCATTTCGCAAGGGTACGATGAAGATATGCCATCGCATCGGGCTTCCGGTCGTGCCGTTTGCGATTGAAGGGTCGCACCGCGTGACGCCGCGGAAGCGGATTCATGCGAAACCGGGTCCGGTTCGGTTGACGTTCGGCGAACGGATCGGTGCGGCGACGGTCGCACAGATGTCGAGCGAGGCGCTTCACGACCGCATCCGCGGCGCGATTGCCGACATGCTGGATCGAACCGAGGAAATCGAGACACCCCGGGCGGCTTCGGTAACGGCCGCAGAGGGCAGGTAAGGTGATCCGTAAGAATCCGTCCGAACCGCAACGCCTCGCCGACCGGTTGGCCGGTCACCATGTCCTCGTGACCGGTTCGACGGGCTTTCTCGCGAAAGCGGTCGTCGAGAAGCTGCTTCGGGCGGTTCAGACCGTGGGGGGTATCTATCTTCTGGTGCGGGTCCGCTCTGACGGTACGACGCCGCAACAGAGAGCACAGCGTGAGGTCTTCAGCTCACGAGCCTATGACCGGCTGAGGGCTTCACTCGGCGAGCGTTTTGCCCGGTTGTGCGAGGAGAAGATTCACGTCGTCGGCGGGGACCTGACCAAGGAACGATTGGGAATCCCGCCCGAGGAATACTCCGCCCTGGCCGGGCGCGTGACGTTGATCATCAATAGTGCCGCGACGGTGACATTCGACGAGCGGATCGATCTGGCGTTGGACCTGAATACGCTCGGCCCGAGACGTTTGCTCCAGTTTGCGCGAGATTGCGGGAGTGTTCCGTTCATGCAGGTGTCGACCTGCTACGTTTGCGGAACGCGCAGCGGGGTGGTGCCCGAGGATTTCAGTGCGCCGCAAACCGCGCAGGAGCGATTGCCGCGACGTGAAGGGTCCGATGCGTATGATCTGGACGGCGTCGTCGAATCTGCACAGGCGGAGGCCGCCGAGCTTCGCCATCGGTTCGGCGCCGACACGGAAGCCTGTCGCCGCGAGCTGATCGAGGCGGGGATGCGGCGTGCCCGCTCATACGGCTGGCACGACACGTACACGTTCACGAAGTGGTTGGGAGAGCAGTTTCTCATTCGCGATCGGGGCAACGTTCCGCTTGTCATCTTTCGCCCTGCGATCATCGAGGGGAGCTTCGACGAGCCGATTCCCGGTTGGATCGACGGGTTGCGGATGGCGGACCCGATCATCGTGGCCTACGGGAGGGGCAAGCTCTCGCAGTTCCCGGCGATCAGCGACCTTCCCATCGACCTGATTCCCGTCGATTTCGTCGCGAATGCCATGCTCGCGACACTGCCCGTGGGGAAAGGGTGGTCGGAGGGGCTGGCGGTTTATCACTGCGCTTCGAGCGAGCGCAACCCGCTGCTCCTGAGCGTTTTGCGCAAGTCACTCAGCCGTGCCTTCAAGAAACGCCCGCTCAGCGACGATGACGGGCGCCCCGTGCGACCGCGTGAGCTTCGCTATGTGGAGCAGTCGGCGTTCATCGCCCGGTGGGAGTCGAAGTACCGGTGGATTCTCCGCCTTCAGCGCGTTTACAAAGCGTTCGGAATCCAGGGCCGGCGGTTCCGCAAGCTCACCGCGCTCGGTCGACAGATCGAGCAGGTCATCTATTTCGCGAAGATTTACGCGCCGTACACACACCTTGCGTGCACGTTCGGCGACGAGAAGCTGCGTGCGGCGGCGGATCGGCTGGATCCCCAGGATCGGAAAGCGTTTACCTTCGACGTAGAGCGGATCGACTGGGACAACTACATCGTCGATCGGCACATACCCGGTTTGCGAGCGTTCGTGTTGAGCCCGGCCGCGGAACCGACCCCGCGCATTCTGGCGAAGGAGGAATGGGACCGCGACGCCGTTCGAACGCCGGAGGAACTGCTCCGAGGAAACAACCTGTTCGAGGTCTTCGCCGGCGCGGTCCGTCGATATGGTGACCGACCCGCGCTCCAGGTCCTGCGCGGCAACCGCTGGCTTCGTTACTCCTACAACGAGGCGCTGCGCGCGACGGGTGCGGTGATGCAGCGTTTCGTCGATCGCGGGCTGACACCCGGCGACCGCGTCGCGATCTGCGGCGAGAGCTGTCCGGAATGGGGATTGGTCTATCTTGCGATCATGCGGGCGGGGCTGACGGCCGTGCCGCTGGACCCGCAGCTCCCCCCTGCCGACGCGTGGTCCGAGGCGCGGTTCGCGGGTGCGAAACTGATGTGCGCGACACGGCGCACGTTGGCGGGGCTCGAGGCGCACCGCTCGGAGAGCGATGCCGAACTCGTCGAGCTGCGCGAACCGTTCATCCCCCGACCGGCGGCCGCGCGCGACACCGCGCCGGAACCGGTCGAGGTCAGTGACACTGCGGTGGCCTCCATCTTGTTCACGTCCGGCACGACGGTGTCGCCCAAGGCGGTCCAACTGACGCATCGCAACTTCATCGCCAACGCGACGGCCCTGCTCAAGGTGCACATGGTGGCGCCGACGGATCAGTTGCTCTCGGTGCTTCCGATGTACCACGCGTTCGAGTTCACGGGCGGGTTTCTGGCGCCGCTGGTCTGCGGGGCGACGATCACGTACGTCGACGAACTCAAGGGACCGAAGATTCAGGAAGCGACGCAGGCGACCGGAACGACGGTCATGCTGGTGGTGCCGCGCTTGTTGCGGCTGTTTCACGATTCGATCGACAGCACGGTCGCCGCGGGGGGGTGGCTCCAGCGTTTCGCCTTTCGCGCGTTCGGCTTTCTCTCGGACGCGACGGGGTATTCGCTCGGTCGATGGTTGTACAGCCGGGTGCACAAGCGGTTCGGCGGGCGACTGAGGATGTTCGTCTCGGGGGGGTCGCGGCTAGACCCGGACCTGTTCAAGTCATTCCGGCAAATGGGTTTCGAAGTATACGAAGGGTATGGGCTGACCGAGACCGCACCCGTTTTGACGGTCAACCCGCCCGGTCGGGCGCAAGGCGGCTCGGTGGGTCCGGCGCTGCCGGGGGTCGAGATCGAGATCCGGAACCAGAACCTCGAGGGCGTCGGCGAGGTCTGGGCGCGGGGAAAGAGCGTGATGCCGGGGTACCTCGACAATGCGGAAGCCACAGGCGAGGTCCTCGTCGACGGCTGGTTCCGCACCGGGGACCTCGGGCGGCGTGATTCGAACGGATACCTGTACCTCACCGGGCGATCGAAGGACCTGATCGTCACCGACGCGGGCAAGAACGTCTATCCCGACGAAGTGGAGGCGAAATACTGCGAGCTGCCCTGCGTCAAGGAAATCTGCGTGTTCGGGATGCCGTCGGAAAGGGGGCTGGGCGACGTCGTGCACGCCGTGGTGGTAGTCGACGAGGGCGCCAGCCCGGAACTCGACCGGTCGTCGATCGAGCGTGAGATTCGATTGGCCGTCGGGTCGATCGGCGAAACCTTGCCTTCCCACGAGCGAATCGCGACGCTTCACTTCTGGACGCGCGACCTTCCGAGAACGTCCACACTCAAAGCGAAGCGGAGTCTGATCCGTGACATGGTTCAGGCCGAGCACGCCGCGGCGACGCTCAGCTCCTCGAGCGAGCACGCGCCTCGCGGTGATGAGGTTCAGCCGCCCCCGACGTCGGAGGACGACCCCAACGAAGCGAAGAAGCTGGCGGTGGTCCGGCAGATCGTCGCGAACCAGACCAAATGTCCCGAGCCATCGGTCCGACCGACCGCCCACCTCCTGTTGGATCTCGGGATCGATAGCATCGGCAAACTTGACCTGATCGGGGCGGTCGAGGCCCGCTTCAACATGGAGATCGACGAGGCGACGGCGGCGGCGATCACGCGCGTATCCGATGTCTTGAAGGTCATCGGCGACCGGCGGCCGCGCGAGTCCGCACGTGCCGCGCCGCAGCCGCGCCCCCCACGGATGACCGCAGAATCAGCCGACGCTTCGTTGAACGGAGCGCCTTCTCCGGCGGTCGTCCCACTGCGTTGGCTCGTGCGCGGCGGTCTGGGCGCGCTGATGAGTTCCTATATCCGGGTCCACGCGCTGGGGCGAGAGAACATCCCCCCAGCAGGGGCGTTCCTCCTCGCACCGAATCACTCGTCGCACCTGGATTCGCCTTCGGTGTTGATGGCTGTGGGGAGTCGGCGGCGTGTGTGGGTCGCCGGGGCCGAGGACTACTTCTTCAACACCCGAATCCGGCGGTTGGTCTTCGGACAATGTCTCGACGCGATCCCCTTCGACAGAAGGGCGGACGGCGTGCTCGGTTTGCGGCGGTGTAGCCAAGCGCTGAACCGCGGCGACGGGCTTTTGATCTTCCCCGAAGGAACGCGTTCCACGACGGGTGAAATGCAACCGTTCAAGATCGGTGTCGCGGTGCTCGCGATGGAGCGGAAGGTGCCTATCGTACCTGTGTACATCCACCGCGCGTTCGAGCTTCTGCCCAAGGGACAGCGTTTCGCC
>JASFUW010000003.1:0-34464 GCA_050050135.1 Phycisphaerae bacterium
ATGCCAACTCGACCCGCCGAGCTCACAGTGGAGTTTTGTGCGATCCTCGCAGCGTCCATCGCCCAGACAGCACGCGGAGGTTCCGCAGGGTGGGTCGAAAGGCTCGGCGTCACACGTCGCACCCTCAATCCAGCGGGGGAAGGCGCAGTTGGCTTCGGGTACGTCGCGGCAGGTGGCGTTTCCGTATTGGTCGGGGAAGTACATGTCGCAGCAGGCGCCGACCGGGGCTGCCCCCGCGCAGGTGATTGTGGATTGGACGGCGAAGTAAAACCAATCATCGGGGTATGGAGTGCTTGTCCATTTGCCGGCGTGGAACGTTCGGTAGGATTCGTCGCTGACGCCGATCGCCGGGGCTCTGTCCAGCAAGAGCACCTTGCCGTCGGGATGGTCGGTCTGAATCGTCACCCACACGTCGGACGGGATGGAGATGGGCGGATCGAAATTGAACCGAGCAAGCTGGGGGTCGGGCCCGGTGGCTTGGAATGTGCGGCGTGTGCCGGCGATGGCGGCGTCGGCACCTGGCAGTCGGAGGTCGAAGGTGAATGACCCGGTTCCGGAGACGCCGACCTCGTAGGCAGTCAGCTCGCACTGATCGACGATCAACTGGAGGTCATCGGCGATCAGTTCGCCCGCGCCGGGGGAGAGGTGGCCGCGTACCGGACTGAACGCGCGGTAGGGCTGAAAGGCCGCGGCACATTCACTCCGACCGTAAAGGCGTATCCAGAAACTGCCGTGGGGGCTGAACGGGAAGCGGCCGAAGGAGACGCCACAGTTGTGTCCCGGGAAATCGAACACGTCGTCGGAGTAACCGGTCAGGGCCGGGGCACCTGCGTACCATCCGGCGTTGTCGCGAGAGAAGGTGAGGCTCAGCCACAAGGGATAGGCGACGGGGATGTCAACTTCCGGCGCGATCTCGACGGTGACCAGATAATCGGATTCGTCCGGGGCATCGAACCGACCGCCGGTGCCGGGGATGATTGCACCGCCAAGATCGGGACAGGCGTCGTACAAGGCGAAGTCCACGCTGAAGGGACCGGTTCCGACTCCGTTGGCACGGCCTGAGACCATGAACTCGAAACGAGCCAGGTTGCAGGTTTCGTCGGTGATGGTTGTGATGTCGTCGGAAACGCGGCGGCCGGCGCCGGGCGCGAAAATGAAGTCCCCGAGCGTATTGTCGTAAATCAGGGCTTCGGGCGGGTGCGCGGTTCTTGTCGGGGTGGGTTCGGGTAGGGATCCGACGCGCGCGGCACGATGGGATTCGATTGGTGAACCTGACGGCTCCCTTATGGTCGCGGCTCGGTCTTGATCAAGCTTCCCAGTTATCGGGCGTTCGGTTGGCCGGGTCTGGGCGTAGGCGGTCGCGGGGCGCAGGGCAGCTAGAGCAAGCAGTAGAAGCGAATATGCCGTTGAGCTATGGACCATGGTTCCTCTCAGCCGGGCGCAGCGTCGCTGTGGGTCGCGCGGGCCCGACGGGCCCGGTCCCACCGCACGACCCCCTACCTGGGTGTCGACGGTTCGGGCGAGGGTGCCGCAGACATTGCCAGGCCCCTACGAACGATATCCCGGGCGAGTGGTACTTTCCACGAATCCGTGTGATCCGGGGCCGAAATATGGGTCCGATGTGACGTGCGAACGCGCTCCAACAAGCGGAGTTTCGACATGGGACGGAGGGAGGACTTGGCGCGAATTAGTGAGGGGCGGCAGCCGGGCACAGAATCGGCGTTTGAGTGAAAATAGGACAACTGTGGTCGTCGCACGCTCCGCACGTACGCGGGCCCGGCGACGTAGCATAGACCGTAGCGTTCCCGATTCGGTGGACAGAACCGTTCGGGCTCCCGGCGCTGCGGCTCTTTGACACGAGTGCCCGCGAGGTGGAAAATACGAGTTCCAAGGGGTAGGATCGACACCGTGAAGATCGAGATGCTCAAAGCGAAGCTGCACCAGGCACGGATTACCCATGCAGACGTCGAGTATGAGGGGAGCCTGGGGATCGACGTCGAGTTGATGGAGGCGGTCGGGCTGTGTCCGTACGAGAAGGTGCTGGTCTCGAACCTGAACAACGGGAGCCGGCTCGAGACGTATGCGATCTCGGAGCCGTTCGGTTCGCGTCGGATCGTCTTGAACGGTGCGGCGGCGCGGCTCGGCGCCGTCGGCGACCGGATCATCATCATGTCGTTTTGCTGGGTGGACGACGCGGTGGTGCGCGACGGTCGTTTTCGACCGCGGATCATTCGCCTCGATGAGCATAACGACCCGGTCCAACGGCTCAGCTCCAGGTCTTCGGACGAGGGGATTCCGTCGATGCTGGAGCGTTGACTGCCGCCGAGGCGACGACCCGGGCGTCATCGACACCTGATTGCTACCGCGGTTCAAACTTCCTGCCGAGCGTTACGGCAAGGGTCGTGCGCCGGCGGTCTCGCCACAGCTCGATGTTCACCTCGGTGCCGGGCTCGGTCTGGGCGAGGAGAGACGATAACTGTTCGATGGATTCGACGCGGACATCGTCGACGGCGAGGATGATGTCTCCGGACTCGAGGCCGGCGCGGTCGGCGGCGGTGTTTCGGAGAATGTCGGTGACCAGCGCCCCGGTTCGTTCCTTCCAACCGAGCTGGACGGCTTCGGTGCGCCAATGGGGTGAGGCTACCGTTCCGGCGTAGATGCCGAGGAATCCCGGGCCACCGGTGATCAAATCGTCGACCAGAACGAGCGCGCGTGAAGAGGGTATGGCGAAACCGACGCCGTCGTATTCGCTCCCGCCGGTGGCCATGGCGGTGTTCACGCCGATGACCTGGCCGTTCATGTCGATGAGCGGTCCGCCGCTGTTTCCGGTGGTTATGACCGCGTCGGTCTGCAGGAGCCCCATGTAAATGCGATCGCCGACCGCCAGGTATCCGCGATCGGTGGCGCTGATGATGCCTTTGGTGACGGTCCCTTCCAGTCCGAACGGGTTTCCGACTGCCAACACGTCGTCACCGACCTGAACGCCTGTGCTGTCCGCGAGGGTCAGGGCGTGGAGGCGCGACAGCGGGATTCGGATGACGGCCAGGTCGGTGTCATGATCCGCGCCGAGGACGTCGGCGTTGGTTTCGCGGCCGTCGGCGAGGGTGACCTTGATCTGGCGTGCGCCGTCGACGACGTGGGCGTTGGTGAGGATGTGACCGTGGTCGGCGTCGAAGATGAAACCGCTGCCGAGCCCGGTCTGGACGAACGGATTATCGCGATCGGTGCGGTCGCTGTCTGGGTCCTCTCGGGTGCCGGTCGCATCTTCGTCCTGAAGGGTGCGGTCCGGACGCGCGGCGTCCTTCGGCATGGTGCCGGTGTGGTTGGAAGCGCGGGCGATCGGAGCGGTGAACTCGGTTTCGATGCTCACGACGGCGGGCGCGGCAAGCGAGACCGCACGGCGCGTGGACATGACCGGAGCGAGTTCATCGGAGGCAGGCCTTGCGTCTTTGATGGCGCGGAGCCGACCCTTCTCCACCTCGTACGAAATGCGCTCGACCACGCCGAATTCGAACAGACAGATGACGGTAAGGATGGTGGCCAAGAACGCGGCCGTGAACAGCTTCAAGTTCGGGCGTTTGCTCATCGGATGCCTCGTTTCGAGCGGGGCGTCGCCGATCGCTGTGTCCCCGGACAGCGGCGCTTCGTCCCTGCCGGAGCCTGGGGCGTCGGCAGCTCGCCGGTGCGAGCGGTCCGGTAAGGCAGAGCCACTCCTTACTCTGATTGTAGGTAAACGGGTCGGCGTTCTCCAGCGTGTCGGTGTCGAGTTATGTCAGTAGGTAACGGCGCGTCGGGATGGGTCGCGCGGCGGTGTTTCGTGGCACCCGGTTTGTGCGGGACCCGGGTCGTATGGTGTCTCGCAGGTTTTGAGACTTGGTGAGCCTCGTTACCTCTCTTGCGTGGATATCCGCGTGGGCTGAGAGCCCGCGGCTCAGGTCTGCGGGGGTCGTACGGCTCATGAAAAGCAACGCTAGGGACCGTATTTGGGGACGCGGAGGCGCTTGGTGGCGGATCGGACGGCCTTGCCGGCCGGGGATTCGTAACGGGTGGTCAGCTCGATCTCGGTTCCCGCGATGGCTTTGTAGGCCCAGCGCAATCCCACGTGGTAACCCTTTCCGAGGATGCCCCGGACGGGGGTGAAGGTGTCGGTGGGATAGTGCCAGTCGCTGACGAGGGTCCGCTCGACTTGATCGTCGGACGCCCTGTCGATCCGGTACATCTCGATGTGGAACATACCGTCGCGCAATACGCCCTTCTGGGCGGCATCGAGAAGGAAGACCCTGAACTCGATGCCCTCGAAGTCGGCGTCGCCGGCGGTGTCGAGGTTGAGCCAGGGCTTTTGCTCGTACAGACAGAGCACGTGTCGGATCGGGTCGGTCGAGGGCTTGCGTTTGGCGGGGCGATCGGACGCCACGCGGGTGGGTGAAGGCGACGACTGCGGTCCGGCGCCGCGGCAGCCGGCGAGGAAAAGTGACGCCGTGATGGCACCAATGCCCGCGAAGCAGCTCAACCCTCGAATGACACGCATCGTTTTCTGCATGGATGATCCTAGTCTATGGGGACGGCGGCTTTCGCGTTGCCGTCGGTTTGCACGATCTTCGGGCCGTACACCGGACGGCTGGTGGTTGTGGTCGGTTTCGGTCGGGAGATGACCGGTCCGTAGCTCTTGGGTGTGGGGCCGTAGAGCCTGCGCTCCTCCCGGTCCGGCGTCGAGGTCGGGTCGATCGCGCCGGGCGCTCGGCCGTTGCGGTCAACGGGGCCCATGCCCTGCTCTTCCGCGGTGATCCGGAGCCCTTCCATGAGCGCGCTGCTGCGGATGGAGTCGGGGAGCACGAACTTGTCGCGCTGCTCGATCGACATGTGGCGGGCGTCCTGGTCGGTGCGGAGGATGTCGACGGTCATGACGATAAGAAGCTCTGTCTTCTGCTCCGAGATGCCGGTGGCGCGGAACAGATGCCCGATCAGCGGAATATCCCCGATCAAGGGGACCTTGTTGTGCCCCTCGGAATGACGCGAGGTGATCAGCCCGCCGATGACCACGGTCTCGCCGTCGCGAAGGGTGACGTTGGTCTGGACCTCGCTGGTGTTGAACACGGGCTGCGACACGCCCTCTGTGATCTGGAAGTTCTCTCCGCCGAAGCTGGATATTTCCTGGGACATTTCGACGGTGACGTAGCCGTCGGGGCTGATGTGGGGGGTGGCGGTGAGCACGATGCCGACGTCCTCTCGGCCGATGACGGTGTTGGTCGAACCGGACTCGGTGACCTGGGAACTTTCGACGAAGGGGATCTCGTCGGCGATGGTGATGTTGCCCTCTTCGCCGTTGCGGACGAGGAGGATGGGTCGTGAAAGGACCTCGAGCCGACTTTCACCCTGGAGGGCGTTGACCAGGAACGAGAAATCCTCGCCGGCGATGGAGAAGCTGAAGCCGAGGCCACTGCCGACGCCGAAGCCGGTGCCGCCGACGAAGTCGAAGTCGGCGCCTTGGACGAGACCGTTCGGCCCGACGATGGCGTTTTCGGAGAATCGGAGGTCTTGTCCGGCGAGCTCGACGCCGAGGTCGAAGTCGTCCTGAAGCCTGACCTCGGCGATGAGCACGGAGATCATGACCTGGGGCTCGGGGCGGTCGAGTTCCTGGATCATGGCCATCGTATCGAGGTAGCTTTGCCTGGAGGTTCCGATGATCAGGCTGCGGCCGCCCTGCTCTTCGCTGCCGACGGCTTCGACCGATATCTGGCGTTCCATGCGGCGGAGCCTGGCCTCCTGGTCGTCGATTTCGCCGAGGACGTCCTGCTCCTGCTGGTTGAAGCCCTGGATCGCACTGGCGATCTGATCGGGCTCCATGTACTTAGTCTGCATGACCTGGACGACGCGGTCTTCGGCTTCCTGCGAGTCGAGGTAACGGACGAGTTCCTCGACCATTCGGAGGTCGACCTCGGCGCCGGCGGCGATGAGGGTGTTGGTTCGTGTGTCGGCGGCGAAGCGGAGGTCCTGGCCTACGCTGGAGACCTCGAACTCACCGATGGTATCGCCGAAGACGAGTTGGCTTTTTGCTTCGCCGTCGGCGGTTTCGGCCTCGAAGAGCTCGGTCAGTTGGTCGACCATCGACTCGGAGTCGCTGTTGATGAGGGGGAAGAGTCGGATTTCCGAGCGTATGGGTCTGATGGTGTCGAAGTCTCGAATCATGGACTCCAACATGGCCATGCTGTCCACCGGAGCCATGACCATGAGGGAATTCGTTCGGGGATCTGCTTCGACGGTGATGTCCTGGCGGAGGAGCTTTCGGAGTGTCTCACTGCCGTCATCCGACTTTTCGATGAAGGAGACGATGACGGCGCGCTCATCGTCGTTGCCCGCCTCCTCGCCGACGACGGTGCGGCGGAGGAGGTCGGCGAAGTCTTCTGCAAGGGCCTGTTTGAGCTGGACGACCTTGACCATCGTTTCGACCGCGGGGGTGGCTGTGTCGAGTCGGGCGATGACCTGCTCGATGTTCTCCATCTGAGACGGCGCCGCCCAGACTACGATGGAGTTGGTTCGCTCATCGGCCTCGGTGGCGATGGCGTCGGCGCGTCCGCCTCCCGAGTCCGCTTGCGACTGGAAAACGCTTTCCAGCTTCTCGGCGACGGAGTTGGCTTTCGCCCGCTGGAGGGGGAAGATCTGGAACTGGCGGGCGATGCTGGAGGGTCTGTCGAGGAGGCTGAGCAGCTCGGTGATGGCTTCGTGATCGTCGCGGGAGGCGCTGGATACGAGACTGTTGGAGGCTTCGTCGGCGAGGATCACGATGGGTGTGCGGGTGATCTCGCTGCCCTCGTCACGGGAGTCGAAGAGCTCCTGCATGCGTTCGGCAAGCTGGACCGCAGAGGCGTACTCGAGTGGATAGACCTTGAAGATGGCGGTCATGGGACCGACCTTGACGTCGAGGCGCTGAACGAGCCCGGCGGTGCGTTCGAGGGCGTCGCGTGAGCCGGCGACGACGAGTGCATTGCTTCTGGGGTCGGGCATGATGGTTGGGGCGGTGAAGGACTCGGAGTCGCCCGCCATGCCCTGGAACAGCTCGTCGAGCATGTCCGCGAGGACGGCGGCGTCGGCGTATTCCAGCTTGTAGAGCGAGGTGTCCTCGATGACCGGCTGGGACTCGAGGGTGCGGACCAGCTCCTTGATCTCCTCGTAGTCCTCGATGCTGGACGCGATGATGAGGGCGTTGCTGCGGTCGTCGACGACGACGACGGGGGTGTCTTCGAGGAGTTCCTCTTCGGCGCGCAACTGGGCCTTACGTTCCCAGAGTTCTTCGATCTTCTGCTTGATGTCGTTAGCGGAGAGGCGTTCGCACCTTACGATGCGAATCTGGTCGAAGAGCTTGGCCGGTTTGGTGTCGAGCTGCCTGGCGAGTCGGAGCACGTCCTGGTGGTTCTCCTCGGAGGCCGAGAGGATGAGCGAGTTTGTGCGGAGGTCGACACTGAGGAAGATTCGCTCGCGTTCGAGGGCTGCGCGGCCGGCGTCGGTGGCTTCAAGGGCTTCCAAACGCTGATCAAAGAGGTCCTGGATGATCTTTGCGACCTTGCTGGCGTCGGTGAATTCGAGCTCGATGAAACGCAGGGGGAACTTCAAAGCGGTGGCCGGTCGGTCGAGCTCGGCGACGACGGTGTCGACGAGTCGCAACTGTTCCTCGCGACCGGAGACGATGAGGGTGTTGGTTCTGATGTCGGTGGAGACGCCGATCTTGTAGGCGAAGGCCTTTCCGACCGGACCATCGGGGACGGACTCTGCGCCGCTGCCGTCGGGGTCTTCGGGGAGTTCCTTGCCCTTGTCGAACATCTCGTCGATGGTCTCACCGACGGATTCGGCGTCTGCGAATCTAAGTGCGAAGAACCTGACATGGGCGTCTTCGCCGAGGGGCACGCCGTCCATGAGGCGGATCAACTCGGTCATCGGTCCGACGTTGGCTTCGACGGTGGCGATGATGAGGCTGTTGGTGCCTTCGTCGGCGAGGATGCGGGTCGGTCGTTCGAGATCGATGGCGGGCAGGTCGATGATCTCACCGGTGGTGGGGTCTGCTTTGCTGATCTGGAGGCGGGAAATGGCCTCTTCGGCTTCTTCACGACCGGTATCGGATTTAAGCAGTTCCTCGATGACATCGGCCATCTCGTTGGCTTTGGAGTGGAGAAGCGGGAACAAGACGAGCTTGACCTCGCCCCAACCCTTGACGGGCTCGACGTCGATTTCGTTCAGCAGGGCCTGGATCTTCTCGCGCTCGGTCTCAGGGGCAAGGACCATAATGCTGTTGTTGGCGTCGTTGGGGATGATCTGGAACTCGCCCTTGGCGCCGGTGGCGCCCTGCTTCTCGCGGAGCTTGGTGATGATCTCGGTCAGCTCTTCGGCGACCACGGACGCCCGGCGGTTCTTGACCGGGAAGACAAGCTGCTCGGGCTCGGGCAGCTCGTCCTTCAGCTCGTCCACCCTGTGGATGACGTCGATGATGAACTCGAGTTCGTTGGGCAGGGCGGAGACGAGCAGGACGTTGGACGACAGGGCGGTGACGGAGAGTTCGAGCTCCGGTCTGCGGTTGGGCTCGAAGAAGACATCTTTGAGCGGTTGCTCGATGGCGCGGGCGATGTCGTTGGCGTCCTTCTCGGTGACGGTGACGACGCGCAGCTCCTTCTTTTCCGTGGTCTTGTCGAGCAAGGCGACCAGCAGCTCAACGATCTGGATGTCCTGGGGTTGACCGTAGACGATGATCTGATCACCGACGACCTCGTAGTCGAGTTCGGCGCCGGTGAACGTGATCAGCGAGGGATCGATGTTCTTGAGGGCCTCCTGAACCGTATCCACTCGGGACTCAGTGCGTGCGCGGGCGGCTTCCTCCGGCGTTACGCCCGGCGGCAACTTCTTGGGCGCGGGTTGTTTCGGTTGTGCCGCTTGCCTGCGTTTGGCCGGTTGGGTGGGCTTGTCCGGTTGCACATCCTGGGCGACCGCCGCATTCGGGAAGGCGATCAGTGCCAACGTCAGTGCACTGCAAACCCACCACGGCCTCGCTACCCGCCGCTGTCGACACCATTCATTTGTCCGCATGATGGTTTCCTCTGTAAAGCCGGGTCTTCCATACCGGCCGGGTCTTTCCACTCGCGTTCCTTTCGGCTGCCTTCCCCTTGGCGGTACGTTCACGCGTCCCGGATTCACGAATGCCGGGCTTGCCCACGTTTGTCACGGCCGGCGTCCCCTTCCGCTTGAAGCCGGTCGACGACGGCTGCTGGACGAACTCTTGCGCGTGGTGGAGGACGCGCCTTCGCCGCGCAGGCGCTCGATCAAGCTGGTGAGTTCGTCTGCCGGGACCGTATCGATCGTGATCACGGCCATGCTTCGCCCGCTCATGGGGCCCATTTCTTCCATTTCTCGAGCCAGCTTCTCCGCATCGTCGAACAGCTCCGGAGAGCCCGCGAAGACCAGAGAGATCGTCCGACGATCCGGCGTCACGGTTATGCTCGGTACGTCACGACGCCCCTTACCTGAGGTGGCACGTGCGGAAGCACCGTTATTGATCACACTCTCGACGGTCTCGGCCATCTCGGTGACGTTGACACCGGGGGCCAACTGGACGATTCGGAAGTTGGTACCGCCGGCAGCCTCTTCGGTGTCGAGTTTTTCAACCAGGGACTGGATGGCGCTCAAATCCGCCCGGCCGGCGCTGACGATCAGGTTCTTCTGGGACTCGTCGGCTGTGATGACGGGGGTTCTCTGCCCTTTCATGGTTCGGCCCTTGGCCTCGACGATCGCCTCCTGCAAAGTGGGTAGTATCTGCCCCGCAGTTACGTGCTTGAGCGGGATGAGCTGTGGTTCCGTCTGGTCCTTGGCAGCTTCATCGAGCTTGTGAATCTGCTCTTCCAAGTCGTTCACGCGTTCGAGGCTTCCGCTGACGAGCATCGCGTTACTGCTCGCGAGCGGAGCGAGCTTGATGTTTCCGACCAGCTCCTTGCCTCGCCCTGAAGGCTTTTGTAGTGCCTGCTCCATGGCACGTTGCATTTCGGTCGCATCACCGTAGAGCAGGGTGACCACGCGGACCTCTTCGGCGCCGGCGGCGGCCTCGCTGTCCAGTTCCTTGATCGCCGCGTCGATGTCGGCGAAGTCCTGCTCGTTGCACTTGACGAGAAGGGCCTTGGACCCCCCTACCGCCGAGATCGAGATCGGCTGGGGGCCGCCGCGCGGTCGGGCGGCGGAGCGGATGAAGACCTCCGTCAGCGTGCGTGACATCGACTCGGCATCGGCGTTTTCCAGCGTGACGACGTGAACTTGTTCCTCCGCGCTGGTCTCGCTATCGAATTCCTCCAGAAAGGCTTCGATGCGCTTCAGGTTGGCGGGTGACGCAGAGACCACGACGGACGAAGTTTCGTGATCGCCGATAGCGGCGACCTGGTCGCGGGGGCTGCGGCCGCCGCGGAACAACCTGGTGATGGCTTCCTGGGCGATGTAGGGATCGGCGTTATTCAAGTGGAAGCTCTTTACCTGTTGCATGCCGGTCAGGTCAGGCTCGACGTCGAGCGATTCGATCAACACGGTCAGCTCGAGCATTTCGTCGCGGGTGGCCGAGATCAGGAGGGAGTTCGAGGCGACATCCGGGGTTATTTGAACGGCTTGTTCGCCGCGGCGCGTGGGTCTTTGTCCGCGATAGACCTGTTGCAGAGCCCGGGCGGTCTCGTCGGCGCTTGCGTGTTGAAGCTTGTAGGTGTGGAGTTCCTTGGTCAGTGTGGACTCGACGTCCACCTTCTCGATGAAGGCCTTGATAATCGCGTGGGTCTTTGCCGGAGCGGTGACGATCACCGATTGGGTGGCCCATTCCGGGGACGAGGTCACCTGTTGTGATGGGCTCGGCTGCGAGCGGACATCCCACCGAAACATATTGAGAATGACGCCGTTGACACTGCCGGGGTCGGCATACTGGAGGGGATAGACCTCGGTGACGCGTTCGGCCTCCAAGGGCGATTCGATGTCGATCTCGGTGAGCAGAGCCTCAATCTCGGCGAGCTCTTCGTCGTTAACGTTGGCGACGATGGAGTTGGTCTTGGCGTCTGCGACGAATGCCGGTCCCTGGTCGCCGCGTGTTCGGCGGGTCACCTGCCGGAACAATTGTGTGAACTGGTTGGCCACCTCGGCGGCCGAGGCGTGGGTAAGCCGCAGCACGTGTCGCCCGCGCTGCCTGGTGGCGACGGTCTCGTCGTCGAGCCCGTCGAGCAGGTCCTTGATGATCATGTGGTTGGATTCGGACGCGGAGACGACGACGGACTGGGTGCCCTGCTCGGCGAAAGCGGTAACGACGTCGCGTGGGGCCTGTCTGCCCTTGGTTTGCGAGCGTGATCTGGCCCACTGGTTGATGATGTTGACGACGGCGTTGGGGTCGGCGTACTTGATGGCGTAGATCTTCATCGCTGTCGCGCTGATGGCGGCGATGTCTTCGCGGTCGAGCTCGGCGACGCGCTGCCGGACCATCTGCATGTTCGTCTCGGACGCCTGGACGACGACCTGTTTGGTGTCGGTCACCGGTGTTACGACCACGGTGTAGTCGAGGGGGGGCACGTTGGCCCCGCGCCCGAGCCCCTTCATGGCGCGGGCCTTGTCCTCGAAGATGCGGTTGAGCGATTCGGCGACCGCTTCGGGCTCGGCGAATTCGAGCGTGATGGTCTCGGTCTGGAGCTTGAGCGCTTCCTGGGCTTCGAGCGGGTCGATGACCTCGCTTTTGATCTCGTCGAGCTGGGCCTGGGTCCCGCGGACGATGAGCATGTTGAGGGAGCGGTTGGCTTCGGCGGTGGGCGGTATCTCGCCTTGTGCCAGGTTTCTGCCACTCCAGAGGCGGTTGATGTTCTGTGCCACTTCTGTGGCGTCGCCGTTTTGCAGGTGGATCATCAAGAAGCCGGGCGGGCTTTTGGCGTAGGCGGGGACGTCGACCTTTGCCAGGTTCTCTTCGATGAACCCGAACACGGCCGGTCCGCCGAGGGCGATGATGGCGTTGGCCTTGTCGTCGACCTCGACGCTGAATGCCTCGATGTTGGCACCGCGTCCCATGCGCCGCATGTAGTCTGCAATCAGCTTGGTCATCAGGGTGTGGACCTGGCGGGCGTCGGCGTATTTCAGCGGGTAGATGCGGAACTCGAAGCCGATTTCGCGCGGCTTGTCCAATGACTCGACGAGCGACTCGATCTCGGCGAACATGGTGTCGTCGGCCACGACGAAGAGTGTCTTGCTGGGGTCATCGCCGGTGATGGTGAACTGGGTGCCGCCCGATTGACCACCGCCCCGTCGGCCTCGGCTTCCGCCTCGTCCGCCGTACGCGGTCTGGATCGCCTCCGCGACCTCGGACGCCTGGGCGTGGAGGACGGGGATGACACGAACGGTGTCCGTAATCTCCGCCTCGGACTCCAACCGGGCGATGGTCTCGTCGATCAGGTCGCGCTGATTGCTAGGGGCGGTGAAGATCAGCATCCGGCTGCCCTCCTCGCCGATGAACACGGGGCCGGTCTCGTCGCCGGCGGTGGTGGTCCCGCGTCGCGGGCGGCCTCTGCGGCTCGGTGTGCTCCGTTTGCCGGTGAACATCTGGGTGAGGGTGTCGGCGACGGCGCCGGCGTCGGCGTGCTTGAGGACGACGTGCTCCCACTGGCGGTCGTCCTTGACGTCGAGGCGGGCGATGATGTCGTCGATCTCCTCGAAGTCGTCTTCGAGGGCAAGGACGGTGATCATATTGAGCCGCGGGAAGGGAATGAACGTCGGCGCGGTCAGGATACCGGTCGCCCCGCTCGATGATGCATCCCTGCCGCCCCGCCGCCCACCGCGTGGTCTGGTGGGCTCGTCGCCGTAATGGGTTTCGAGGTATCCGACGACCTCATCCGCATCGGCGTGCTCAAGTTCATAGTACCTAGCCACTCGTTCGTGAACTTCGGCGGTCTCGAGCTGCTCGATGATGTTCTCGATATAGTCCAAAGCCACCCGCGGCGCGACGGCGATGATCGTGTTCGCGGTCTCGTTGCTGTGCAGGCTGATGTCCTCGGGATCGATGCCCAGCAGGTCGCCTGTCTTGGTCTCTTGCAGGATGGTCTCGGGGAGTTGACTGCCGGGGCCGGTGGTGGAGACGGTCGCCTGGGGTTGTGCGCCACGCCGCGTCCGACGGGACCGACTCACCCTTCGGGGCTGCTCGTCGAGACCGAGGATGTCCTTGAGCATTTCTTCGACTTCGGCGGCGTTGAGTTTTTCGAGACGGAAGATGCGCATTTCACTGTCGATCGGCTTGGGCCGATCGATGGTGGCGAGGAGTTCCAACAACGCCGAGTACTGGCTGGTATCCGCGCGGAAGATCAGGGTTCGATCGCGTTCGTTGGCGTAGACCCGAACCGCGGTTTCGGGCAACTGCGGCGCGGCAGGCGTTGCGGTCGGTTGGGCACCGCGACGTCCGCGACCGGGCTGCTGGTCCTCCTGATCGTCCCGGCCTGGCTGCTGTTGACGGGCCCGTTGTTGCTGCAGTCGGGCCTGTTGTCGAGCCCGCTGGGCTGCCAAACGCTGCTGCTGGACCATCATCTGCCGCTGCTGACGCGTGGCGTTGTACATTTCATTGATGATGTCCGCGGCGGTGTTGACGTCGATATAGCGGACGCGGTACACACGGATGTCGGGCCTGGCCGTTGTCTCATCACCGAGGTCCTCATCGATCTCCGTGACCCAGTCCGGTACCTCGTCGACGACGCTGGCCTGTCCGTTGATATAGAGCACACCCTCTTCATCATCGTATTCGATGATGACCTTCTCTTCGTCCATAAGGGAGGTGGCCACATCGACCAGCTCTCGGTCGGTCTCTTCCGGCGCGTGGTGCGCGGTTTCTTCCGCCGGGTCCTGCGCGGTCTCGTCCGGTGGGTCCTGCGCGGTGACGGTGACGGCGAGCGCGTCAACCATACGGGTGAATCCGGTTGGAAGAACGCACGGGGTCGGCTGTGGCGGAACGGCTTCCCGCGTTGTCGGTTCCGGGATCAAGCGTGTGAGCCCGTATTCCTCCGTCGGGCCTTCGCGAAGGTTTTTGATCTGGATGTCCAATTCGGGATGCGTCGCCTGCAGTAGGTATGCCAGCTCTTTGGCAGTAAGTTTCTTCGGGACTCGAACCGTCTTCCGGATCTTCTTCATTTGATCGGGGTCAGGCTTGTCGACATACTCCCGGATGATCGCCCTGATCTCGTCGAAGCGCTCTTCATAGGGATACTTGACGACCAGGTAATCGCCCCAGAACGCCTCCTCGACCTTGGGCAGTTCCCCGGGGTAAGACCAGAGCTGCTCGATGGCCATCTCCGCGTTAAAGACCGCATCGAAGGCGTCGGTGTATCTCAGCTCGTAGGTGAAACTCGGAATGACCGGTGCGCTGGTGACCCCAAGCTCGTCCTCACTGTCGAACCGCGAGATGGTGTCCTCGATCTCGGCCATCTTCGCCGGGGTGGTGGATACGAGCAAGGTTCGGGAAATCAGGTCGGCCTGCATGTATAGCTGGTCGCCGTCCCATGTCTTGGTGGAGGCGAACTCGTCCTCTTCCTCCGGCTCGGCGCGTCTTCCGCGGCGGGTGGACGGCTTCGCTCCGGGACGCACGATCGGGGTATCCACGGTGTGGATGATGAGCTCGCCGAGTCTGATGAGGTCGGCGTTGGCGATTTCGAATACACGGAGGGCTCGACCGGAGGTTGCGCGGGCGTCGAGGCGCTCAATCCAACCGACAACTTCGTCGACCTCGGGGCGTTCGCCTCGAAGAACGACAGCTTGACCACCGGGCGCTTCGGCGATGGTCAGGGCGGTGTACTCGTCCGCCGATCCGGCGGAAGCCTTGCCTTTCGCCCTTCGGGTCGTCGGTCGGGTGGGCGCGCCGCGCATCTCCTTGACGGCTTTTACGACGTCGGGCGCCGTGGCGTGTTTTAGCTCGACGAGCTGGACGACGACCTCCTGGTCGTCACCGGGCAGGTCGAACTGGGCGATCAACGTCTTGGCCTCATCGATGATGAGCTGCTCGGCGGAGATGACCACGCGACTGCTGCGGGGGTCGGCGAGGATGTGGAAACGCTCCGGCCTGTCGCCGGGTCGCCTCGCGCGTGTCTTGGATGATGTCCCCGGTGTGGCACTCGGATCAAGCGCGGGGTCCAGCTCTCCGCCGACGGCGAGTTCACGCACCTTCATGTTCAGAAGCGGCGTGATCTGCTCGACGAGTTCGTCGGGATCGGCGAACTTGACCTCGATGAACTCGGTGAAGACCGGTTCGGGTGTGCTTCCGATGCTGAGGACGGCGATGTATTCGTCGATCTGATCGAAGTCCTCCGAGGGGGCGATGACGAGAAGCTGGCCGATGCCCGGCTGGGCGATGAACCGCGGCGCTTCCCCGGCGGCGGACTTTGCTCTGCCCTTCGACGATCGCGATCGCGGCGCTGCGGTGGCCATCAGCGACTTCAGCGTCTCGGCGATGTCCTCAATGTCCGCACCCGAGGGGAAGTCCTTGTAGACTTTCAGTTCGGTCCGGGAATCTTCGACGTCGAACTGCTCGATCAGGGCGGCGACGCGCTCCATTTTTTCGGGCGTGGCGCGCACGATCAGGCGGGTCCCCAACTCGACGATGGTCAGGTCGGGTGAGATGGTCGGCGAAGCGGCGGCGGCGGCTTGTGCCGCCTTTGATGATCTCCTCCGCGACGGCCTGCCCGCGTCACCGTCTGCGACGAGCGTTTCGATGAGGGTTTTGATATCACCGGGGTCGGCGTAGCGGATGTCGAACGTGCGTTCCTCGATGTTGACCGGTCGATCGATCTCGGCGATCACGTCTTTGATCTGTTCGAGCTGGGTGGGGCTGGCGCCGGTCACGAGGACCGCTTCCTCCGACGGCATGAAACCGACGTTCCAGTCTTGCCCGGCGATCTCGAAGAAAGCGGGGAGGAGTTCGACGGCTTCGTCCGGGGTGATGTGCTGAAGAGAAAGGCGAACGAAGAGTGGTTCCTCGCTGCCAACCTCTTCGAGCGAATCGATGATGGGTTTGTACTCTTCCCACTGCTCGTTCGAGCACAACACGTAGAGCCGGCCGGCGTCGTCATCGGGGGTGAACTTGGAGGCGGTCATCGGGCGTGTACGGCGGCGGCGGGAGGTTCGGGTCTTCGGTTTCGGTGAAGGCGTTGGCGTCGCCTGCGGGGCTGATTCCTGCTCATACTCGCGGAGGATGCTGGCGACGAAGGACGGGAGCTGATAGGTCAACTCGACGACCCGCAGCTCGACCTCGGCATGGGGAACGTCGAGCTGTTTGACCCAGTTCATGACCTGGTTGTACTTGGCGTTGCTTCCGGCGTACCACATGCGGGAGTCATCGTTGGCGTCGGGCACGAGCTGGAAGTCGGCCGGTCCCTTGCCGCGCTCGGGGTCTGAGGTGACGGTGGGGATGAAGGTTGCCAGCTCTATGGCAGACGCGTGGTTCAGGACAATCTCTATGGGGGGTGCAGACGGCTGGTCGAACTGGGTGACGTATTTGCGTATCTCGTCGATGTCTTCCTTCTCGCCGATGGCGATGATGGCGTCGGCTGAGGGGTGGGCGATCATGGTCAGCCCGCCCGCGGTCGCCGAGGTTGTGGGCGTCTGGTCCTTTGCTCCCCGTCGTCGGCGCGAGGGTCGCGCGCGGGTGGATGGGGTGGCGCCGTCTTCGGACGACGAAGCCACGAGGATGTCCTCGATGATCTCAATCAGTTCGCCGGGGTCGGCGTGCTGGAGGGGGATCACGACGGGCTCTCCTTCGGGCTGTGGCACGTCGATGTAGGGCAGGAGCATTTTGATCTCCTGGATCTTGTCCTGCATCGCCCTGACGAGGAGGTACCCGCGGGTGTCGTTGGGCCAGAGCCCGACCTCCGGTTCGAGCATGTTGTCGAGTCGACTCTGGTCCTTTCCCCCGCCCCGGCGGGAGGCGGTGCTTCGGGTGCGTGCGCCGCCGCCGTCGATGTCCATCATTTCGGAAAGCGTGGCGAGCGCTTCGCTGGGCGCGATGTGCTCGACGGGAATGATCTCGAGCGTTCGTGGATCGTTGCTGCCGCCGACGAAGATGCGCTTGAACTCGAAGTACTTCTCGATGTCGTCCACGAATGCGTAAATGGTGACCGCGTTGCGGTCCTCGATGGGGGTAACGCGGAGGTAGTCGGGCATGAAGTCGCGGACGATGCGCAGATCAGCGACGGAGCCTGATTTGGGGGTATAGATGACGAGCACGAGTTCGTCGTCGGGGAGGCCGGCGGCGCGGAAATCCTCGAGCGTTCGGTACATGCGTGTGGGAGGCAGCTTGCGCAGATAGTCGTTGACCCGGACGACCTCGAGGTGCTTCTCGTGGCGGATTAGATAGTAGGGGTCGTGGGGTTTGTAGTGGCGGAGCAACATCCGTACGCGGCTGAACGCCGCCTCGTAGGCGAGTTCCTCGTCCGTAACGAAATTGACTTTCCCGTCCTTTGGTGCCGCGCCTATGACACCCAGTCCGGTTTGTCGGGCGAACGCGGTGACCAGTTGCTCGTAGCTACCGTCGGCGATGCTGAACGAGTAGATCTTATCCTCGGGCGTGATTTCGCTTAGGGTCGGTTCGACATCAAGCGTGGTGGTGTCACCGGATTCGCCTCTACCGGTGACGTCAGGCGGCATGTCGGTGCCCCGGTCGGGCGTCCGACCGGGCCGACTTCCCGTTGGTCTGCGGGTCGGGGTTCGCGGGTCCTGGTTGTTGCCCCTGCCCGCGGTCGGGTTCGGGCGTGTCGCTCTGCGGTAGCGTTCAGGGACGGTCGGCGTGGTCTTGGGGTCTTGTTGCGGACGTCGGGTTCCCGCCCTTTCGAGCAACTTCTCGAGATTCTTCTGCGACGCGGGACTGAGTCTGGGCTTGTTCGGACCGCCCGGTTTGGTGATGGGTGTCTTCGGTTTGTCGGCGTCGTCGTCCGATTCATCCTCGGACTCATCGTCTGGCGGCACATCGTCGTCCGGAGGGGGATCGGCCTGTTCTTCGCCCTCTTCCGGTTCCGGGTCCGGTGCGAGCGAAGGAGCGGCCACATCGGGCGCGGTTGCCTGCGATGCCGACAAGTCGGTCGTCAGAACGGGCCCCATGGCAAGCGCGAGACCGAGTAAAAGGATGGCTCTCAACACGATTTCCCGATTCATCTCGACGTCTCCGTCCTCACGCGATTTCCGCGTGGCGGTCAAATGGCACTCAGGTGGCGGCAAGAGACGGCGGCCACTCGTTGTCGCCCCTTACGGGGCATGCTATTCGTCCTTAGCGTCCTTGCCTTTGTCCTTTCCGTCGTCCTTGTTCTCGGTTTGCCCCTTTCCCTGTTCCTTCTCTTCCTTCTTGCCGTCTTCTTTCTTGCCCTCGTCCTTCTTGTCCGCGGTCGCCTCGTCCTTCACCTCTTTTACCCCCTCCCCTTCAGCGGATGCACCCGGCTTTCTTCCCGGGTCGGGCTCCGGTTTCGGCGTTTTCCCCAGATTCCTGGGTTGGAACTTTCCTCGTCGCGACGAGCCCGGGGCTCTGCGGGTGTTCGGTTTCTTGACTTTTCGGTCCGTCCTGCCCGGTCTGTGTGTCCGGGTGATGGCCGGTTTCTTCGTTCCGGGCTGCGGGGTGAACTTACCCGTTCGTTTTGTGGGACCGTCGCGCTTGGCGTCGGGCGACTCCGCCGGGGCCTGCGGGGTGTTTCGTACGCCCGGCCTTCCGGACGGGGCTCCGGTCCTGGCTGTACCCGGCCGGCCGGGCACCGGCGACTTCGGGTCCCGGACGGTTGTGTCCGGCTGCTTCGCCGAAGACGGCGCCTCGGCACTGCCCGGGTTTCGCGGGGCCCCCTGCCCCGTTCGCGCGGGCGTTGATGGTGCCTTTGTTTTGTCACTTTTCTGCGCGGCTTCGGCGGCTTTCCGTTCGGCTTCGGCTGCTTCACGGGCGGCCTCTTCGGCCGCCTTCTTTTCCTCCTCGTCCTTGATCTTGTGCGCAACGGCCTTTAGCTCGGGGTATTCGTCGGCTGCGTTGTTGACCACGTTGACGGCTTCGTTGAGCCAGTGCCCGATCGGGTAGATGAAGAAGTCATCACTTCTACGCGCCAGCACGCCCGTCGGATGCATGGCCAGCAGCTCTCCGCCGTCGAATTCCTGACCTTTGGTGTAGTACTCGGTCTGGTGGGTCCGGCGGTTGTCGATCATCGCCTCCCAGATCCGCTCCGAACCGCTTCGCGTACCCAGGACCATCACGAGCTGCATGTTCTTGGCGTACTTCCAGGGTTGGGGTTTTGGCGGCGTCGGAGGAGAAGGATCTTCTCGGTCGGGTCCGGGCGGCGGTGGCACGACGCGCTTCGGCTCGACCTTGACCCGTAGCGAGTCGGTCGCGGTCCACCCTTGACCGTCGGTGGCGGTGACCACGTACGTTCGATCATAGGGCTCGGACACGTCGAGCTCGGTTCGACAGTCGTCGGCCTTTTCAAGACCGTCGGCGGGCTCCCACTTACAGGTGTACTGCTTGTCTCCGCCGGTGACGCGAGCCCTCAGGTTGGACTTTCTCCTCTGCGGGCTTCTGAGTTTGATGTCGCGCCCGGCGTCGACTTTGAGCGGATCATAGTCGGGCTCGGGTGTGAAGGGCGTGCCGGCCCACAAGGAGGAATAATCACGCTCCTCATGGCGTACGAAGGACTCGGGTTGGTCGAGGTCCTGCGGTTTGATCTTCCCGACCTTTTCGTGTTGTGGCGGGATGAGGATCTCGATGGGAACGCGAATGTTCATCTTGGCGGGGCCGCGCTCCTTGCGAGACCGACTCGCGGGGTAGATGGCGGGGTTGGTGACGCGGGCCAACTGGGGCAGTTCGGACGCGTCCCGCAAGAACTCGATCGCCGCCTGCAAGGTGCCCTGACCCTTGACCGTCACGGTGAGGAAGGTGAGGTCGGTTTTTTGATCGCGCTTCGGTCGGCTCGGCACGGTGCTGGCATCTACGAGCTTGTGCTTTTCGATGAGTTTGTTGAGTCGGTCGCGGAGGTCGGTCTCGACCTTTCCGAGATCGAAGGACCCGGCGCGTCCCGCTAGAGCCTGATACTTCTTGGCCCACTGCTTGACTTCCGTCTCGACGGCTTTGAGCTCTTCGTATCGCTCGTTTTTCTCAGCGATCCGGTCGTCGATGGTGAGAAGCGGTTTGATCCATTGCGGGTAGACGACCGAGTCCACGATAAACAGAAGGACCAGGACGCCGAGGGCACCCGCCAGAATTGGTTTGAGTCTTTCCATCGTCTGTTTACGGTTCAGGCCTCGATGTCACTCCGTGTCATTCACCCGATCCCCGGCCGGACTTGCCCTTTCGAGGCGGGCCGTCGTCGAGGATGGTGATCCGAAAATCCTGACTGAACGAGTACTTCTCGTTCTTTTTTTCCGTCTGCGACCCGACACGGACGCGGAATCGCGGTTCTTCGTGACCCTCGCGGCGAAAGTCCATCAACCTGCGCCGGACATCCATGGCTGTGCCTCGCTCCCTGGTTTGGGTCTTGAGTGTCAGACGTCCGTCTTTCTGGTTCATTTCCAGGTTGTTGACGACCAAGTCCTTGTGGGAAGGGAGCTGGGAGAAGACGTCGTAAAGTACGTCGACCCAGACGTGCTGATCCGCGTCGAACGCCTCGACGTACCTGGCCAACTGGATGAACTTCTTGTTGTCCCGTCGCTCGCCCTCCAGCTCCGCGATTCGCTTATCGAGGGCTTGAAGGGTGTTTCGATCGTCCTGGGTGATTCCTGCCAAGGTGACGGCACCCGCAGCCAGAAAGAGCAGAGCGACCGCGGCTGCGATCGGCGCTTTGCGAAGTCTCTGTGTGGTCTCCGAGACGCGCTTCTTGGGATGGAGGAAGTCGAAGCTTGAGGCACCCAGATCGGCGTGGCTGAGGACCAGGCCCAAGGAAGCTGCGAAGGCTGACGCCGCCGCACCTTCATCGGGTTCCCATCCGAAGGTCGTGGCCGGGTTGTACAACTCGGTGCTTATGTGCAGTTCCCGTTGGATTTCCTCGGCGAGCGCTTCCTCGACACCCACGTCACCACCAATGACGACGTGATCGATCTGCGCCCCCGGATCACCCTGGCGGTACGCCTCGATCGAACGGGTGACTTCGAGCATGAGGGACCGGACGACGCGTTCGGGCCCGCCGGGCTCGTCTGCCAAGTCAGTGGCACCCAATCTGGGCTCATGTCCCGGAGCGGGCCCCGCCGGGCCGATCGAGCGAGGTGGCGGATGGGTGCTGATGCCCTTGGGAATCATCACCGACGCCGACCGCGAGAAGGTCAAGGCCGAATGACGCAGGACGTCGATTTCCATGAAGGAAGGTCTGACGTCGATGAACAAGACGCGTTCGGGCATGCCGTGTCTGAGCACCTCGCAGACGGCGGCCTTGCTGGCGTAGGGTCGAAGACCGACACGATCGAGCCGCAGGCCGGCGGCGCTGAGCGAGGCCTCGTATTGTTCGAGCAGCTCGCGGCGGATGGCGGCGACCAGGACGTCGGAGGTCGCGCTGTCGTCCGGAGCGAGCGAAGCCGCGAAATCGATGACCGCCTCGGTCGCCGGAAAGGGCAGCTCTTTTGCGATCTGAATCTCGACCATGCCGGCGAGGTCCTGCGACTGCGCGGCCGGCAGGGCGAGCGTCTTGAGGATGGCCTGGTCGCGCGGGACGTCGACGATCGCGTGTTTCGTGCCGATCCCCTCTTGTCGCAGCGTCTGTTGAATGTGGAATCCGATCTGTGTGGGCTCGTTCGGATCGACATTCTTGGGAACGGCCACCGAGAGCAGACGGTCGATCTTCACGCCCTTCTTGTTCAAGAAGGCGTGGACGATGCGGAGCGTGTGCGCATCCCAGTCGATCGCCAGAATCCTCTTTTGCCTGGCTTTAGCGGACACGTATTCTCTCCATGTCCTCCTCGCGGATCGGGAAACGACTACCGAGGTAGGTCAGGTCCCGATAGTATAACGTTTGAACGATCGGCCCCACGGCGTCGACGACGACCTGCAGCCGCGTGACCATTCCCAGGTGGTCGGCGTAGCCCAGCGATTCAATTGTAAACTGCTGCCCGCGGGCTGTAACCTGCGGTGCGATCCGCTCGAACGTATCAAGGTCGACCACCTCTTCCATCAACAACCAAGCCGTCGTCTCCTTGTCTACGGGTCCCAGCCGCTCGCGCACCTCGATGATGGCATCGATCTGTTCGGGCGAAAGACCATCGATGCAGCGGAGCACGCGTCGAGGGGCGGTATTGATGTTGATAAGGCCGGGTATCGTCTTTTGGTCCGGCGGCACGGTCGAGGTACGATCCAAGAGCGTCGGTAGATGTTCGATCGTCACCGGACTCGGCTGCATCGTCTCTCCGACTAGCTGATCTTTCAATAAGGACGCCACAGAGGGCATCGGCGCAGATGTGCCCTTGCCATCATCCGATTCCAACCCACCCGGCGAAGCTGTTTCGGGCGACTCATTTCCTTCGTCTTCCTCGTCGACACCGCCCCGGGGGTCGTCCTCGCCGGCTCCGCTCTTCTGATTGGACTTATCAGCCTTGTTACCGGAGGGACCGGGATTCTGATCACGTTTTCCAGTGTTGTCAGAGCCGTTCGATCCGTCCCCTTTCTTGCGGGTGGCTGAGACGACGAACTCGACCACGTCGGGGTCTTCGGGGAAAGCGAGTTCGAGCTCGGCTCGGAGCTTGGCCTCCTCGCCGTAGAGATAAGCCCGCTCGCGGTTGTTGTTGCTGACGTTGCTCTCCTGCGAAAGCACGGTCAGGTAGGGATAGAGCCCGCGGTTGAGGACGCCGTCCTCGTTGGGGGTCAGCAGGCCGTTGCGGTCGAAATCCTCACCGTAGAGTATCTGACCGGTGACGCCTTTGACGAGCAGCAGCTCTTCGACCGTGTCGAAATCTCCGTTCTTGACGCGGTATGGTTGGGGAAGCCTGCGGTAGTAGTCCCCTTCCGTTCCGGCATCCTCCCGTCGGGGATTGCCGTCCTTGTCGCGCCAATCGAGGATGGCGTCGACGATGTCCTGGGGGTTAATCTCCTCCGTGTCTTCGCCGACGGCGACGCGGACCAGTATCTGAAGCTGGTGCTCGGTGGCGGTGTTGAGATTGAGCTTGGCGGCTTCGTCTGTGATGCCGATGCGAATGCGCTCTTCGTCGTCGGTGGGGTCATCGGCGACGATGCTGAACCGATAGGCCATGACCCCGCCGTCGTATTCCTCGTATGTGCCGAGTTCCGTGTAGTCGAAGTCTTCGACCCAGACGACGATGCGGTGAAGCTCGTCGGGATTGTTGTACCAAGAGTCGACGTCGAACTTCGACTCGCGCAGTAGAAGCTTGACCCTCTCGATGCCCGCTTCGGCGGCGAGCCGGGTCTGCAGACGAAACGAGATCGCCCGGGTCGAGGACAGATCGGCGTTTACGCGAAACGCGAAGATCGCGCAGAGCAGGCCCAGGAGCAGCAGCACCATCAAGACGACGGGCAGAATGACGGCACGGCGCTCGACCGAGCGCAATCGAACAGGATGCAGGGAACAGGGGGCGGGGATCGCCGCGGGGCGGTTGTTCCCTGATCCCGGGTCCACGGTCCATCCAGCACGTGCGTTCTGTGTCATTCTTCCGGCATCTCCTCCTGGGCGAGTTCCTCCATGAGGCTCTGTGCCTCGCGGCTGACACGGGAACGGAAGAGCGGGTCGGCGTGGGCGGTGCGCACGGTGATCGAGTATTGATCTTCCGGGAGCGGGTCACAATCGACGGGGTCCTCGTTGAGGCAGATGCAGAACTCCTCGTTTGGCTCGTCGGGGCCGAACGCTTCGCCGAACGGCGGCATGGGCTCGAACCCGATGGTTACGCGGACGGCCTGGGGCAACGGGTTTTCGCCGACGAGGTCCCAACTGTCCCACCAGCGGTTTCCGTCGTAGTAGCAGAACCGAAGATAGCGGATTTCGGGCGAATAGAGTTCGTCCCAACGGATGTCCAGACCGAGGCTGGCGTCGCCCGCTTGGTCCCGCTGTTCCTCGTCTCCCGAGACGGCCCATTCCATGTCACTGGCGAACTCGTCGAGGGGGGCAAAGTCCCCGCCGTATTCGTCGGCCGTCTGAGGCGATTCCTGTCCGTCGAGCGGTTCGCCTTCGTCGAGGGCTTCGGGGTCTTCGAGCGGCGGCAGCGGACGCGGGACGAGGCGCTCGATCCGCGCGAGACCGAGGGGCAACTCGTAGTTGTCTTCGTGCATGACCTCGGGATGCCGGACGATCTTGTACTCGACCTGGACCAGGTCGTACTCGGGGGGGGCGGGGGGTTCGCGTGTGGTGCGCTCGCGGCTCTGCTCGCGGGTGGGCACGCGGTAGGTGGAAATCCAGATGCGCTCCGCCTCGCCCCGCAGGCCCACGTTGTCATCCACGGTGTTGACGGTGGCCTGGCGAATCTCGGTGGCGATCCGGTCGAGAACCACGCGGATGAGGCGGAGTCGCTGGGCGGCGGACGTGCCGTATCGGGAGGTCTCGAGCGACGAGGCATAGAACCAATACGTCATCGAGGACAAAAAGACCAGGATTCCCATCGAGAGCACCACCTCCAACAAGGTGACACCTCGACGACACTGAGTTGCGACTGCGCCGGGAGTCGGCAACCGCATACGCACGGACGCCGCTGCGTCGGTCGACGGTCTCGTCGTGATCGATGACCGCCGCATCAGTCGCCCTCCCCGTTGTCGGGTCCGCTGTCGTCCTCCTGCTGTGAATACTCATCGAGGAGGTCCTGGATTCTCTGCCGGGCGTCGGGGGGAAGGTGCTGGGTGATGGCATCGAGGTCGAAGACCCCCTTGGGCAGGGCGTCGAGGCAGGGCAACAGGTCCTCGATGTTCTCGAACCCGTCTCTTAGGAAGTCCTGGCGGAACTGTTCGAGGTCGATCTCGCATCCGTACTCGGCGGCTCGCTCACTGACGTCCAATAGCTCGTCGTCCGTCATGCCGAAGTCCTCGGCAAAGTTCATGGGTTCGATGGCCGCGCGCATGACATAGAGGGTGTAGAGTGTTTCCGCATAGTCGTAATCGAAGTCGTCCTGCTTGTATTCGTCCTCGCGGGGAAGGTAGAGGATGTCCAACCTCATCAGATACATCTTCTCGAGGCCGGTCTCTTCGGTGATCAGCCGCCAGCCCCAGTCGGGGTAGCGCGGGCCGAAATCCTGTTCCTCGATGTCGTCGACCGATTCGAGCTCGATCAATCCGGTCTCGAGCTCCGCGAGCTGGTGCTCTGCCAACATTCTGGCACGAAGTTGACGTTCCATCGTGCGGACCGTCGTCTGCGCGTCCTGGACCTGGGCGCCGATGATCGCGAGCCCCACGACCAACAAGCCTGTGGCGATGACCGTCTCGAGAAGGATGTAGGCGGAAAGTCGACTACCGTGCATGTGGCGCGGCCGCGCCGAGCGACGACGCGGAGCAATCGGCTCACACCGCTCGCGCGGAGAACACCGGTTTATCTCGTTCGCACATGACACCATTTTGTCAGCTTGTCGTATCCCCGATGGCGGTCCCGCGTGGTGCAGGTTACGGCTCGACGGGCAAGTCTCCTGCGGACTCGTCCACCTCGAGCTCTTGCCCCTTGAGTTCGACCCGACGCCCCTTTAGCTGAGTCTCTCGAATCTCGAGCACGTCGTCTTCGGTCAGGACGCGCGTCGCCAAAAAGTCCTGTCGCAGGACCGCGGGCCAGTTCTTCTCCTCGAACAGGTCGAGTTCCTCGTCGTAAAACGGCCGCTGAAGCCAGGCGAGGCCCATCGGACCGTCCACGATGACGTCCATCTGGGGGTAGTCCTCGAGGGCGTCGACCTCGATGTCCTCCGGCGCGGTTGTGAGCACGAAGGTCACCCATTCACTTGTACCGTCGGGTTCGATCAAAAGTGGCGGTCGTTCGGGATCGAGGTCCTGTTCCCCGAAAGCCTGTTCCAGCTCTTCTTCAATGTCTTTGCGCCCCTGACGGCGCAGGTTCTGGATTTGTTCGATTGTGGGGCGCCCCAGGCGCACCTCGGCACATCGGACGTCCTCCAGGAAGATCCGCCCCAGCGACCAGGTGTCCTCGACGAGCGTGAAGATCTCGGGGTCGTTGACCGGGTCTTCCTCCCGCTCGACGAGCGGCTGGCGCTGCGTGCCGAACTGGTCTTCTTCGTCCTCGTTGGGGAAGCGGATGCGGTATCGCTTGCCCTCAAACTGGGCGTTGGCGCGGGTGATGGCGATCAGCGAGCGAAACTGCTTCGCGGAACGGACGAGGGCGTCGCCTTTCATCTCGCCCAGAAATGCGGGCACAACCATCGCGGCGATCAGCACCACGATGCCCAACACCAAGACCACCTCCAGCAGCGTGAAGGCGCGATGTGGTTCGGACCGTGTTGTGTTCCTGCTATTTAGCAACCGAGCCGCCGGCATCAGCCCGGACGGTGCGTCGCAATCACGACGCTCGTGGCATCGCGCGCGTAAACGAACAAAGCGTCCCATCAGCGATCCTTCCCATAGCCTGACCCGAGGGTGTGTCGACCACAACGAGACGCGAGCGCGCGACGGCTACTTTTCGAGCCAGTTCTTGATGTCGTCGCTGCCTTCCTTGCCGCCGTCGTCGACACGGTCGGGCCCGCGGCTCCACAGGTCGTACATCTCCTCGCCATGAACCTCACCGGGGAAGCGGTATTCGTACGGGCTGCCCCAGGGGTCTTTCAGCTCCTCGAACTCACCTTCGAGATAGGGTCCTTTGTAGTTCTCGTTGTCGGCTTCCTCTTTTCGTTGGTACAGGGCCTCGAGACCCTCGTCGGTCTCGGGGAAGTTGCCCATGTCCCACTTGTAGGTTTTCAGGGCCTTGGCGATCGGCCCGTTCTGCTTGATGGCCGCCTCGCAAAGCTTGATCTTCGCCGTCTGGGCTTGCTGGAAGAGCTTGGGAATCGCAAAGGCCGCCAGCAACGCCAGGATTCCCGCTACCAGCAACAGTTCCATGAGTGTGAACGCTGATCTCCTCGCGTTCGCCGCTGCCACATCGTCGCGTCTCACCTTCGGCCGCATCACGCGTCTCCGTTTGAAAGAGAGGTCATTCATAATCCCTCGTCACCATATCGAAAAAGGGCGTCTCACGTTCGCCACTGCGTTCGCGGGCTGTCAACGCCGGTCACCGCCGTGTCGCCCGCTGTCTCTTGCGAACGCTTCCGTTCTCCGCGTTCGGATTCACGCTCGTCCCTCGGTCGCGTTCACCGTGCCATCATTGTGCGGCCACGCCCATCGTCAAAATCGGCAGCAGCAACGCCACCATGATGCAAAAGACGATCGAGGCCATGATCACCAACAGAATCGGCTCAAACACGCGCACGCCGAGATCGATCATTCGTGCGGTGCGCGATTCGTTCGTATCCGCAATCTGCACCAGAACGGTCTCCAGGTTGTTGCTCTCCTCGGCCACGGCGATCATGTCGACCACCGCGGGCGGGAAGAGCCCGGACGCGCCGAGCGGGTTTGACAGCGCCGCTCCCTTCTTGACGCTGTCTGCCGACTCGGCGATGACGTCCGCGAGAATCTGGTTGCCGGCCGAGTCCTTGGATATCTTGAGCGCTTGAAGAATCGGCACGCCGTTGTGCAGCATGGTCCCGAGGATTCGGCAAAACCGACAGATCGCCACCATGGTCATGATATTCCCGAGAATCGGGGCCTTGAGCTTGAAGCGCTCGAACACCATGCGGCCTTGTTTGGTGTTGATCAGCATCCAGAGCGCGAAACCGACGGCGACGGCGCCGATGATCAGGCTCACGTAGTGATGTTGCAGGATGTCGCAGACTTTGAATACGAAAACGGTCATGAAGTTGAACGTCTCGGGTCTCAAATAGGGGCGGAGCTTGGGCACGACCGTGGTGAGCAAGAGAACGACGACCGCGCCGCCGACGAAAACCAGGATGCACGGGTAGATCATCGCGCCGACGACCTTGTTGCGGAGCTCGTCCTGCTTCTCCGAGAAGATGGCGATTCGTTGCAGGACCTCTTCGAGGAACCCGCCCTGCTCGCCCGCACGGACCATCGAGGCGTGCAGGGGCGAGAAGACGCGCGGGTGTTTGGCCATCGCGTCTCCGAGTGACATACCGCCGGCAACGTCCTCCCGGAGTTCTTTGACCATGTGCGAGAGCGATCCGTGCGAACCCTGGCCGGAGAGCACGTCCAACGCCCTGAGCATAGGCACTCCGGCTTGGAGCAGGTCGGCAAGTTGGCTGTAGAAGGTCGTCAAATGCCGCGTTTTGACGCGACGGCGAGCGGTGAACGGAATCTTGCTTTCCTCGATTCCCTCGGTGACGTTGACGGGGAACAAGGCCTTCTCGTCGAGTTGGCGCAAGGCGACCTGGTAGTTCTCGGCCGTCAAAACGCCGCTGACGGGCTTGCCGGTCTCGTTGATCGCCTTGTAGGTAAAACTCGGCACGCGTTGCTCGCTCGCTTCTTAAGGCCCATCGCCCCTTGATTCGGCGTTCGCTGCTCCTCTCTCGGTCGTCGCTCTGCGGCCGCCGGTCATGAGTCGCGGTTTCCGCTCAACCCCGGCCTCGATGGGGCACGGGGTGTCCAACACCGAATTCGGGGCCGGGTGGTGGACCATTTCGTCGGAAATTCGGCGAATCGCAGGCGGGGTTGAACGACACGATCAGACCCTCCCTGGTCCATCTCACGTCCACAGCGCAACCAACCGTCTCCGCGGGGCTGCGGCGGGCAAGCTAGCCCGCATCTGTTTCTTCGTCAATCGTCCGTTCCCACCGCACAGATTCGCGCGTCCGCTCATGATGGACGCGCTGAGCGCCCGACGGGCACCCCGGGACCTTGTACACCGCGCGGCACCGGTCGATTGCATTGCTGGAAGGCCGATAGAACGGCGGCATGAGGTGCTCCGGCAGTGCTGGGAACCGCGAACCCGACCCGGGGGACGGTCGGACCGGGCGGGCCTGCGGCTTCGCATCGACGGTCTCACTATGCCCTTTCGACGTGCCCGCTGGCTCCGCCGGGCCGACCCGACAGGGAGGCGACGAGGGACGCAATCCGGGCCACAACCTCGGCGATCGTGAGGTCCGTCGTATCAACCACGAACGCGTTGCCCGGCACAAGCAGCGGTGCCCAGTGGCGTGCGTCCGCTTGATCGCGCAGGCGCAAATCCCGCTCGACCACGCGCTGATCGACGTCAACGCCCCTGTCCAGGAACTCCCGCAGACGGCGCTCGACGCGCTTCTCGAGGGTCGCTTCGAGAATGACTTTTGCGTCCGCGTCGGGGAAGACCACACTGCCCTGGTCCCGGCCTTCGGTCACGAAGGTTTTCAATTGCCGCCCGATCCGGCGTTGCCGTTCGACCAGGACCGTTCTGATGTCAGGGTTTTGGGCGATGGCCGCGGTGTGTTCGCTGACCTGCATGGTGCGGATCGCTTTGGTGGCGTCGGTCCCGTCGACGAAGACCTTCGTCTCGACCGCCCCACCGTGCACCTCGAGCTCGATGTTGCGGGCAAGGTCGAGCAACGCCGAAGGGTCCTTGAAGTTGACGCCCCGGTTGAGTGCCGCGAATGCGACAGCACGATACATGGCCCCGGTGTCGAGGTAGGCGATCCCCAGATGGGACGCCAGCTCGCGTGCAACCGTGGATTTTCCCGATGCAGCACAGCCGTCAATCGTGATGATCATTGCGCGACGTGCCCCCCGTCACGTACAGCCGAGGCGACAACGCCGAGGGGCGCTCCCCGTAGGATTCACGTTGCTTCCTCGTTCGAAGCCACTTCATCCAAATACTTCTGGAACTCGCCGGTCTTGAAGGAAATGAAGCAGAACGCATGGTGAATCGCGAGATACTCCAGATCCGTCTTGTCATCCTCCGCCTCGTGGCGGAGTTCGTTGAGTTTTGCGAGAATCTGCTCGGCTCTCATGTCTGTCTGGTCCGTCTGGTAGAGCTTCATGGACGCGGTCGCAGACCGTCGCACGGCGTTTGACCACGTCGTCCCTGGTAGTCCGACACGGGCTCATGATAACCCGTTGCTACGGTTTGATAAACGGGTGTGAACTGCGCCGGGCAACCGGCGAACGGGTCCGTGCTACCGGGCGGTCACTCGGTGCCTTCCGGTATCTCGACGGGCGTGACCTGCTCGATAAGCTGGATCAGCGAGCGTACGTCAAAGGGCTTGCTGAGATACGCGTGGAAGCCCCCCTGAAGCAAGGCCTGGCCTTCGCCCTGGGTCAGCCCGGGGGCGGTCCCGATCAATCGGACGGATTCCGCAGGCGCGAGGGTCCGTACGAACCGTGTGACGACCGCAGGGGTGATGTCGGGGAGCGTCATGTCGACAACGAAGACGTCGGGTTCGAGTTCGCGTGCGGCGGCGCCGGCCTCGAGAGCGGAGCCCGCGGTTGCGACCTCGTAGCCTCCGTTCTCGGTGAGCGCCACACGCAGTGTGTCGGTGAGCCCGAGATCGCCGTCGAGGATCAGGACGCGTATCAGGCCCTGGTCAAGCCCGTTAAGGGGCATGCCGTGGGCGCGCATGAACCGAACGAGATGCTCGACAGGAATCCGGCGATCTTTGCTTCCCGGTATGCGATAACCGCGCAACTGCCCGGCGTCGAACCACTTGGAGACCGTCCGCGGAGCTACGTTGCAGAGCCTGGCGACTTCCCCCGTCGTCAGCACGGTTTTTCGAGTATGCATCGACTACGTCGTCACCCTGTCAGGTGATTGTGCGAGGAGGACGCCCCGTTGTGGCGCGCGCTGCGCCTCGGGGCGAGCCGCTGGTGCCGATTCATCGGCAGGCAGCCGACCTTACATTGGCCAACCCCACGGACTGTGGTACGGCTTGCCCGGTTCTTACGACAACGCCCGGCAACCGATCCCAGTTGCCTGGTCTTGGGGAGATGGCAGGGACAGACAGGTCCTATAAAAGTCTGTCCCGCTAGGCCTACCGGCCTTGGGATCGTAGACCGCCCAACCGCCAGCGTCCACCCATGGAAACGGGAAGCGAAGAAAAACGTCGAGATCGCCGTACGACGGGCGTGCGACGGCGGCGTCGAGGAACGGTTTGGCGCATCGTTTGCAAGCGCATCGGTCGAGGGGTGCTTCCGGATGATCGCCGGCATTCCGTACCGCGGGGACGTGAGCCACACCATGGAGCGCAGGCGCCGGTAGCTCCGCCGCGCGGTGAGGGTGTAGCTCGGCGCTTGGAAAGGCTAACAGAACCAATGGGTGAGGGATGAGATCCCGCTCTCCGGGCGCGCCGGGAACCCGGCTCGGCTCTGTTAAGCGGGGTCAGTCAGGCAGGACCAGCACGTGTCCGACCTGCAGGCGTTTTGGGTCACCATGCACGACGTCCTTGTTCAGGTCGAAGATCTCCTGCCAACGCGATGCGTCGCCCAGTTGATCCTGGGCGATGCCGTAGAACGTGTCGCCGGTCTTGACGGTGTAGGTTTGACGGTTCACGCCACTCCGCGCGTTTCCGGCGGCAGACGACTGGCTCGCCTTGTCGATTGAGCCCTCGGGAGGCTTTTCGGGAATCTTGACCGTCATGCCGACCGTGAGTCTGTTCGGATTCCGGATGTGCGGGTTGCCATCGATGAGGAACTGCGTGTATTTGGTGCTTCCGTAGTACTGCTGGGCTAGCGACGACATCGTGTCACCCGGCAGGACGCGGTGCGTTTCAACGGCCGACTGGTCCCGTTTGGCGGTCCGCCTTGCGGCGGGTTGGGGACCGTTGTTTCGTTTGCCAACCAATGGGACCGGTCGCCGGGTCGGGTTTTTCGCGGCCTGTCCCGCCCGTGTCGGTGTGGCGGACCTGGGTCGGTCGCGCGTCGCCACCTTGGTCCGAGCCGGCGAGGCGGCGCCGGTTTCCGTGTCGCCGCTCTTCGTGTCGGCGGGGAGGGCGGTCTCGGGAGCGTTCGTCCGTCGGTTCGCCGTTGTCTTCCGATCTGCAAAGGCCTCGGGCCTGAGTTGCGTGTGCCGCTTGCGCCCCTCGGCGAGCTTGGCGGGGGCGGATTGGGACGGGTCCGACGCATCGGCGCGCTTGCTCGGTCTGGGCTTTGGCTGGCGAACGGTTGGCGATTCGGCGGAGGCCGGGCGGCGCGCGGCCGCGCGAGGCGTATTCCGCTCGGTACCGGTCCGAACCGCCTGTTTGCCCCGATTGCGGGCCGCGGGCCGTCGTGCATCGCGTCCGGTCGGTTTGGTCGCGGTGGTCGTCCGGTCCGCGGGCACGTTCGAGTCGATACCTACTTTGTCTGCCGACGCCAGGGGAATCGGCGTCTCGCTCCGGTCGCGGTAGAGGTAGTAACCTCCGGCGACCAGGACGACGACCATCGAAATGACCACACCGAGCTTGACATCGGGGCGCATCGCAAACTCCCTTCTACTTCGCAGTCGAAAAGGCGGGAACGGCCTGGCATCCTTTCCAGCGCCCGAGCTGACCAAACCCGATCCAATGAGCGCCGCGCCAAGCCGCCGACAACATCAGACGTTGCCCGGAATCGCCGAGGAACTGTAACGCGCTGCAAGAACCCAGTCAAGCGATTTGCGGCGCACACTCGAACCGACGCCGCTCGAAACTCACAGGCAGAGGATACGGCGCGTGTCGGGTTTGCGGGCATACGATTGCCGGGCGGCGCCGAGGGCAAGAACCTCGACACCGCCCATCGATCGTAGGTCTGAGAACAGGTCGTGCCGCTAGGCACCGACCGGTCGTGCGCCGGTAAGGTACCGGGCCTCACGTTGAGCTCGGAACAGAACAACACCCGCGGCGATCACGGTCAGCGCTACCCAGATCAATCGCCACGTGGAATCATCAACGGCAGCGAAGATGACCCCGACCAAACCGAGCGCCACAATGATGGTGATGACCGCGTTAAGCAACAAGGGGCGGTACAACAGCGGCGTGGCGATCCCGAGTGAGCTGTACGTACCGACGATGACACCGATCAACAGTGCGAAGCTGAACCCGTGCACGCCCTTTCCACCGAAAATGTACAGGACGGCCACCACCACGAAGGTCGTGATCGAGGTCAACAACGTCCGTGAGAGTGTCTGGTTGAGGCTGGTGTTGATGATCCTGGGGTTCAGCGACTCGACGCGTCCGCGATTCTCGCGGATTCGGTCGAACACCACGATCGTGTCGTTCAGGCTGTATCCGATCACCGTCAGAATGGCCGCGATCATCGGGAGATCGACCCGGAAGGGTTCGAGCAGCAGGGCGTCGCCGACCAGGGTGCCCGCCGCGTACTGGGCCAATACGACAAGTCCCAATGTGATGCTGACGTCGTGGATCAAGGCGACGATGGCGGCCAACCCGTACTCCTTGGTCCCGAACCTGAGCCACAGGTACGACACGATCGCGCCGAGGGCCAGCACGATGGCGAACATGGTCTTGTTTTTCGTCTGACCGGCGACTTGCGGGGCGAACTGGATCACCTTGGACAGGGACTTTTCCTGCCCCAACGCGGCCTCGACCTGAGCGTGCAGGCCGCTGGCGAGCACGTCCGCCCACTGGACAGGGTCCTCGTCGTGGAGCAGTCCTTCGTCCACGGCGACGACCGCAAACTCACGATAGCCCGTCTCCCCGTCGGTGCGCGGCGTGCCGACCCCGAGGGGGAAGACCGCGGACTTGCGGGTCGCGAACTGCTCGAACTCGGGCTGGAGGGCGATCTCCCTCATTCGCCGCTCGACCTCGGCGACGGTGACCACCTCTCCGCCGGCATCGAGGTTGACGTGGACGGCGGCGCCGCCGCGAAACTTCCTCACGTCGTAGGTCGCGTCGCCTCCGAGCACGTCGGAGAGGAAGTGATCATCCTGCTCGACGACGAAGAAGGGCTCTTTGGTGAGCTCTTCGTCCACGGTGGTCGTGAAGGTCAGGGCACGTTGAACGGAGAGACGATCTCCGAGCGCCGCCATGATCGCGGCTTGTACGAGTGCGCGATTGGTCTCGATGGTGACGACTTCGTACGAGCGCCCCGCGTCTCCGGACGGATCGAGTTCGCCGACGCTCTGCACGCGTGAGCTGTGCAGGCGCTCGATGCTCTTGAGGATTCCCTTTTGCGCGTCGGCGATCTTGGCCTTGAAACTGTCCAGGTTGAGTTGGCCGGGCTTCGCGTCGAAGACGGCACGGTGACCGTCCACGTTCATCCCGCCGCGCTCGACGAACGGCTCGATGGTCTGTCGCATAAGGGCGACCAGTTGTGTGCCGGTCAGGTCGGGTGATTCGAGCGTGAACTGTCCGGGTACCTCACCGACGGCTGCTTCGGCGTCACCCAACTGTCTCTCCGCCATGCGGAGCCAGTCGACCGCGGATTCGCCCTCCGCACCATCGCCGACGATGGCGGCCGCCATTTCTTCATCCGTCATCGCCACCCCGGGTTTGAGATCGACCCGGAGGCTCGTTCCACCCAAAAACTCGATGTCGTAGATCGCCTCGGTCCGCGCGGTGCTCTGCCAGACAAACAGGCTCAGGCCAGCGACGACC
>JASFUW010000004.1:0-33635 GCA_050050135.1 Phycisphaerae bacterium
CGCTCTTGCTTTGTCATTGCCAATGGCTCAGCTGTTTCCCACATAGTGAGAGCGAGTATACCGGCATATGAGACATTGTCAAGCTATTTCCGTGACAGGACACTAGCGTGGATAGCAACCGTTCGGAACCCCACCCCATACTCGATGCGACTATCCGGTGACATCAACTTCCTCGACGCGGACGGGTTCATCATTGTCAGCGACTACACAACCCAAACCTTGTTGCCGGAGTCCGAGGAAGACCTGCGCGGAACCGTTGTTACCACCCCGAGTGCCGCGAAGCAGATCGAGACGATCGACGCGTCCCTCAAATACGTCCCGGCTGCTCCGTAGATCTGCTGCACTATTCGATGCCGCGGTTCGTTCTTTCGCCGCCCGGTTAGAGTTGCGGGTGCCCCATCCTTCGCCGCCGTATGCGCACAAACAACCCGGCGTGCTCCACGGCGAAGGGTGGGGGACGGACGGTCAGACGATGGGCCACGAACCGTCCCAGTCCATCGCGATCAGCGAATCATCGCCCAACCCGTGGAATCGGTAGCTGCTCCATCGCCACTGCTCGGCCCGGTCGACCAGCCCGCGGGTGATCGGATTCTCGTGCATGTAGTCCAACTTCACGTGCAGCGCTTTCTCCGTCGTCACATTGAAGTCATGTGCTCTTGTCTTCCAGAAGGGTCTCGGCCCGGCACCCTTTGCCCAGGCATCGAGTGGACCGCTTCCCAGGGTGCGGTTGCAGGCCCAAATCTCGCGCAGGGCCTGCTTGCCGTGTCGGCCGACGAACTCCTTGAGTGTCTGGAGGACTTGTGAGATCGGCACCGGTTCATCCGCACCCGCCGGGGTTGGAAAGGCGAGCAGGTGTACATGCTCCGGCATGATGACGTATCCGATCCAACGAACGCCATGTTCTTCGCGCGTGTGGACCATCCCGTCGATGAATACGTGTTTGACCGTGTCGTGGTGAAAGAACCGGAGTCGGCGGTAGCAGGAGATCGTCAAGAAACGAGTGTGACCGTACTCGTCGTATCTTCGGAGCCTTCCGGGCATGTGTGTATTCTACTGGCAATCGAGTCCGTCCCCCACCCTTCGCCGGGATGGTCATACGACTGTTCGCGCACAGTCGGCGGCGAAGGATGGGGCACCCTCGGCGTGACCGTATTCGTCGTATCGTCGGAGTCTTCCCGGCATCGCAGGATTGTACTCAGTATCGAGTCCGTCCCCCACCCTTCGCTGCGCGAAGAATGGGGCACACTAATTCGACACCGCCCTGCGTCAGTCGCGGGGTTGGTTTTTTTCGTTGTCCCAGTAGGGGGAGAGTTTGCGGAGGTTGGCGACGATCTGGGGGAAGACCTCGATGATGCGGTCGATGTCGGAATCGGTGTTGTAGCGAGACAGGCTGAAACGGACACTGCCGTGGACGGCGGTGAAGGGGACGTTTAAGGCTCTTAACACGTGGGAGGGTTCGAGGGAGCCGGAGGTGCAGGCCGAGCCGCTGGAGGCGCAAATACCGTGCTCGCTGAGCTGGTAGAGCATGCCCTCACCTTCCACGTAATGCGACGAGATGTTTAGGGTGTTGGGGAGTCGCGGGGCGCCTTGGCCGTTGACCTGGACGTGGGGAATGGCGGCTTCGAGGGCCGATTCGAGCCGGTCTCTCATGGCTTGAATGCGCGCTTCGTCGGCGTCGCGGTTTTCGATAGATAGTGCCACAGCCTTGGCGAGAGCGACGATGTAGGCGACGTTCTCGGTTCCGGCGCGGCGGCCCTCCTCCTGGTGGCCTCCGATCAGGAACGGGCGGCAGCGGGTGCCCTTTCGCAGATACAACGCACCTATCCCTTTCGGGGCGTGGAGCTTGTGGCCCGAGAAAGAGAGCAGATCGACGTGGCGGAAGTTGCCGCTCATGTCGATCTCGAGCTTGCCGACGGATTGCGTCGCGTCGGTGTGGAAAATGATCGACGGGTCGGTCTCCTTGGTCACGCGCGAGAGCTGCTCGATGGGGAAGATCACGCCGGTTTCGTTGTTGGCGTGCATGATGGTGACGAGCAGGGTGTCGCGCGAGAGCGCTCGGACGAACTCGGCGACCAGCAGGTTGCCGCGACCGTCGACGGGAAGGAAGGTGACGTCGTAGCCGTCGCGCTGCATATCCTTGCAGACTTCGAGGATGGCGGGGTGCTCGACGGCGGTGGTGATGATGTGGCGACGGTTCGGGTTCGCTTTGGCGGCGCCGAGAATCGCGGTATTGTTGCTCTCGGTCGCGCACGAGGTAAACAGTATCTCCTTCGGTTCGGCGGCGCCGAGGCAACGCGCAATGTCCTTGCGGGCCGAGGTGATGGCGGTCGCCGCGGTTCGGGCGGGTTCGTACATGGAGCTGGGGTTGAAGTAGTTAGCGGTGAAGAACGGGGTCATCACTTCGCGGACCTCGGGAGCGATCTGGGTGGTGGCGTTGTTGTCGGCGTAGATGATGTTCATGGAACAGTTCATGACTTTACCCGAAACTTGCGTTGTCGGAGCGAGCAGCGTCCGCGGGTGCGAGGTAGTGCATTCGAATGCGCGAATCCGCGCAAGCCGAAACATGCGGCTCGGATCGTTGTTGGAGCTGCTGCTGACATCCTCAGACCTCGATCACGCGCACGCGCTCGTCGACGTTGTCCTTGAGGGTTCTCTCGACCATCATCTTGAGGGTCTGCCCCGCGCCGGCGCAGCCGGCGCATGCCCCGGCGAGCCGGCAGTAGACGTTTGCATCTTTGATGTCGACGATCTCGACGTCGCCGCCGTCGCGCTGGAGCATAGGTCGTATATACTCGTCGATCGCTTTCTCCACCTGTTTGCTGAATTGATACGGCGAAAGCTCCGGCTGTCTGGATTCGCCGGATGCGATGGTCGCGGGCGTGGCGGTGACCGCTCTGCCCGTGTCGCGACCCGCGCCCCAGGTTTCGTCGAGCAGGTCCTGCAAGCCGCCGGGCACGTGGTGGCAGGACATGCAGGCACCTCCGGCTTTGACGGCGTTGGTGATCTCCGGGATCGTGCGAAGGTTGAGCTCGGTGATTTTGCGCTTGAGGTAGGGCTCGCTCAGCGAGAAGCACGTGCAGACGATGCGTCCCTCGGCCTGTTCGTCCGCGTGGATGTCGACGCCGAGGGCTTTGAGGTCGACGCCGCGCTTCTGAGCCCAGTTGAAGACGGCGGACTCGAGGGCTTCGGCGCCCATGACGGAGCAGTGGATCTTCTGCTCGGGCAAGCCTTCAAGGAAATCGACGATGTCCTTGTTCTGGACCTTGAGGGCATCGAGCGGGGTGTAGCGGCCCTGCTCGATCAGGGTGCAGAGTGCCTCGGACGCGGCGATGGCTGAGGTGCAGCCGAAGGTCAGATACTTCGCTTCGACGATCACGTCTTTCAGCGGGTCGGTGGGGTGACGCTCGACGCGGAATGTGAAGCGCATGGCGTCGCCGCAGACGATCGATCCGTGTTCGCCGAGTCCGTCGGGATTGTCGACCTCGCCCAGGTGGGTGCCGGGCTCGCCGTGAACGGCGTCCATGAAAAGCTTCTTCGTCTTTTCGCTGTATTCCCAGGCCATGCCGAGCCTCCAGGTGTCGGTCACGCGCATCAGGATGGGAGAGCGCGTGTCACCACATTCAGCGTACCGGATTCCGAACCGTCGTGGAACCGCTCTGCCGTCGAGCCGGGATCGTGGGGCGGGAGGCCGTCACGACCGGCCGGCGGTATCGAGTTCTGGCGGCCTCAAAAACTCGCGGAGTTTCGAGGCTACGGACTTTGTGACAAGATGCGTGCCGCTGGCAGCCGTTCGGGGTGGACGTGAAAGCTCGGCGATCGAGCCCATGAAGTCTTCGTGGGGTCGTTTGCGGCGGTAGTCCGGCTCTCGGGGCGGATGCTTCAGGTAGCGGGCGACGTTCGCCAGATCCGGCTCGACCAGAAGGCTGGCGGAATAGTAGAGGAGGTCGCGGGAGCGATGCAGGCACGCACCTGCGATCTTGCGATCGCCGAGGACCAGGTCGCAGATTCCGGCGTGCTTTACGTCGGGGATGCCGGTTCGCGCGAGGCCGTCGATCAGCCACGCCGTGAGTCGGTCGAAGTGGCGCCGGTGGTGGCCGAAGGGTAGGCCCGCGGTCGTGACCGAAACGATGACGTTCCCGGGGTCGATGACGACGGCACAGCCCCCGCCGCGTCGCTTCAGGACGGGCACGCCGTCAGCCCGGCAGGCGTGCAGGTTGACCTCCTGGTCCGGCGTGCTTCCTGCGCCGAGGACGACGATCGTGTCGGTCAATCGATAGACGCGGACTCGCGCTGCCTTGTCGGCGCGCGTGGCTTCGATGAGATCGTCGTCGTAGGTGTAGGGTGGGGGCTGCGGGTCCACCTCGATGCTACCGCGCGGATTGATGAACGTGTACGGCTGTCCCGGCTGCCACCTCCGTGGCTTCCATGATGGCTTCGGAGAGGGTCGGATGCGGATGGATGGTGACCATCAGGTCTTCGAGGGTGGCGCCCATCTCCAACGCGAGGGTTCCTTCGGCGATCAGTTCGGACGCGTGCGGTCCGACCATACCGACGCCCAGCACGAGGTTCGAATCGGGGGCCGCGATGATCTTGACGAACCCGTCGGTTCGGCCCATGGTCCGGGCGCGTCCCAGGGCGGAGAGCGGGAAACGCCCCACGGCGACGTCGACGCCCTTCTCCTTGGCTTCCTGTTCGGTGAGCCCGGCCCAGGCGAGTTCGGGGTCGGTGAAGACGACTGCGGGGATTGCCCGGTTGTCGAAGGCGGCCGGTCTTCCGGCGATGACCTCCGCTACGACCTTGGCTTCCCGGCTCGCCTTGTGGGCGAGGGCGGGGCCTGGGGTGACATCGCCGATGGCGTAGATGTTGGGGACGTTCGTTCGGCCCTCCTCCGTCACCTCGATCAAGCCGTGGTCGTTGGGCGTGATGCCGGCGGCGTCCAGGCCGAGGTTGTCGGTGTTGGGCCTTCGGCCGACGGCGACGAGCACCTGGCTGAACTCGTCCTTTTTCGTGTCGCCGTTGTGCTCGATGGTCACGGCGTAACCTGCCGAGCTTCTTTCGACACCGGTCACCTTCGATTCGACGAGTATCGCGTCGAACTTCTTTTCGCAGTTTTTGACGACGACGTTGACCAGGTCGGGGTCGGCCCCCATGAGCAGGCGCGGGAAGAACTCGACCATGGTGACCTTGGAGCCGAGGCCGGCGTAGACCAGACCCATCTCCAACCCGATGTACCCGCCGCCGACGACCAGGAGTTTTTCGGGAACTTCGGGGATGGTCAGGGCTTCGGCGGATGACCAGAGCGGGAGATCGTAGGCTTCGGGCAGTTCGTTGATGCGCGAGCCGGTGGCGATGACGCAATGACGGAAGTCGATGCCGGCGGTGTCGGAGTTCTCGAGAATCAAGGATTTGGGGCCGTCGAACTTGGCCCGGCCGCGTATGACCTCGACGCCGCGCTTTTTCAGCAATGTGCCGATTCCGCCGGTCAGCCCGTCGATGACGGACTCGGTCCAGTCGCGGAGGGCACGGGGGTCGATGGTGAGGTTCTCAAAGGTCAGTCCGGCTTTGGCGGCGTCGCGGGCGGCGGACGCGAGTTCGACGAAATTGATCAGGGCCTTCGACGGAATGCAACCCTCGATCAGGCAGACGCCGCCGAGACGGTCGCGCTCTTCGACCAGGGTGACTTCCTTACCGAGGTCGGCGGCTCGCAAGGCAGCCACGTATCCGCCTGGACCGGACCCGATCACGACGACTTCGGTCTCCTGACGCAAGCTTCCTACGACCATGGTGATATCTCCCAAGACGGGACGGAAGGACAGAGGAACGAAAGGACAGAGTCAAACCCTCCCAACCTGCGTCCCACGCTCCGTTTGTCCCTCCCGCGTCAGTCGGGATCAAGTTACGTCTCGAGCAACAAGAGGTTCGGGTCGGATAGCTGCCGGACCATCTCGGTCACGAACCGTGCGGCGTCGGCCCCGTCGGCGATGCGGTGATCGAACGCCAGTGTCAAAGGTAGGATCTTACGGATTACGATCTCACCGTCCAGAACGACGGGTTTCTCCTGGACGCGACCCATGCCCAGAATGGCCACCTCGGGGTAATTGATGGTCGGGATCAGGGCGGTTCCGCCGATGGGCCCGACGTTGGTGATGGTGAACGTCCCGCCGCGGAGATCGTCGACGGTCAGCTCTCCGGCGCGTGCTCTGGCGGCGGCTTGCTCGATGTCGCGCGAAATCTGGATGATGCTCTTGCGGTCGGTGCTCTTGATCGTGGGCACGACCAACCCGCGCCCGGTGTCGACGGCGACGCCGATGTTGTAGTACTTCTTGTAGACGATCTGCTCATTGAACGGGTCGAGGCTGGCGTTGAACGAGGGTGCGGCTCGTAAGCCGGCTGTCACGGCCTTGACGACGAACGGGAGCAGGGTGAGCTTTCCACCGGGCTCGCCCTCGCGCCGCTCTCGCTCTTTCATGCGGAACTCTTCGAGCAGCGTCACGTCGGCGTCGTCCATGTGGGCGACGTGTGGAACGAGCACCATCGAGGTGACCATCTTGTGAGCGACCTTGCGGCGGATCGAGCGAAGCGGCTCGAGTTCGACGGGACCCCACTGCTCGAAGTCGGGGAGGGGCTCGATGTCGAGGAACGGGATGGCGTGTGCGGCGGTCGCGGCGACGTCTGCTTCGGCGCGTCGTTCGCGTTGCTGCGGGGTTTCCGGCGTGTCGATCGTCGCGGCGCCGCCCTGGTCGGCGAAGCGCTTCACGTCTTCGGGGGTGATCCGTCCGGCGGGCCCGGTGGGCGGTACCTGATGCAGATCGACGCTGAGCTCGCGGGCCAGGCGGCGCGTGGCGGGGGCCGCGATTACGGGTCCGAAGGAGGCGCCCGGCGCAGCGGGCGCAGGTGCCGCGATCTTGTCGTTCGTGGGAGCCGCTTCTGTCTTTGCCGCGGGCGCTGGAGCGACCTCCGCAACGGCTTTGGCTTTTGTCGCGGTGACGGTCCCTGCGGCGGCGCCGTTGCCGTCGTCGATCACGGTGATGACATCGTCGACGAAGACGGTGTCGCCGACGTTTCCCGCGGTCGACACGACGGTCCCCGTTCTGGGGGACGGGATGGTGATTGCGGCTTTGTCGGTTTCGACGTCGACGAGCGGCTCATCCTCCTTGATGGCGGTTCCCGGCTCGACGTGCCACTTGAGGATTTCCCCCTCGTGCACGCCCTCGCCGAGGTCGGGCAGCTTGAACTCGAACACGGCGTTCTCCTAGAAGTCGGCGGTATCCTCGACGGCTTTGCAAATCTGGCAGGTGCCGGGCATGTAGGCGTTTTCGCGGCCGAAGTACGGCATCATCAAATCATAGCCCGAGACCCTGCGGACGGGGGCTTCGAGATGCATCAGCGCCTTGTCGTTGATGGTCGCGATGATCTCGGATGCGGGGCCGAAGGATTTGTGGGCCTCCTGGACCACGACGCACCGCCCGGTTTTCTGGACAGATGACGTAATCGTGTCGGCATCGAGCGGCGAGATCGTGAGAAGATCGATCAACTCGATGCTGATGCCGCGTCGCGGACCGAGTTCCTCGACGGCTTGCTTGGTCGGTCGCATCATGGCGCCCCAGGAGATGACGGTGACGTCGTCGCCCTCCTGAACGACCTGGGACTTGCCGATCTCCATGGCCACCATCTCTTCGGTGACCTCCTCGCGAAAGGCACGATAGGAGCGCTTGGGCTCCATGAAGATGACGGGGTCGGGGTCGCGGATGGCGGCGGTGAGCAAGGCGCGGGCGTTGGTGGGGTTCGAGGGGATGACCACCTTGATTCCCGGAATGTGGGCGTAGGTCGCTTCTTTGCTTTCGGAATGGTGCTCTAACGCGCGGACGCCGCCGCCGTAGGGCATGCGTACGACCAGAGGGCACGTGAGCACGCCGTGGGTGCGGGGTCTCAAGCGGGCGGCATGACCTTCGAGCTGGCCTAGGATGAGGTAGGCGAAGCCGGAGAACTGTATCTCGGCGACCGGACGCAGACCGGCCACGGCCATTCCGATGGAGGTTCCCATGATGCCGGACTCGGCCAGCGGCGTATCGATGACGCGGTCTTCGCCGTACTTCTTGTAGAGCCCGTCGGTGGCGCGAAAGACACCTCCGTTCAGGCCGATGTCCTGCCCGAGGGCGACGACGGTCTCGTCTCGGCCCATCTCCTCATCCATTGCCATGTTGATGGCTTGAATCATGTTTATCTTAGCCATTGCAGTCCTCCCGCTTGAGGTTCTCGAGGAAGTCGGCACGCTGCTCCTCTGTGCGGGACTGCGGTGTCCCGAACACGTGGTCGAACGGTGCGTCGATCTTGAAATCGCCCTTGGCTTCGAAGTTGCGCACGGCGTCTTCGACCTGCTGCTTTATCTCGGCTTCCAGTTTTCGCTCCTTGTCGTCGTCCCAGAGGTTCTTGCTCTCGAGGTAGCTGCGAAAGCGAGGGATCGGGTCGCGGGACTGCCACATCTCCAACTGCTCGGCGGGTTGGTAGCGGGTGGGATCGTCGGCGGTGGTGTGCATGCTGAGTCGATAGGTCACGGCTTCGATCAGCGTGGGACCCTCGCCTGCCCGTGCTCGTTCGAGGGCGTCTTTGGTGACCTGATACATGGCCAGGGGGTCGTTGCCGTCGACCTGGATACCGGGGATGTCGTATGCGATGGCTTTTTGTGCGATGGTTCGCGACTTGGTCTGCTTTTCGCGAGGGACGGAGATGGCCCACTGGTTGTTTGCACAGACGAACACGACGGGCACATTCCACACGGCGGCAAAGTTCAACGCCTCGTGGAAGTCACCCTCTGACGTAGCGCCGTCACCGAAGAAACAGACCACGGCCGAGTCCTTCTCGCCGCGCAGTCTCATGGCATACGCGATTCCGACGGCATGAAGCGTCTGGGCTCCGACGATGATCGAGATGGGGAGCATGCGCTCGCCACCGGGGAACATGGCGCCCTCTTCGTAACCATTGTAATAGAGGAAAACGTTCTCGATGGGTTCGCCGCGTAGGAGGCGGCCTCCCATCTCGCGGAAGGCGCCGACGAACCAGTCGGAGTCGGACATGGCCATCGCCGGTCCGCAAGAGGCGGCTTCCTGCCCGCGACAAAGGGGGAAGGTTCCCATGCGGCCTTGGCGCTGCAAGTTCAGCAGTCGCTCGTCGACGGTGCGGGCCAACAGCATTGCGCGATAGTAGCGAAGCAAGTCGCTGTCAGTGAGCTTCGGCTCGCGCTGTTGGTCGAGATTCCCGCGCTCGTCCAGAATCTGAAGATGAGAGATGGAGAAAGTCTGGTCTTCCACCTCTCCGGGTGCGGTCGAGGTCGCCCGTCCATCTCCGCCCGCGCGGTCGCAAGTTTTGGCAATCATCCATTGAACCTCCAGTAGATTCCGTGCGTGGCGGATACTACGGTCTTTTCCCGATGCGGTCCTGCTGACCTATCGGGATCGCCCGAGCGCCCTGAAAAATCGTGCGAATTTTTCTGAGAAATCCCTTGACGATCTTCACTCTATCGCTAATAATACTCGATAGCAACAGAGTTGCAAGTAGAAAATCGAAAAAAGCGGCGGGCGAAAAGGGCTGCAGTTAATGCAGTCGACGCATTGGCGTCAAGAGCTGAGCCGTAACTTTTGCTTGTTTGCACAAGTTTCCGGTTTTGCCGCGCCCGATATTGCGCCGGAAGGCGAGGAGTGGATCACAAAATGGCAGTGGGCACCGGGACTGAGCGGGCGTCTGAAGAGGCCAGGCCAGTCATCGAACTCGAGGAAATCGTCGTCCGATTTTGCGGGGATTCGGGCGACGGGATGCAACTCGCGGGGACGCAACTTACGAACACGTCCGCGGTTTTCGGGAACGAGGTGAGTACCCTCCCGGACTTTCCCGCGGAGATTCGAGCCCCGGCGGGCACGCCGGCGGGGGTGAGTTGCTTCCAGTTGAACTTCGGAAAGCACAAGCTGCTGACACCGGGCGACCACGTCAACGCCTTGATCGCGATGAACCCGGCTGCCCTTCGTGCGAACATTCACGACGTCGAACCGGGCGGCGTGGTGATCGTCAACGAGGACGCCTTCGGTAAGCGCAACCTGGAAAAGGCGGGTTACACCGAGAACCCGCTGGAGAGCCGGGAACTGGAGAGCTACCGGGTGTTCAAGGTGCCTGTCGACAAGGCGACGACCAAGGCGTGCGCGGAGACGGGGCTAACGGATCGTGAGATCGGGCGGACGCGCAACTTCTACGCCCTGGGGCTGGTGTATTGGCTTTACGGCCGGCCGCTCGAGCCGACCCAACGCTGGATCGAGAAGAAGCTGGCGAACAAGCCGGAAATGGCTGATGCCAACGTTCGGGCACTCAAGGCCGGGTATTTCTACGGCGACACGGCGGAGATGTTCCCGGCACGGTATGTGGTCCCTCCGGCGAAGATCGCCCCGGGCCGGTACCGCAAAGTCAGCGGCAACGAAGCGATGGCGCTGGGATTGATCACGGCGGCCCATCTGGCGAAGAAGACGCTCTTTTACGGCAGCTATCCGATCACGCCAGCGAGCGACATTCTGCACGAGCTGGCGAAGCACAAGAACTACGACGTGCGCACGTTCCAGGCAGAGGACGAGATTGCGGCGATCACGTCTGCGATCGGGGCTGCGTACGCCGGCGCGTTCGCCGTGACAGGAACGAGTGGGCCGGGCATGGCGTTGAAGGGTGAGGCGCTCGGGCTGGCGGTTATGACGGAACTCCCGCTGGTCATTATCGATGTTCAGCGGGGCGGTCCGAGCACCGGGCTGCCCACGAAGACCGAGCAAGCGGATCTCAACCAGGCGCTGTTCGGGCGAAACGGCGAGGCTCCCCTATGCGTTCTGGCGTCCGCCAGTCCGGCTGACTGCTTCGACGTCGCGATGGAGGCGTTCCGGATCGCGACGGAGTTCATGACCCCGGTGATCGTCTTGACGGACGGTTATCTGGGCAACGGGGCGGAGCCGTGGCGGATTCCCGAGCTGGACGCGCTGCCGACATTCAACATCAAACACCCGGCAAAACCCAACGGGAACGGCGTTTTCGAGCCGTACCGACGAAACGCTCGCCTGGTTCGCGAATGGGCCATCCCCGGCACGCCGGGGCTGGAGCACCGGATCGGCGGGCTCGAAAAGCAGGACGTCACCGGTGAGGTGTGCTACGACGCCGACAACCACGAGCGAATGGTGATCCTCCGCGAGCAGAAGATCGCCAACATTGCCGACACGATCCCTCCGTTGGCCGTCAACGGCGAGGACTCGGGCGATTTGCTGATCGTGGGCTGGGGGAGCACGCACGGTGCCATCCGAACGGCAGTAGAGCGGTGTCAAAAGAAGGGGCTGAGCGTATCGAACGTGCACCTCCGGTACCTGAACCCGCTGCCGAAGGACCTCGGCGACATACTGAAGCGTTTCAAGCGAATCCTGGTGCCCGAGGTGAACCGCGGGCAGCTCGTGAACCTGTTGCGCGCCCGTTATCTGGTCGACGCCGAGGGGTACCATAAGGTGAAAGGCGCACCGTTTTTGATTCGAGAAGTTGAAGCGAAAATCGAGGACACTCTGAACGGAAGGAAGTCATGACCGCAGGACCGGTAGCATTGAAGCTTACGCCCAAGGACTTCGCGAGCGATCAAGACGTGCGCTGGTGCCCGGGGTGCGGGGACTACTCGATTCTCGCGCAGACGAAGAAGGCACTGGCCAGCCTCGGTTTGCCGCGCGAGAAGGTGGTCGTCGTCTCGGGGATCGGTTGCGCAAGCCGCTTCCCATATTACCTGAACACCTACGGGTTCCACGGCATTCACGGTCGGGCTTTGGGGATTGCGACTGGGGTGAAGGCGACGCAGCCGGACACCTCCGTGTGGGTGGCGACGGGTGACGGCGACGCGCTGAGCATCGGGGGGAATCACCTGCTGCACGCCATACGCCGGAACATGGATATCAACATCCTGCTGTTCAACAACCGCACCTACGGACTGACGAAGGGTCAATATTCACCGACGTCACCGCTGGGCATGAAAACGAAGTCGACGCCGATGGGGTCGATCGACGCCCCGCTTTCGCCGATCTCCGTGGCGCTGGGGGCGGAGGCGACGTTCGTCGCGCGGACGGTGGACGTCAACGTCAAGCACCTGGAAACCGTGTTGGAGCGAGCCGCGAACCACAAGGGGACTTCGTTCGTCGAGATCTACCAGAACTGCATCATCTTCAACGACGACGCGTTCGAATACGCGACCGGGAAGAACACCAAGAGCGAGACCACGGTTTACCTCGAGCACGGGAAGCCGTTGACGTTCGGGCGGGAAGTCACGAAGGGCATCCGCATGAATGGGATGAACCCCGAAATCGTGGAACTCAACGGGGACGTCGGCGAGGGCGAGTTGCTGGTCCACGACGAGAAGCAGGATGAGCCGAGCCTGGCTTACCTGCTGAGTCGGATGCGCCAGCCCGAGTTCCCTGAACCGATGGGCGTGTTCCGGTGCGTCGAGCGACCGACGTACGAGGATATGCTCATGGCCCAGGTTGACGGCGCGATCAAAGCCCGGGGCAATGGGACGCTCGAGGCCCTGTTCGACAACGGCGAGACGTGGGTGGCTGAGTGAGGCGAAGGCCGACCCGGTCGCGTCAACCCGTCAAGTGAACTTCAAGGCAGTGAAGGACGGTAGGTTATGGTAGAGAACAAACCGCGCAGGAACACGCGCCAGCGGCAGGTGGTGTTGGAGGAGTTGAGAAAGCTGTGCTCCCACCCGACTGCGGCTGAGCTGTATGAGCTGGCGAGGCAACGCCTGCCCAAGATCAGCCTGGGGACGGTGTACCGCAACCTGGAGCTTCTGGTGCAAATGGGGGTGATCCGAAAGCTGGAGACCGCGGGGTCCGAGGCGCGGTTTGACGCGGACGTCGATCAGCATTACCACGTACGCTGCGTGCAATGCCACCGGGTGGACGACGTCGAAGGACTTCCGCCCGATCCTGTGAAAAAAGAGGCCCTGCCGGCGAACGGATACGACATCGTCGGGCTGCGGCTGGAGTTCATCGGAATCTGCCCGTCGTGCCAGGAAGATTCGACGTCCGAGGATTGTGCGGAGTCCGAGATGAACGAAAACAAGATGGCGATGTAACGGTCGGGGTCGGCGGACTCAGCCGGCCACGAAACAAGCTGTTCTTTCGAGTGTAGAAAGGTAAATCGGAAATGTTGAACACCAAGGTTCAAGAGGCTTTCAACAAACAACTGAACGTGGAGCTATTCTCGTCCTACTTGTACCTGTCGATGGGCGCTTACTTCGAATCGCAGAACCTCAAAGGGATGGCGAGCTGGATGCGTGCCCAGGCTGCGGAAGAAAACGAACACGGGATGAAGTTCTTCGGGTACATCAACGATCGCGGTGGACGCGTCCTGCTGGCGAAGATCGAAGAGCCGACGACGGAATGGGCTTCGCCGCTTGCGGTCTTCGAGGACGCGTGCAAGCACGAGCACAAGGTCACCGAACGAATCAACAAGCTGGTGGAACTGACCGCCGACGAGAAGGACTATGCGTCGAACACGTTCCTGCACTGGTTCGTGACGGAGCAGGTTGAGGAGGAAGCGACGGTCGAGGACATCCGCGACCGGCTGAAGCGGGCCGGGGATAACACCGTGGCGTTGATCATGATCGATCGGGAACTCGGTATGCGGGCCCGCACCCAGTCATGATGCGGGGCCTTACCGGAAGAAGCTCAAGCCCATCCACAACCTAAGCGCCGGCGAGTAGAATGGCTCGCCAGTGTGTGCGGTTTTTTGACGATGCCGGGTGCGCGGCCTGGTACGACACCGCCGTCCAATTGGAGTGCCCCCATGACGATCGAAGAGGCGATTCAGACAGCCATCGCGTTCGAGAACCAGGTGCGGGACGTTTATACCTCCGCTGCGGAGAAGGCTTCCGACGCGACCGGAGAACGCGTGTTCCGGGTGCTTGCCGACGAGGAGCAAAGGCACGTCGATTATCTGGAGGCCCGCCTCAGCGAGTGGCGGGAGACCGGATCGATCCACCCTTCGGCGTTGGATACGGTGGTTCCGTCGCGCGACGTGCTGGCGGAGGCTGCGAGTCGGGTCGCTGAGGGGATGGCCGACGTGGATCGGGGAACGGAACTGGCGATGCTGAGCAAAGCCCTCGAGGCCGAGCGCAAGACCAGCAGCTTCTATCGAAAGATGGTGGCGGAGCTTCCCGCCGAGGGGCAACAGCTATTCGAGCGTTTCGTGACCATCGAAGATGGCCACCTTGCGATCGTGCAGGCCGAGATGGACTCTCTGACAGGAACGGGGGCCTGGTTCGATTGCTTCGAGGTAAAGCTCTAGGACACCGTAGGATGTGCGGGCTCCGCGGGAGACGGCACCCCGACGGCGCAGGAAAGGACTGGCCATGAACAAGAAGTGGAAGTGCGCGTGCGGCTACATTCATGACGGGATTGAGGCACCGATCGAATGTCCGAGGTGCGGTGCGGCCGCGGACAAGTTCACCCTGCTGGATGACAAGGCTTCGGAATTGGTCGAACGGTCGCGGCACACGAATGCGCTGCACTGCCGGATGGTTGGTTTGACACGGCGGATCGAGAAACTGTGTAAGGACGGGATAGAGGACAACCTGGACGCCGGATGCGTCAACGTGTTCGAGAAGTGCCTGGAACGAGCCTACGAGATGATGAAGATGTCGATGGCGGAGATGCAGGGGCACATTGCGAAGGGGAAGTGGTCGTAGTGTGCGATGGCTCGACGCGGCCGACTGCGGCGGACCCGTGCTACCCGGGCGCGTATCCCGTGTAACGACCCGGGCGCCATTGCGGTCAACCTGAATCGCGGATTTTAGTCCGCGCGGAGGTCCGGGCAAGCTGAAGCATGCGGCTCGGGATCATCGCTGAACATCGAACTGTCAGTAGCGGTTGGAATGTAAGGCATATAGAGGAAAGGACCACAACATGTGTGAGCTGGTAACCAAGGAGGCGCCGGATTTTACGGCGCAGGCCGTGATGCCGAACAACGAGTTTGCGGAGCTGAGTCTTTCGAAATATCGCGGGCAGTACGTCGTGCTGTTCTTCTATCCGTTGGATTTCACGTTCGTGTGTCCGTCGGAGATCATCGCGTTCGACACGGCCCTGCCGAAATTCAAGGAAAAGAAGGTCGCGGTGATCGGCGTCTCGGTGGACTCGCACTTTACGCACCTGGCGTGGAAAAACACGCCGAGGGACAAGGGCGGGATCGGAAACGTGCAGTATCCGCTGGTAGCGGACATCAAGAAGGAGATCGCCCGAGCCTACGGCGTTTTGTTCAACGATTCGGTCGCGCTTCGCGGGCTGTTTCTGATTGACAAAGAAGGCAAGGTACGCCACGCTCTGATCAACGACCTGCCGTTGGGGCGAAACGTGGACGAGGCGCTGCGTATGGTGGACGCCCTGCAGTTCCACGAAAAGCACGGCGAGGTCTGCCCGGCGAACTGGCGCGAGGGCGAGGAGGCGATGAAGCCGACGGCGGACGGTGTCGCCAGTTACCTAGCCAAGCACGCGAAGTAGACGCCGGGTCATGGACACGCTCAATACGGAACGCCCGCAGCCTGGGTTGATCCGGATCAGTTTATCAACACTCGAGCGCAAGGAGATGGGCGTGCAACTGGACAGCGTCGAGAAGATTCTGGATTTCGCCATCGGGCAGGAGGAGGAGGCGGCCAAGTTCTATTCCGACCTTGCCGGACGAATGGAGCACGAGCACATGCGGCGTGTGTTTCTCGACTTCGCCCAGGAAGAGAAGGGACACAAAGCCAAACTGGTCAACATCAAGCATGGCGGCCAAATGCTTCCCGCCGAACAGCGGGTGCTCGACATGAAGCTGGGGGACCATATGCGGGACATCCAGCTTTCGGCTGAGATGGACTACAAGGAAGCGCTGATCGTGGCGATGAAGGCGGAGAAGGCCGCCTTCAAGCTTTACCATCACCTGGCGTCGGCGACGGACGACCCCGGATTGAAGGCGACGCTGCTGGGATTGGCGAACGAGGAGGCGAAACACAAGCTGCGGTTCGAGATCGAATACGAGGACGAGTTTCTGCAGGAGAATTAGTCGTTCTGCGGCGTTAGCGGCGCATTTCCTCCGGACATGGGGGAGCCGATGCCGAAGCCAGGGCGATCGCAAGATGACCATCGTCTCCCCCACCTCCGAAGGAGGCGGGGCACCCGGCAGTCCCACGGGGGCGGGTGGGCGCGTGAAACGGAATCGAGGCAACGAATGGCAGATCAGAAATCCCTACTCGTAGACGGCCTGTTGAAGGCGATCAAGGGCGAGCGCGACGGGCACAGCTTCTACCAGATGGCGTGTAGCTCGACGCAGGACGAAAAGGCGAAGGCGATCTTCACGCGGCTTGCGGAGGAGGAACTGGATCACATGCACTTCCTCACCGAGCACTACCAGTCGGTTTTGACGACGGGAAAACCGAGCGAGACGGCCAAGCTGGGGACCCGCTTGGACCTGAGCGAGATGTCGCCGATCTTCTCCGACGGGATCAAAGGGCGCGTACGGGAGGCCCACATCGAGATGAGCGCGTTGTCGATCGGCATCCAGCTCGAGCTGGACGCGATGAACTTCTATCGATCGCAGGCCGAGGCTTTCGACGACCCGACCGTCAAACAGCTCTATACGGAGCTGGCCGAGTGGGAGTCCGGGCATTACCAGGCACTGAGCAGACAACAGGAGGAACTCAAAGAGGACTACTGGTCGGCAGGCGGTTTCTCGCCCTTCTGAAGTCATCCGGGGGCACGATCGGAGCAGATCGCGGTCTGTTCTGCAAGCACCATTCCCCTTTGGGCTGTTTCAGTTCATAATGCCGGTCTTTGGCTGGTGGGCCGGGTCGACCGCTTCGGCGCGACGGCGGTGGGCCTGATGTTCGGGCGAGGTTAGGGATCATGAAGAAGCACATTTGTGAAATGTGCGGCTGGGTCTATGACCCGCTCAAAGGAGTGCCATCGCAAGGCATTCCGCCCGGCACCCCGTTCGAGGCGTTGCCGGACGATTTCGTCTGCCCCGACTGCGGGGCGTCCAAGGAGCGGTTCTCACCGTGCGAATAGAAGCGTTTACTCGTAGGACTGGATCGAGCAGGAAAAGATGATCGTTGGAATATGCAAGGAGACGTACCCGGGTGAACGGCGGGTGGCGATGGTGCCCGACGTGCTCGCGAGCCTCACGAAAAAGGGCTTCGAGGTTCGGGTCGAGGGGGGGGCGGGCATCGAGGCCGGCATCCCCGATTCGGCGTACGAGTCGAAGGGTGCCAAGATCGTGGCGGGCCGGTTCGAGGTCTTTCACGGTGCGGACGTCGTGTTACAGGTTCGGTCGCTGGGTGCGAATCCGGAGAACGGGAAAGACGATCTCGAGTTGATGCGCTCCGGGCAGTGCGTGATCGGTTTGTCGGAACCGCTGACCGAGCTGGAATCGGCGAAAGCGCTCGCTGCCAAGGGTGTGTCAAGCCTTTCGATGGAACTCGTGCCGCGCATCACGCGTGCTCAGAGCATGGACGCGCTGTCGTCGATGGCGACCATCGCGGGGTACAAGGCGGTGCTGCTCGCAGCGGACGCCCTGCCCAAGATGTTCCCCATGTTCATGACGGCTGCGGGCACGATCAAGGCGGCGAAGGTCTTCATCGTCGGTGTCGGCGTGGCCGGGCTGCAGGCGATCGCGACCGCGAAACGACTCGGGGCGGTCGTTTGTGCCTACGACATTCGCCCCGCCGTGAAGGAACAGGTCGAGAGCCTCGGGGCGAAGTTCGTCGAGATGGACCTGGAGACCGGGTCGTCTGAAGATCGCGGCGGCTACGCCAAAGCCATGGACGAAGAGTTTTACCGCAAGCAGCGGGAACTGATGACCAAGGTCATCGCGGAGCAGGATGTGGTGATTACGACGGCGGCGGTCCCCGGGAAAAAGGCCCCCATCCTGGTCACCGGCGAGATGGTCTCCGGGATGGCGCAGGGCACCATCGTGGTGGACCTTGCGGCTGAGCGCGGCGGCAACTGTGAACTCACCAAGCCGGGCGAATCGGTTGTAGAGAACGGCGTGACGATTCTGGGTCCGCTGAATCTTCCGTCGACGGTACCTTTCCACGCCTCTCAGATGTACGCGAAGAACGTCGCCACGCTGCTGTTGCACCTGGCAAAAGACGGGGCGCTCGAGCTGAGTCTGGACGACGAGATCACCCGCGAGATGTTGGTAACCCACAAGGGCGAGGTCGTTCAACCGCGGGTGCGAGAGGCGCTCGGCTTGCCCGCGATGAAGCCCAAATCCGAGGAGGCGTCGAGCGATGGATAATGTCATAGTACTGGCACAAGCGGACGGGACCGGCGGAGCCACGCTGGTGATGCTGATCACGGTATTTCTGCTGGCGGTGTTCGTCGGTTTCGAGATCATCACCAAGGTGCCGCCGACACTGCACACCCCATTGATGTCCGGGTCGAACGCGATATCGGGGATCACGATTGTCGGGGCCTTGATCGCCGCCGGCGCGGCCGAAGGCCGACTTTCGACCGCCTTGGGATTCATCGCGGTCGTGCTCGCGACGGTCAACGTGGTCGGTGGATTCCTGGTGTCGCATCGCATGCTGGACATGTTCCGCAAGAAGGATTAGACCGTGAGCGCAGAGAACACAGAGATCATTCGCAACCTGGCCTATCTGGTGGCGTCCGTGCTGTTCATCCTGGGGCTGAAAGGGCTGACGCATCCTCGGACGGCCGTGCGCGGCATGCAGATGGGTTTTGCGGGGATGTTTGTCGCGGTGCTCGCAACCGTGATGGGCGGTGGAATCCTTTCGTGGACCTGGGTGGTGGCGGGTCTGATCCTCGGGTCGGCGATCGGGCTGGCGATGGCGTTTTTGATCCCGATGACCGACGTGCCCCAGATGGTCGCTCTGTTTAACGGGTTCGGCGGGGCGGCGTCCTTTCTGGTCGCGGGGGCGGAGCTGACGATGAGGCTCGGGCGCGTGAGCACGGCGATCGGAGGCGGAGCGGATGTTTCAGACGCGTCCGTGGGCGCGATGTCGCTGCAAGCCCTCGTGGCGATCGCGGCGTCGGGGATGATCGGATCGCTCACTCTGTTCGGAAGCCTGGTGGCGGCCGCCAAGCTGCACGAACTCAGCTTTACGCTTGGTGGCAAGAAGTACTGGATGAGCAACTCGCTGTTGCTGCCCGGTCGTCACGCGATCACGGGCGTTTTCTTTGTCGGGTGCCTCCTCGCGTGTGCGTTGATCGTGCGCAACCCGGATACGGCCGTGTGGTATTGGCTGCTGGTGGGCGTCGCGGCCGTCTTCGGCATCCTGATCACCATCCCCATCGGCGGGGCGGACATGCCCGTGGTGATCGCTTTGCTGAACTCGTATTCCGGTCTGGCGGCGTGCGCGACCGGTTTCGTGATCAATAACAACGTGCTGATCATCGCGGGTGCCCTGGTCGGGGCGTCGGGGCTGATCCTGACCAACATCATGTGCAAAGCCATGAATCGGTCGCTCGCCAACGTCATGTTCGCCACGATGGGTGCCACTTCTTCGAGCGGGCCGAGCGACGACGAGGTGTACGCGGGGAAGGTCAAGTCGACGAGCGCCGAGGAAGTCGCGATGTTGTTCGACGGCGCCCAGCGCGTGGTGATCGTCCCGGGGTACGGGATGGCGGTCTCGCAGGCACAGCACGCGGTGCGGGACCTCGCGAATCTGCTGGAATCGCGCGGGACCGAGGTCGAGTTCGCGATTCACCCGGTCGCCGGGCGGATGCCGGGGCACATGAACGTGCTGTTGGCCGAGGCCGATATCCCCTACGACAAGCTCAAGGAGATGGACGAGATCAACCCGACGCTCGAAACGGTCGACGTCGCGCTGGTCATCGGGGCGAACGACGTGGTCAACCCGGTGGCGCGAACGGACCCGAGCTCGCCGATTGCGGGCATGCCGATCATCGACGTTGACAAGTGCCGGACGGTCGTGGTCATCAAGCGAAGCCTCAGCCCCGGTTTCGCCGGTATCCCCAATCCGCTGTTCGCGGCTGACAACACCCTGATGCTGTTCAACGACGGAAAGAAGGCGTTTCTAGAACTGGTCTCGGCCGTGAAGGAGGGCTAGGCGCCAGATCCGCGTTCGGACACCGCTCTCCGAGGGACGTTCGTCGGCGGCTCCCGGCATGAGGTCCATCCCACGTCCTACCGGCAAGCCGCGGTAGACCGTGCCATTCGTCGGCGGGCGACCACCCGACTCCGCCCGTTGAGACCTCTACGTAGCGTCCGCGGGGACAGCGTGGCGTTTCGGTCGTATAATCACGTCGCGGTACGCAGGGCTGGGCCGGACGGCACAGCGTTTGCAGCCCGGCCCGTCGGAAATCGAGCCACCCTGATAACTACAGGAGCATCGAGATGCCCGCGGGAAGAATGTTCGTGCTGATCGCAAGCCTGGCGTTTCTCCTGAACCCCGGTTGCGTCACTACCGTCCCGGACGACAACGGGAACGACAACGACAACGGGAACGACAACGGCAACGCCAACGTGAACGATAACGGGAACGGGAACGGGGGTGAGCCGGGTCCGACGCTGTTTGTGCGGGCTTCGAGCTGCGCCCCTTGCCACAACGCGCTGACCGACGACGCCGGCGACGACGTCTCCATCGAGACCGCCTGGAAAGCGACGATGATGGCCAACGCCGCACGTGATCCGTATTTCCTGGCGAAGGTGGCTGCGGAGGTCGCACGGACCCCCGCGCTGAAAGAAACGATCGAGGACACTTGCGCGACGTGTCACATGCCGATGGCCCGGACGCAGGCGCTCGCGGATGGTGCCGACAGGAGCATGTTGGGTGACGGGTACCTCGATCCGGGAAACGGTCTTCACGCCGAGGCCTTGGACGGTGTGTCATGCACGGTGTGTCACCAGATCGAAGACGTGGGTCTCGGGGAGAACACGAGCTTCTCCGGGGAATACACGATCGAGCTTCAGACGGCGATGCCCGACCGCACCAACTACGGTCCCTACACCGCTCCCGACGTTGACCTCATGCAGGCGTCGACCGGGTTCGTCCCCCGGTACGGTGAGCACGTGGAAGAGGCCGCGCTTTGCGCGACGTGCCACACGCTGTTCACGCCGTCCGTCGACGCCGAAGGCAACGTCGTGGGCGAGTTTCCGGAGCAGGTGGCGTTTTTCGAGTGGATGCACAGCGACTACGGGGACGGTGTCGGCGAGGACAAGCCCTGCCAAGCGTGCCACATGCCCGACGCGGAGGGCGGCGTTGTCATTTCCGTGGCACCGGCTGGGTTGGACGCGCGAACGCCCTTTGCACGGCACCACTTCGTAGGCGGGAACTCTTTTATGCTCAACGTGTTGAAGTCTCACGCCGGCGAGTTGGAGGTCGCCGCCGCGGACGGTCACTTCGACTCGGTCGTGGCGCGAACCTCGGCACAGTTGCAGAACGACACGGCTGACGTGACTATTGTCAATGCGGCGGCGGAGGCGGATTCGCTGTCGATCGAGGTAAAGGTGGACAACAAGGCGGGTCACAAGTTCCCCACCGGTTTCCCCGCGCGACGAGCGTGGGTTCATCTGACCGTGCGCGACGGGTACGGGAGCGTGGTCTTCGAGTCAGGAGCGCCACGGACGGACGGGAGCATCGCGGGGAATGATTCGGATGACGACGTCTCGACGTTCGAGCCGCACTACACGATAATCACCGAGGCGGACCAAGTCCAGGTCTATCAATCGATCATGCAAAACACGGATGGCGACGTAACCCATACACTGCTTCGGGGCGCGGCGTACGCCAAGGACAACCGCCTGCTCCCGCTCGGCTTCGACAAGACGACCGCCGGAGCCACGTTCGCCACGATCGGTGCAGCGTTCGACGATCCGGACTTCGTCGGCGGGTCTGACACCATCGCTTTTGCGGTGGACATTACAGGACATGAGGGACCGTTCGAGGTAACCGCGGAGTTGCTCTACCAGAGCGTCGCGCATCCGTTCGTGGAAGATTTGCGTGAGGAGGACGAGGAGCTGGTATCCCGGTTTGTTTCGTTTTTTGATGCCGCGGACAAGACCCCCGTGGCCATAGACACCGCGCAATTCCTTGTTGCGGGCGAGTAATGCCTCAGGAGCATAGAACCATGAACCGTTGGGTCCGCCGGGTCCGGACCGGTAGTGTCGTCATCGTGTCGGTCGGTACCATCATCGTGCTTCTGGTCTGGCTCGCCGGCGGGTTTCACGAGAAGATCGAGCCCGGACCTACCCGGCCGGGCCTGTTTCCGCTCGGGGGCGCACCCGCCACGACCGTCGAGCTGGTGACGGTACCGGCGTTTGAAGACGCGGTGGGCACGGTCCAGGCGTCGCACGAGACGGGCGTGGGTGCGAAGATCATGGCTCGAGTCCTGTCCGCGAACGTCCGGGCGGGGCAGCACGTTGAAAGGGACCAAGTGCTCTTCGAGCTCGACCGGAGTGATCTGGAAGCTCGACACGCTCAGGCCTCGGCGGCGCTGGATGCCGCGCAAGCGTCACTCGACCAGGCCAAGACCGATCACGACCGAATTGCGCGACTCCGTACCCAGGGATCGGCCAGCGAACACGAGTTCACCACGGCTGTCAACAACCTCAACACCGCACGTGCGAATCTCGAACGGGCAGTAAGCGCTGTAGAAGAAGCCGAGACCGTTCTCGGATACGCCACGATCCGCGCACCGGTCGGCGGTGTGGTTATCGACAAGCTGGTCGACGTGGGCGACATGGCCAGTCCCGGACAGACGGTGGTGCGTTTGTACGACCAACTTCAACTGGTCGCGACGGTCCGCGAATCGCTGGCGACGAGTCTCGAGCTCGGCCAGAAGCTTCCCGTGACACTGGAAGCCCTCGACCTCGCGTGCTATGGCACTGTGAGCGAGATCGTTCCTGAGGCTGACTCGCTGAGCCGGGCGTTCGAAGTGAAAGTGACCGGTCCGTGTCCGCCCGGTGTCATTCCGGGAATGTTCGGAAGGCTTCACATCCCGCTGGGTGAACGCAAGGAGCTGCAGATCCCGCGATCAGCAATGCGGCGGACCGGGCAGATACCCTATGTCTTCCGCGTTGTGAACGACATTCAAGTCGCCCGCACGTTCATACAGATCGCCGGTGAACGTGAGGACCGAGTCGCAATTGCGGCCGGACTTTCTGCGGGTGATGTGATCGTTTCGGACGCCGACCAGTTGCGACAGTCGCCTGCCGCGGAGCCGGCCACGCGATGATGCAACCCCGCGATACGCCCGGACCGTCGGAACAGCCGAGCCACACCGGCGGCTTCACCAGTCGCGTCGTGGAAGTGTTCCTGACCGGAAATCTGTCTGCGATTCTCATACTGCTCTCGCTGATCGTTGGGGGAGTCGCACTGCTGGTGACCCCGCGGGAGGAGGAGCCGCAAATCGTAGTCCCCATCGCCGACGTTCACATTTCCGTCCCGGGGGCGTCTGCGGAAGAGGTGGAGCGGCAGGTCGCGCTTCGACTGGAGAAGCTTCTGTATCAGATTGACGGCGTGGAATATGTCTACTCCATGAGCAGGCCGCATGAGGCGGTCGTCACTGTGCGGTTTTATGTCGGCGAAGACCGGGAAGACAGCCTTCTGAAGATTTACAATAAACTGCAGAGTCACATCGACGCGGTACCCCCACAAGTGGCCGGTTGGGTGGTCAGACCCGTCGAGATCGACGACGTCCCGATTGTCACAGTCACCCTATGGAGCGATCGGTACGACGACTTCGCATTGCGTCGCATCGCCGAAGAGCTGGAAAGTCGGCTGCAGTCGGTCAGGAACACCGGGAGAACCGAGGTTATTGGCGGGCGGCCGCGCCAGATTCGTCTGGCGTTTGATCCGCAACTGCTTGCCGCCCGCCGCGTAAGTCTCGAGCAACTGCGCTCTGCACTGCAAGGGATGAATGTCAGACTCCCCGGCGGACAGTTCGACGCCACCAACGAGCTGTTCAGCGTGGAGGCGGGCGGGGCTCTAAGGTGCGCGAATGATGTCCGTCGCGTCGTTGTGGCCACCTATGGGGGTCGGCCTGTCTACGTGGCAGACGTGGCGACCGTGCTCGATACTCCTTCTGAGCCTCGAACCTACACACGGATCGGATTCGGCGCGGCTTCGGCGGCGGACCGAGCGATTCCGACGGGGCTCGCGGATCATCGCCGGGACTACCCGGCCGTGAACATCAGCGTCGCAAAGAAGAAAGGGACGAATGCCGTCATTGTCGCTCGTGATATCGAGCAGAGAGTCGGCGAACTCCGAGAGACGATTCTCCCGGCGGACGTGTATACGCGCATCACGCGCAACTACGGCGAGACGGCAAACCAGAAAGTGAACGAACTCGTTGAGGGTCTCGCGGTCGCCATTGTCATTGTTGTCGCACTGATTGCCCTGACACTCGGGTGGCGCGAAGGGTTCATTGTCGCCACGGCTGTTCCGATCACATTTGCCCTGACGCTGCTCGTGAACTACCTCGTCGGATACACCATCAATCGAGTTACATTGTTTGCACTGATACTTGCACTGGGACTGGTCGTCGATGATCCGATCGTCGATGTCGAGAACATTTACAGGCACCTCCGAATGCGGCGTCAAAGGCCACTTCAGGCCGTGTTGACCGCGGTGAACGAGGTCCGACCGCCGATTATTCTGGCCACACTTGCCGTGATCGTGAGCTTCGTCCCGTTGTTCTTCATTACCGGCATGATGGGCCCCTATATGAGACCGATGGCGCTCAATGTGCCTTTGGCTATGCTGATGAGTCTCGTGGTGGCCTTTACCGTTACGCCGTGGATGACCTATCACGTGATGAAGGCAGACTATGAGACTGCGGATCCCGCGGACCGCGGCGAGCAGTCGGTCGAGTCGGGCGAGGGCGTGGCCAGCACTTCCGGCGTCTACCCCTATTACCGGGCCGCACTGACACCTTTCCTTGCCAGTCGTTTGGCACGCTGGGGCCTGCTGGCGGGGATGGCTCTGCTGTTTAGCTTCAGCGGGTGGCTGGCCATGACTCGCCGCGTTCCTTTGAAGATGCTCCCGTTCGACAACAAGAATGAGTTCCAGGTGGTCGTGGACATGTCCGAGGACACAACGCTCGAAACAACGGCGTCGGTTACGGGGGAACTGGCGGCACATTTGCGCGGTGTGCTTGAAGTCACGGACGTTACCACCTATGTGGGCACGGCGAGCCCCATGGATTTCAACGGCATGGTTCGCCACTACTACCTGCGCCAAGGACCCAACGTCGCCGATCTTCGCGTCAACCTGGCGCACAAGCGCGACCGGGTCCAACAGAGTCACGCGTTGACACTTCGGCTGCGGAACGAACTGAAGGAGATCGCGGTGCGCTACGGGGCGAACATCAAGCTCGTGGAGATGCCGCCCGGTCCGCCGGTCATTGCCACGATCACGGCCGAGGTCTACGGCGCACCGCACCACACATACGATGCGATCATCGGAGCCGCGAAACGGGTGCGCGCCCGGCTCGAGCAGGAACCCGCCGTGGTCGACGTCGATGATACCGTGGAAGCGGACCGCCGGCGCGTGCGGTTCGTTCTGGACGCCGAGAAGGCTGCCCTGTCGGGAATCACTGCGCGGAAGGTTGCACAACTCGTCCAAGCATCCATTGACGGAGCAGTAGCTTCCGTCCTCCAAGACGCTTACGAAGTGAACCCTCTACCGATCGTCATCCAACTGCCGAAGGGAGCGCGCAGTCAGCCCGAGAGCATTGAGCGCCTCTTTGCCATTGGAGATGGAGGTCACCCTGTTCCATTGGGCGAGATCGGGCACGTCGAGATCGAGACCGAAGAGAGAACGATCTATCACAAGAATCTCAGGCGGCTCGTCTACGTGTTTGCGGAAACCGCAGGGCGAGCGCCGGCGGAGGCGATCCTCGACGTCCAGGCCGACCAAGTTTCATCGGCGACGAGTGCGCCGCCAGGGACTCGTACCGACAGCCGACCACTCGGCGAACGGACGTACCTGGACAACGGAGGCAATCTGCCATGGTCGGTCCCGGCAGGTTTCACCGTCGACTGGGCGGGTGAAGGGGAATGGAAGATCACACTGGATGTCTTCAGGGATCTGGGACTGGCATTCGCCGCAGCGTGTATGGGGATCTATGTCCTACTGGTCTATGAGACCAAGAGCTACCTGATGCCTCTGATCCTGATGATCTCCATCCCACTCACCATCATCGGGATTATGCCCGGGTTTTGGTTGCTCAATGCGTTAACGGCCGAGCCCGTCGGGCCCTGGCAAAACCCCGTGTTCTTCACGGCCACGGGCATGATCGGCATGATCGCACTGTCGGGGATCGCGGTTCGCAATGCCATCCTGCTGATCGAGTTCGTTCATCGCGCCCAGAGCGCCGGGCAGTCGCTCAAAGATGCCCTGATAACGAGCGGTGCCGTTCGGTTGCGGCCCATATTTCTCACGGCGGGGACAGCTATGTTGGCTGCCTTCCCCATCACGCTCGACCCAATCTTCAGCGGTCTGGCGTGGGCGCTGATCTTCGGGCTCTTCGTGTCGACAGTGTTTACACTTGTAGTCATCCCTGTCGTTTACTACATGGCATACGGTACGCGCAGTTGCGTCTGATTCGACTACGCAGCAACGGCCCCGAGATCAATCTTCGGGAACGTTCATCGCAAGGATAGATCCGGTAAGATCCTGCCCAAACTGCTGGGCACAGTGCTCGCTGCAGAAGTACATCGTGTAGTCCAGCGCCTTGAGGGAATGTTCCGGTTTGCCGTCCATGTTCAACCTGCAACTGGCGCATCTGGTCACGATCTTGTCCTCCGTTCCATCGAGTGCATCGGCCTTGGCGAGCATCGCCCGGACAGCCGCTTGATCCACGGGCGGTGCCTCGGTCGACGGTGCGGCCTCCGCCGGTTTGGCCGGTCGCTGTGAAGCCTCTTCCCGCTTGCAGGAAGTCTGACCCGCGACGAGGGCGATGGCAAGCAACCAGAGACTGCGACGCATCCACGATTTGCTATACATAACTCAAGCTCCTCTATGAAGGTTGGGGCCGGGCGAAGTCCCGGTCCGGCAGACCAAGACGCCACTTCGACTCCTTCAGTCCGCAATAACACGCTGGAACTACAAATATCGTCAGAACTGCAAATGCCATCCCACCAAAGACGGGTATAGCCATGGGAACCATCACATCACTGCCTCGACCGGTAGAAAGCAGGACGGGAACGAGCGCCGCCAAGGTCGTGACCGTCGTCATGAGACATGGACGAATGCGTCGAAGACCCGCCTCAACGACACGTTCGCGGATTTCCTCGAACCGGGTGATCCTCCGCCGGCTGAAGGTTTGATCCAGATAGGTACCCATGACGATCCCGTCGTCCACAGCGATGCCGAACAGGGCGATGAACCCCACCCATACGGCGACGGTGAGATACATCGCCTCCCCCTCGAACGCGCGATCCATCACGCCCATCAGGTACAAGCTGCTCTGCACGTCAGGCCAGAACTTCAATAGAATGAAGCCGCCTGCGAAGGCAACTGGAATCGCAAGAAATATGACCAGCGCCAGAGAAATGCGCTTGAACTGCAGGTAAATGAGCACCAGATTGATGATCAGCACGAGCGGGAGGAGTACACTGAGGCGCTTCTTCGCGCGGACGTTTCGCTCGTAACTGCCCGACCATCTGAAATAGTAGCCGTCCGGTACGTCCAGCGTGCCGTCGATAATTGCCTGGTCGAGAACCGCCTGTCCGCGCTTGACCAAGGACGTCTCATCAATGCCCACATTGGTCATCGTCACGTAGCTGACGTACTTCGCCCCCTCGCGTCGGATGCTCATCGGACCGACGACCGTCCGTATGGTCGCGACCTGGGCGATGGGTATCTGGGCACCGGAAGAGGTCGGGACCAGAATGCGTTCGAGGTCTGCAGGGTCGTCTCGAAGTTCCCGCTCGTAGCGGACGCGCACCGGGTAACGGTCGAGTCCTTCATACGTCATAGTGAGGTTCTTCCCTCCCACCGCCACTTCGATCACGTCTTGTACGTCGCGAATGTTGATACCATAGCGGGCGATGGCTTCGCGGTCAATGTGAAACTCGAGATAGGGTTTTCCATTGGTGCGGATTGCGCTGATGGAGCTGGCCCCGCGCAGCCTACTGCGAAGAACCTGCTCGATCTCTACCGCCACGCGCTCACACGATTCAAGGCTGTCGCCATAGACTTTCAGCCCGATGTTGGCATTGAGTCCGGTGCTGAGCATCTCGACGCGCGTGCGGATCGGCTGCAACTCCACTGACGGCAGTACGCCGGGATATCGTCCCGCGTCCTGGATGCGTTGCCAGATCTCCCTCATGGTGCGTCTACGCTTTCGATCCGGGTGGTCCGGGTCGTCTTCATAGGGCCACTGGTCGCGCGGCTTGAGTGCGATGAGCGTCTCAAGCATACCGACGGGAGCGGGGTCCAGTGACGACTCGATCCGCCCTAGTTTCCCCACCACCAAATCGACCTCGTCGATCTCGGCGAACTGGCGATCCTGCTTTTGCATGACCTCCATGACGGTGTTAATCGACCCGGCGGGGAGTACACTGGGCATGTATAGAAAGTCGCCCTCGTCGAGGGGCGGCATGAACTCCTGGCCTATGCCGGCGGAATTCTCTATCGCGGCTTCGATCGGAAAAACCTGATCCGCGGTTGGTGCGTCGCTGCGCGGGGCGTCGACCTTCGGTCCATAGTACACTGCCGCGATCGCCTGGCCCCCTCGACTCATAAACCCCGAAAAATGCAATGCCACCGCGATCAAGACTGCAATGGTCGCGTACCCCAGTCTTCGACGCCAACGCGGTGCGGCATGTAACAGCGGTCGGCGTCTGATCACCTGGACGGTATCCACCAAGAGCGGGAAGACGACCAGACCAAGACTGAGTCCAAGTCCGAGACTCACCCACCAGGATAGCGACCACTGCTCCGGTCGCAGACCGATCCCACGGAGCGGTTTAACGAGACCTCCGAGTACACGCCCCCACCCCAACCAGATGGCAAGACCCCATACAACCACCGACGCGGGGAGCACGAGGAACAGGAGTTTGTGACCCAGTATCCATCGTAAAAGTGGCTCGTATACCCGGCGAATGATGCGCGAGACCGGGTTCTCGGAAACGTCCCGCGTTCGTTCGCGCAGCGTGAGCCAGATGAGCACGAACAGAATCACGCCGATGACGCACGCGTCAAATGGCACGCGGAGCCTCAGATAGGAGCGAACACCGTCGCCGAAGCGCTCGAGCGTCGATCCAGCGTCGGTGCCGACGGACCACAACATCGCGCCGATTGTCCCCCCGAGCGCGCTGATCACGGCTGTTCGAGCGCGGGAAAGGCGAGCGTCACGCAGCATGACCGAAGCCAAGGGGGGCACAATGACGAGTGCCATAACAACAGCACCGACCAGACAGAAGGTCTTGGTCCAGGCCAACGGGGCAAACAGCTTCGCCGACTGCCCTTCGAGGAAGAACACGGGCAGAAACGAGATGACCGTCGTGCTAATCGCGGTCAGGATCGCCGCGCCGACCTCGCTGGCTGCGCTGCGAATGCACTCACGGCGTTTCGCAGCGTCCACCACAACGACCCGCTCGCCCTCCTGGTTCGACACGACCGTCGTGTAGTCGGAGCGGCGGCTCGTGAGATGCTGGTAGATGTTTTCGGTCATCACGATGCCCATGTCGACCATGGTCCCGATGGCGATGGCGATTCCGGCCAGGCTCATGATGTTGGAGCTCACGTTCAACACCTGCATACAGATGAAGGCGAAGAGGACCGCAAGAGGAAGGGTCAGTGCGATGACCAGGCTGCTGCGAAAGTGGAGGAGGAACAACACGACGGCGACCACGGTGATGACAAGCTCCTGCCACAGCGCGGTTCCCAGTGTGTGCATGGTTTCGTTGATCAGCGCCGTTCGGTCGTAGAAGGCGTTGATCCGCACGCCGGGGGGGAGCCCCGATTCGAGCTCGGCGATCTTGGTCTTGACGCGCTGAATGACGGTCAAGGGGTTTTCGCCGAAGCGCATCACGACGCAACCGCCGACGGCTTCCGCCCCCATCTTGTCGAGTGCGCCGCGTCGGAAGTCCGGCCCGGTCGTAACGGAGGCCAACTGACGGATGTATACGGGGGTACCGTCGGTCGCCTTGACGACGATGTTCTCGATGTCGTTGATGGCGGCCTGCTCGCGTTCGCGCCGGGTCCCCGCGCTTCGGGCGCCCCCGCCGAGGAATCCGACGCCCCGCACCAGGATCTCGATGCCTCCCTGCTCGACGACCTTGGCGCCCACATCGACGTTGGATTGCTTCACCGCGGAGACCACGGACCGGAGCGAGACGTCGAATGCGCGAAGTGCCTCGGGATTGACATCGATCTGGTATTGCCGAACGAACCCGCCTACGCTGGCCACCTCGCTGACGCCCTCGACGCTCTCGAGGGCGAGCTTGACGTCGAAGTCCTGGATGCTGCGGAGTTCGTCCAGCGGCCTGCGGCTAAATGCGAGGTCGACGCCTGTAATCGGGCATGTGTAGGGTTCCGCGAGGTCTATGGTCGCCGCCCGCACGGGGTCGTTTTCCGAGACGGGTGCACGGGATGCGTCGGTCAACGTGCCGTCCTCCCGGAATCGTAATCCGGGGCGTCGGGATGAGTACCAACCGTTCTCGACCGTGTACCAGAAGACCTGCCCGAGTGCCGTCGCGTCGGGTCCGAGGCGCGGTGTCACACCGTCCGGGAGATTTTCTTGAGCGACGTTCAGTCGTTCGAGCACGCGGCTTCGCGCCCAGTAGAATTCGACGTTCTCGTGAAACACGACATAAACGATTGACCAACCGAATCCGCTGGTAGCGCGAATCTCGTTTACACCGGGGACACCCTGCAGGGCGACCGTGAGCGGGTAGGTTACCTGCTCGTCAACGTCCTTCGGGCTCCGTCCCGCCCATTCGGTGAAGACGATGGTCTGGTTCTCGGCGATATCGGGTATGGCGTCCTTCGGATTCTGTTTGAAAGACTGCCAGCCCCAACCGATCAGGGCTGCGCACAGGATGACGGCAAGTACAGGGGCGTCCAAGAACGTCTTGATGATTCGCTCGATCACAGGTTCAACCCCGGTTCGGTGCAGTCATTATGGCGTTGCCGTCAGAGGCGGGTGTCGCACGGTTCGATTCGTGCGGTGGAGGGTGCGCATCGCCGTGGTGAGGTTCCGAGCTCGCGCCGGCGCCGCGGACGTTGAAGAGGCTGGGTTTGCCGGCGATTTGCATTTGGCTATCGATTACGAACGTTCCGCGGGTCACGACGTGTTGCCCCTTGCTCAAGCCGGCAAGGACGGGGTAGAACTGGCATCCATCCTCGCCCAGTGCCACAGGTCCAATAACAACCTCTACGCCGCGGTAAACGCCGGGTTGCGTTTCGACATAGGCGAGCGAACGCTCCCCGGTGCGCATGATCGCCTGACGCGGGACGCTCAGCACTTCGGCGGGTGAGCGTGGGTTCGTACGGCCGGGTATCGAGGCGGCCGGAACCATGTCCATCCAGCAGATGGGGCAGTCTTCGAGCGTGTCCGCCCGTTCCCAGGGATGCATGGGACAGGCAAACGCACCCTGCACCGTTGGTGCTGCGGCCAAGCCCCCTTCGCCGACGGCCACGTCGATCACGGCCGTCACGAACATCTGCGGCTTGAGGCGCCGTTCGGGGTTTTCGACGTTGACGCGCACCTTGATCGTCCTCGTGTTCTTGTCGACGACCGGATCGACGAAGACGATCTGGCCGCGGAACGCCTCGCCCGGCAGTGACTCCGCCATTACGGTGACATTTTGGAAGGGTGCGATCCAAGGAAGATCGGCCTCATACAGTTCGAGCATCAACCAGACGTGCGTCAAGTCCGCGATTTCATACAGCGGATCACCGGTCTTGACGTACATGCCCTCCATGGCGGATTTGTGCACGATGGTCCCGCCGAGCGGAGCGTAAAGGACCAGGTGCGTCTCCTCCTTGCCGGTTCGCTTCAGTGCTTCAATTTGCTCATCGGTGATGCCGAGCAAGGTGAGCTTTTCGACGGCGGACGCGAGCATTTCGTGTGCCTGCCGGCGCGACGATTCGGGCGCGGTCGGGCTCATGGCGTCTGCGGTTCGCAGGGCCCGCAACACTTCGGCCTGGGCGGAGACGAGTTCAGGACTGTAAATCTCGACCAGATGGTCGCCCTTGCTGACGACCATTCCGGTGAAATCGGCGAATAGCTTGTCGATTCGCCCGCCCGTCCAGGCGCTGAGCATCTTGTATCGGGTCTCGTCGTAGGTGACCTTTCCGACCGTGCGGATTCGTTTGTGAAGGTAGCGACGGGCGACGGGTTCGGTGGCGAGCTGTGCCAGGCGCCGAGCCCGCTCACTCAACGCGACCTCGGCGTCGCCTACGTCCTCGCGATGGTCAGTGACCACGAGTTCCCGCTTCATGCCACAGACCGGACACCGACTGTCGGGATCGTCACTGCCAGGGTCGTTGCACTCCGGCATCGTACACCTGTAAATCCGCTTGGGGCCATCGGGCGGCACCGGCGTGTTGGCTGCGTGTTCCGCGCGTGTGGGCACCACGCCCGGAAATTCGCTGCCCGCGTACTGCGGGATCAAGCTCATCCCGCACTTCGGGCAGTTCCCCGGTTCATCCAGACGAACGTCGGGGTGCATCGAGCAGGTCCAGAACGCGACTTCGGTCTGTTCTCCGGGCGTGGATGACGCTGTCGATACGTTGGAGGCGAATCGAGCGGCGGCGGCCTGCATCCGCCATGCTGCCCAAAACGCGAGCACGACGAGTGCCGCAAGTACGACGCTCCATCGTACGAGAATCGATTTTACCGATGCGGCATACTCACTCGAACCGCCGTTCGTCATGGCTGACTTCCTTCGTTGGTCGGATCGGACGGCAACGCCATGGAATCCAGTTCAAGCCCCACATGACGTTGCAGCTCGGAGAAGGCCCGCTCGGCACCGACCACCTCCCGGTGCAGCATCAGCTCGAAGTCGAGCAGGCGGTGCCAGTTTTCGATCACGTCGAGAAAATCCGCGCGGCCGGCCTGGTACGCGGTCAAGGAGACTTCGTACGTCTGTGATGCCTGCGGGATCAACGTGGTCTCCAAAAGCCGGAGCGTTTCCCGATGCGACTTGACCCGGACCCAGGCATCAAAAACACGGAACCTCACCGCGTCAGTTTTGTCGCGTCGTTCTTGCAGCGTCGATTCGAGGCGTTGAGCGGCCTCGCGTCGGCCGGCTTTTATGCGGTCCCGCCATAGCGGGACATTGAACTGCAGCATGATCGCCCAGTTGTCGTCACCGACCTCGCTCTTCCGATTTACAACGGGCGGACCGGAAGCGCTCGTCGTCACCGGGGGCTCGAATGCGCCTCGGGGATCGAGATAAGTCCACTCGACGCCGATCGTGGGGTCAGGCCAGAAGGCGAGCCCCGACAGCTCGACCGCTTCCCTGTCGCGCTCGACGTCGTGGTACAGTGCGGCGAGTTCCGGGTTGTGTTCGCCGGCCAGCTTGATCAGTGCATCGCTATCGAGATCGAGCACGCGGGGGGTCATGTGCTCCGTAACGGGGACTTCGTGCGCGGGCGTACGGTCGAG
>JASFUW010000005.1:0-32699 GCA_050050135.1 Phycisphaerae bacterium
ACCTTCAGGCCTTGAAGTTCGTCCTGTCCTGCGACGACGCGCGAAACGCGTTGATCTTCCCGACCCTCGCGTGGGCGGGTTATATTGCGGATTGGCCCGGACCGGCTGCGGGCGAACGGCCCACGGGCTACATCGTCATCCTCGGTGATACGACGATCGCGCAGCAGTTCCACTGCGACCACGGCATCGCCGCCCAGAGCATCCTCCTCGGGGCGACGGAACGGGGCCTCGGCGGCTGCATCATCGCGGCTGTCGATCGCACGAAACTGCAACAGGCACTCGTTCTTCCCGACCGCTACGAGATCCTCCTGGTCATCGCCCTGGGAAAACCGAACGAAAAGATCGTCATCGACACGGTCGCGCTCGACGGTGACATCAAATACTGGCGGGACGAGCGCGGCGTCCACCATGTGCCCAAGCGGTCACTCGACGACATCATTGTCGCCTGATTCGCCCCTGCTTATGGCTCCTGTTATCAGGGCACGCGCCGCGCTTATCGGCTAGCCGGGTCAATTCGTGCCACGCCTTGACACTGACCTGCCTGCCGTGTTACCGGAGTCGTCTCGGGGTCAGGTCCGATGTTTCCACCACTTCGCGCGTCCCTCCCGGCCGTGCCACGGCTGATCGGACCACGCCGTCGTCACCGTCCAAGCACCGATAAGCCTGCCGTTTTCGAGACGTCAAGTTCCCTCGGCGCGCTGACGATAGCGACGGAGACCACCGACGAACGTCGGCTCAAAGACCATGACCAGACGACGCGAAAACCCTGCATCGCGCAGTGGGGAACGCCCCGACCACGGTGACGTGCGCGCGGTACAAACGGCAAGCGCCGCTTATAAACCGCGGGGCGTCGCCGAGGTTCCGCGCCCTACGCAAACCCGCGCATCCACCGCCCATCAGCGAAACCACGACGAGGTCGCCCGCTGGGTACAGCGCCTGCGACAGCACATTCGCTCGACATACATGGAATCCACACAGGCCCTGGTCGCAGCCGTCGACGCCAGGGACCCCTACACCCGAGCCCATTCCGTGACCGTCGCAGCCTACGCCGACGCCATCGCGCGGCACATGAACATCCCCGCCCGAACCATCACCACGATCCGCGCCGCGGGGCTGTTGCACGACATCGGGAAAATCGGCGTCCCCGACGCCATACTCACCAAGCCGGGTCCCCTCGACGACGCCGAATTCGCGTTGATGAAACGGCACCCCCAGACGGCCGTCGACATCCTCGGACACGTTAGCTTCCTGCGCGAAGAACGACCCCTCATCCTCCACCACCACGAGCGATTTGACGGCAACGGGTATCCCGCCGGACTGTCCAAGGAACGCATCCCGCTGGGCGCTCGCGTTCTCGCCGTCGCCGACGCCCTCGAGACCATGCTCTCGGCGCGCAGCTACAAAGCCCCGTTCGCCGTGGGCCGTGTACGCGATGAGTTGGTCTCAGGTGCGGGTAGCCAGTTCGATCCCAACGTGGTCGACGCCACATTACGATGGCTCGACGAGACCCCCACCGACCTTACCGCCTCCGACACCCATTACGAACCGCGACCGCTGAACACAACCGAGGGCGAGCCGTGACCAAGGCGGGAGCAGCCAACGCCTGAACCCCGCAGGGCGGAGCACGGAGGCTATGACGCGGCTCTTCCCTCATTGCCGCGGTCGGCACCCCGCCAACTTTCGCAACACTGTCGGCAGGATACCGCCGTTCCGGTAGTATTCCACTTCGACCGCAGTGTCGACCCGTGACACCATGCTGATCGTCCGTGAAGACCCGGACGCCGGATCGGTCACCCTCACCTCGATCTCCTGCCGCGGCTTCACATCATCCGACAAGCCGACGACATCGAACGTCTCGGTTCCGGTGATCTTCAGGGTCTTCAGGTTCTCACCCGCCTTGAACTGGAGCGGCAGAACACCCATAAACACCAGGTTGCTCCGGTGGATTCGCTCGAAGCTCTCGGCCATCACCGCCCTGACCCCGAGCAGCAAGGTCCCTTTCGCGGCCCAATCCCGCGACGAACCCGACCCATACTCCTTGCCCGCCAACACGACGAGCGGCGTGCCGTCGGCCTTGTATCTCTGGGCCGCGTCGTAGATCGACATCCGCTCACCCGTCGGGAAATACACCGTAACACCCCCCTCCGTCCCCGGTGCGAGCAGGTTGCGAAGCCGAATGTTGGCGAACGTCCCTCGTGTCATCACTCGATCATTGCCGCGACGCGACCCATAGCTGTTGAAATTGTGCGGCGGTACACCGTGCTCCTGCAAGTACAGACCGGCGGGTGAATCCGGCTTGATGACGCCCGCAGGCGAGATATGGTCCGTGGTCACCGAGTCGCCGAGCATGGCCAACGCACGCGCCGCCTTGATCGGTTTGATCGGTGCGACTGCCTTCGTCAGCCCCTCGAAAAACGGCGGGTTCTGCACGTACGTGCTGGCGTTGTCCCAGGCGTAGATGTCGCCTCCTGAGCCCGCGATCTCGTTCCATGTCTCATTGGCGTCGAATACGGTGGCGTATCGTTCGCGAAAGCGCTCCGGTGTTACACATCGGTCAACGACCCCCGCGACCTCCGCCTGCGACGGCCAGATGTCCTTCAGATACACCGGTTTCCCGTCCGACCCCTCGCCGAGCGGCTCCGACGTCAGATTGATGTCCGTCCTCCCCGCCAGGGCATACGCCACCACCAGCGGCGGCGAAGCCAGGTAGTTGGCCTTGACCAACGCGTGAACACGCCCCTCGAAGTTCCGGTTCCCGCTCAACACGGACGACGCCACGAGGTCGCCTCGGTTGATCGCATCTGCGACCGGCTCGGGAAGCGGCCCGCTGTTCCCGATGCACGTCATGCACCCGTATCCCACGGTCTGGAAACCGAGCTTGTCCAGGTACGCAGTCAGCCCCGACGAATCCAGATAATCCGTCACCACCCGCGAACCCGGCGCCAGGCTCGTCTTGACGTACGGCTTGACCGTAAGCCCCTTCTCTACGGCGTTCTTCGCCACCAGCCCGGCCGCAACCATCACCGACGGATTCGAGGTATTCGTACAGCTCGTAATCGACGCGATCGCCACCGACCCGTGCGTCATCGTGGTCCGATTCCCGTTCAACTTGACGTCCACCTTTTTCGTCAGCGCGCCCCCGGAAAGCTCGAAGCCCCGTTCTGCCGCAGAAGCTGTCAGCGCCCGGGCGAACGCGGATTTCATCTTGCTCATCGGGACGCGATCCTGCGGCCGCTTCGGACCGGCGAGCGACGGCTCGACCGTGGAGAGGTCAAGAGACAGCGTGTCGCTGAAGTTCGGCGCCGGCGTATCATCACGTCGGAACAAGCCCTGCTCCTTCGTGTACCGCTCGACCAGATCCACGAGATCCTCGGATCGCGCCGTACGCCGCAAGTAGCTCAACGTCTCGCCGTCGACCGGGAAGAATCCGAGCGTCGCTCCATACTCCGGGCCCATGTTCGCAACCGTGGCCCGGTCGGCGAGGGTCATCCGGCTGACGCCGTCACCAAAATACTCGACGAACTTGCCGACCACGCCCTTCTCGCGCAGCATCTGGGTCACGGTCAAAACGAGGTCCGTTGCCGTCGCGCCCTCCGGCAGCTCGCCGGTCAACTCAAAACCGACCACCTCCGGAATGAGCATGTAGATCGGCTGCCCGAGCATGACCGCCTCGGCCTCGATCCCGCCGACGCCCCACCCCACGACCCCGAGCCCGTTGATCATGACGGTGTGGCTGTCGGTGCCCACCAGGCTGTCCGGCATCGCGACCCGGACACCGTCGGCTTCTCGCGTCGCGACTACGGTCGCCAGGTATTCCAGATTGACCTGGTGGATGATGCCGGTGGCCGGCGGAACCACGCGGAACCGATCGAACGCGTTCTGCCCCCACCGCAGGAACTGGTACCGTTCCTTGTTCCGGGAGAACTCCGTCTCCGTGTTGATCCGCAACGCGTCCGACGTACCGAACGCGTCCACCTGAACCGAGTGATCGATCACAAGGTCGACCGGGATCAACGGGTTGATCCGTTTTGGATCGCCGCCGAGATTTGCCATCGCGTCGCGCATCGCCGCCAGGTCCACCACGGCCGGGACCCCTGTGAAATCCTGCAACAGCACGCGCGCGGGGATAAACGGCGTCTCGCGTTCTCCGGCTTGGCGAGGCCACGCCGCGAGTGCCTTCACGTCGTCCTCCGTAACCGTGAATCCGTCCACGTTCCGCAGCAGGCTCTCCAGCAGCACGCGGATGCTGAACGGCAGCCGGTCGACCGAACCGAGACCAGCGTCCTCAAGCGCAGACAGCTTGTAGACCTGCACGTCCCCCTCGCGGGTCTGGAGGGTCGATCGTGCACCGAACGGGTTGCTTACCGGGTTTGTTGCCATGAGCGTCAATTCTTCCCTATTCGGATGGTTAGAAGGTATGCTGACGAACTAGCACCACTATAAGACGCACCCTCCCGGTGGTCAAAAACCCGCACCGGCCACGCACGTCGCTTCGCCGGCCACGTTGACGTGGTGGGGGCGGCGGCCCGAGGTGCGTTCGCCGCGGCCGGAGCTGGTCTGTCAGCCGGTCCAGAGCACGCGGAGATACCCGCTGAGCCGCCGTTGCGTCCTTCCGTGGGACGGGTATAATGCCCGGCTCGCGCGAGTCGGTGCGCGGGGCAGGCGTTCGACTGAGCTTAGCCGAGGGCCATCCCCCGACGGTGCGGTTTGCCGGCGAGAAGACCGCTATGGATCAAGAGTTCCTGCGGATGATGGAGTGCCCGGTCGCTCACGTCCCGCTCGTGCACCACGGGGATTGGCTCTATTCGACCGACCCCGAAACGCGACGGAAGTACCCGATCCGGGACGGCATCCCGGTCATGCTCGTCGAGGATTCGCAGGTGGCTGAACCCGACGAGTTCACGCGGGTCATGGAAGAGACAAAGCGGCAAGAAACGAGAGATTAGGGCGGCCTGTGGAGCAGGATTGAGCAACAAGACCCCTTCTGCCATCCCCCCTTGCCAAGGGGGGAATGAGGGGGGTCGCCCATGAGGCGGCGGACCACCCGCCCGAGACAGAAACGGAACCACGCATGGCAAAAGACAACGGCGTATACCACACGACGAGACGCTTCCCCGACCGCGGCGGTCCTAACTGGATCGGCCCCCTTATCGACTACAAAGAGGTCGAGCTGCTCCGCAAGTTCTTGACCTCGAGCAGCAAGCTGATGTCCCGCCGCCGCGCCGGCACCAACGCCCAGGAACAAAACGAACTCAAAGCCGCCATCAAACGCGCCCGCTACCTGGCCCTGATCCCCTACCGCGGAACGTAATCTGCGCCTAATCGACCCCTCGCCCCTGAAGGGGAGAGGCCGAGTGAGGGGTGAACAGCCAACCGCGTATAGCGGACGACGGCGTCGGAACGCTCGCGGCTCCGCACGTCCGCAAGACGTCAAGGCTTCAGTACCATTCTCGCAAATGCATGCCGCCTGGAGAGTTTATGGACGTCCACCGATAACTTCAGGTCCTCGACACGTTTCTTGAGCGACCGACACGCGCTAGTATCCCGGGTTTTCGACTCCAATCCATACCACGTAATCCGCCCGCCTCTTGACGAGATCACGGCGATCCCTCCGTCAAACTCGATCAGGTCCCGTTGGGTATCACGAAGCCGGAGGGACGCCGTCACTAATAGGCACCGTTGTCTGCGCGCTTTATCCCTCCACTCGGTGCGAAGGTGATTGCGCAGCTCACGTAGTCCCAGCAGTTCCGCGTATTTGCTCTTCAAACCTGCTGGGACGTCCTTCCTCCTGTCCCTGACAATGTGCGCAACGATCTTGTTTTCCAGCTTTCCATCACACGCCCAAACACACCCCCTTGATTCATCTGGCGGGTTTTCCGGGAAGAGCCCAAACCGAGCAAGTGGCCACGGCTCGACAGCCATAGTCTTTCCAGGCATGAACAACTCAAACGCTCTTTTCAGTAGATTCAGATACGCCTTTTCGCAATCTGCCTTCTGGTAAAGTTCAAAGATGTCGTCAGGCGCCGCCTCCGGTGGGTCGTAATGTCGGATCATCCAGGCGAGCAACCGACCTACGTCGTCCGGATTTGCACCTTTCCTCACAGATGCATCGATGATTAGCTCGTCAGGCTCAATCATGGGTTCGGAGTTCCACGCCTGATAGGACAACGCAAGCGGGAACGGAAAGTTCCTGCGGCGCAACAGCGATTCTATCTCCACCAGTGATAGCCCACCCCCAACAAAGTGCGTTCGTAGGCGGATCGAACCGCCCAGCGCCACGGGCTCAGCGCGCGGGCGTCGCCCTATGCGAAGCTCTCTAAACAGCCCTTTGTTCATCCATGTAGATATCTTGGCCGCCGGACTGTCGCTTTGTTGCAGCTTCGTATTAACCCATTCAGCGACCACCGCGGCCTCCTGGCGCGACACGTCGCGATGATATACCGACGCATACACCAGTCGCTCTATCGGTGAGAGAATTTCGCAAATTCGATCGGAAAGTACCTGAAGGTCGGTACCCTCGCGGGCTACTTCCTGTCGAAGAAGCGACGGTATCGACGGGCACCACTCCAAACCAGCGAGTGAGATGTCGAGTGTGAGATAGCCCAAATGACGCACGATCGTAAAGGCGCTATTCAACTTATGCCACTGTTTTGAGTCACCCTCAGGATAGGAAAGGAGGAATGGTGCCGCGAAATCGACGACCAAGTTCCTTATGTCGCTATCGCCCTCGTCAAACATCGACAACAACTTGAGAACCGCCAGCACTCGTGCAACGCCCATGTAGTCTTGCTGCCGCAGGATTTCATTCGCTGCGCTCCTGATACGTTGCAGCGCCCGACTCTGGCCTTCAGGCCATTGCAGGCTGTTCGCGGGATACTTCTTGTTAGCGTCATACAGCCATCGAAAAACACCCTTCTCCACGGGGTACGTACCAGGCAAATGCCCAATGTTCCAACACAGAGCAGCGGACTGCAGAGCTGAAAGCGCCGAACTGAACGGCGTACACCCGATTGTGAACGAACTCTTCATTCCAGGAACATCGAGGCACTGTGCGTAATACAAGAGCGCGATGGTGTAGTCCCACCGTGCGCTGCGAGTTCCCGGGAGCGCATGAGACAGAGCGCCGAGATGTCGGAGGGTCTTGAGTCGGTGGATCTCGTTACGTTTGTTCAATAGCTTATACAGCTTGTCCGCGGGAGAATAGAGGCGGATTTCTGTGGGTCCCACGTGGGGAATTACATGGGTAATTGACAGGACGTCTTCAGGCACAGCTCGCTCGCACTATGTCGGCTCCTCGGCTAGTCTATCGCCCGACTCGATGGTGGACAAGTCTTCGAAACCGAACTTTGCCGAAAGGAAGAACATCCGAGGAGCACGCACCAAGACCCGCGGCCGATTAAATGGGAAAACGGGAAGGAAACAGAGCCATGACGGGACTACATCTGCTCCAGTGTGTTGATTCCTAACAGATGCAGGCCGAGTCTCAGGACGCGGGCCGTGGCGTCGCACAGGCGCAGGCGCGAGGTGCGGACGTCCTCTGGTGACGCGTCGATGACGCGGACGCCGAGCTTCTTGTCGTAGAACCGGCTGAAGGCCTTGGCCAGGTCGTACAGGTATTCGGTCAGTACATTGGGTTTGAGCTCCTGGCTGACCGTATCCAGCGTTTCGGCGAACTGTAGAATCTTCAGCGCCAGGTTGATTTCGGACGGATGCTCCAGCGTCACACGCGCGTCAGCCGGAAGCGTCGCGAAATCGATGCCGGCTTTGCGACCGATCGATCGAATCCGTGCGTAGGCATAGAGCATGTACGGCGCGGTGTTGCCGTCCAGACTGAGCATGGTATCAAGGTCGAAGCGGTAGTCGCTGGTCAGCGAATGCGACAGGTCGAAATACCGAACGGCTCCGAGGCCCACGGTCTCGGCGATCTGTTGGATCTGCTCGGGGGTGAACCCTCGATCCGGCTTACCCTCCTCGCCCTGAGCCTCTTCGACGACCTTCCGCGCCCGGTCGACAGCCTCGTCAAGCAAACTGCTGAGCTTGACCGTGCCGCCCTCGCGGGTCTTGAACGGCTGACCTGTCGGCGACAGCATGTATCCGAACCCGAGATGCTGGAGCACAACGTCGTCGCTCACCCACCCGGCCTGCCGCGCCGCATCGAACACCATCGCGAAATGCTGCTTCTGCTGCAAACCCACGACGTACAGTATCCGATCGGCCTTCATTTCTTCGACGCGCTGAATGATCGCAGCCAGGTCCGATGTGGCATAGTTGAACCCCCCATCGGATTTGCGGACGATCAGCGGCTGCGTATCGCCGTCACGCGTCTCATACCCTTCCATGAACAGACAAAGCGCCCCGTCGCTCACCTGCACGAACCCGTCGCCGCGCTGCGACCGCATCTCCTCCAAACGCCTGACGACTTCCGGCATCAAATCGGCATATACACTCTCACCGCGATCAACGACCTTGGCCCCCAGCCGATCCAGAACCTCGTGACAATGTCGCAACGACTCATCGCAAAACGCCCGCCAGATCTTCAACGTCGTCTCGTCGCCACCCTGCAGCGCGACCACAGCCTCACGGGACTCGTTCTGAAACCCCTCGTCCGCGTCGAACCGGCGCTTCGCATCCACGTAGAACGTCTCGAGGTCGCTGATCACGAGTTCATCAGGCCGTTCGACGACATCAGGGTCCACCGACCGCAAATGCGCGATGAGCATCCCGAACTGCGTACCCCAGTCCCCGACGTGGCTTTCCCGATGGACGGTGTGCCCCTGAAACTCGAGCAAACGTGCCACGCAATCGCCGATCACCGAACTCCGCAAATGCCCAACGTGCATCTCCTTCGCCAGGTTCGGACTCGCAAGATCGACGACGACCGTTTCTTTCTTTTCCGCTTCCGGAATCCCGAGCCGGTCCCGCAAAAGATCCGCACAAGGTGGGATCTGTTGAAGGGAACGTGCCAGGTAACTCGGCTTGATGCGCAGGTTAATAAAGCCCGGACCGGCGATCTGGACGTCCTCGGCCATGTCATCGACGTCGAGTTGCTCCACGATCGCACCGGCCACCTCGCGCGGCTTCTTCCCGACCTTTTTCGCGAGCCCCATCGCGCAGTTCGACTGATAGTGCCCGAACTTCTCGTCCTGCGAAGGCCTCACCAGCGGATCGCCGTCAAAACCCGCCTTGGCCATGGCCGTTTGAACACGACGCGACAACTCACCCAGAATCGATTTCAAACGTTCACACTCCGTTCAGGCCGGGTTCAGCGATCCGTTTGGACACCGCGCGGAGACCATCAGCCGCGCGCTCGCCAGCCCTATTAATCCCACCCGGACCCGACACCGTCAACACTGGGTATCGGTCTTGGAGTTGAAAGGCCCGCAGCCTGCTCGTCACGCCGTCTCGGACCGAGCCCATTCCAGTCGCGGCGCGTCGCCCCACAGCAGCTCGAGATCGTAGTATTCGCGGAACGGCTTGCTGAACAGATGGAACACCACATCGACGTAGTCGACCAGAATCCACGCCGCGTTCTCGAAGCCCGACCGCCCGAACGGCCGCTGCCCGAGCTTGTGCCCGTACTCGACCACCATCTCAGCCACCGCCCGCATCTGCCGATCCGACGTTCCCGTTCCGATGACCACGAAGTCCGTCACCGGACTGATCCCGCGCAGATCGAGCGCAATCACATCCTCCGACTTACTGTCGTGGGCAATGCGGGCAACCTCGATGGCGAACTGATACGCGTCTCGCTCCGACACGCCTACTAGAATAGCCGAACTCGACGTCTTGTGCCACCCCCCAACGTCAGCCACCCTCCACAGCCAACCGCCCACCGCTCACGACGTCTTTCGGACCGGATCCGCACCCCAGCCGCCCGGTCGAACAAGACCGACCGACCCCCACCAGCAACCGGTTTGCAGTCCGTTGAAAAAGGGGACTGGCTCCGAGCGACGACCCGTCCACGGAGTCGTGAGTGGCCGCTGGCGAGGTGCGTGTACCCTTCTTCAACAGCCTTTTAGCCAGTTCCGGGCCGCGCCCGCCGGGAGGCGGAGGCATGCTATCCTGATATGCGGTCGCGCTACGCGGATTCGTCCGACCTTACCGGGACCAGCCGATCCGCGTTCGACTTCATCCACCCCACCTTGCGGCGAACCATCTGCAAGACCCGGTACCCCGACCAGCGCCCGACCGACCCCGTCTCCGTGATCGGCGGGACACATTCCGCGATCAGAGCCTCGATCATCAGGTCGATAATGCACGCCCGTTCCTGCTCCGATAACGGGCAGAGCGATTCGTATCCCGACAGAAACGCCGCGAACCGCTCCTCATCCACATGCTCAGGCCAACTGGCCGGATCGCCGCCCGCCGTGATCGAGAATTGCAGCACGGCGTTCGACACGTCCACGATCCGACGCGACAGCCGGACCGTCTCGTAATCGATGACCGCCACCACCTGGTCGCCCTTGTACAGCAGATTCCCCGGATGCCAATCCGAATGGACGACGCGTTCGGGCCAGTTCGTCAGATCGATCGCGTTCACCGCCGCGGCTGCGTCGTCGTACACCGACAACAAATATTGGACCAGCGTGGCAAGCTCGGCCTCGTTCCCCGTGAAGCTGTCGTGCGATGAGAGCGTCGAATCGATCGTACAAAGCCCCGTACGCACACCCGGCACGTCGTGGAAGCTGCCGTGCGGTGCGTTTGGCGGAGGGACGAAGCCCTCGGTCGCTTCGTGGAACCGCGCGAGCACCACGCCCGCCTCACGTGACTCTTCGGGTCGTTGACGGAACGGTTGGCCGGGCACAAACTCGAACAACTCGTAGATGGACTCGCCGAGCTGGAGCGCTTCGTGACCCTGCACGCGCGTCGGGATCAGCTTCGGGGCGGGGAATCCGTTGTCGGCGAGGTGCTTCTGGACGGCGTGAGCGAAGCGGACCCGGTCGGCCCGCGCCTTGTCGACCGCCCGCCGCTTGAGCAGAAACTTGCCCTTCTCGCACACGATTCCCGCCTTCGGGCTCCGGCGTGACCCCCGCGGAAAGTCGGTGATCGACTCGATAATGCCGAGGTCGTAGTGACTCAGGGCGACCGCCAGCTCCTCAGCACCGAATGTCGCTCGCTTTCGCGCCCGCAAAACACCGTCCTTACCGAAGGGTCAATGGACAGCACCGCTCAGAAGACTAGGATACTCCTCACTGCGGAAACGTCAAAGAAGAGACCCTGAGCCGCGGGCTTAAGCCCGCGCGGACGTTCCTCGAGCGGGGAGGTCTGCCCTTTGCGGTACAACTTCACCAGTAGATAATCGACCATCCGTTCCCACCAACTGATGAGGTTTGCACAACGATGAACCGCCAAAAAGCCTGGGAAATCCTGAACGAGTACACCAAAAACCCCGCCTTGATCCGTCACGGCCTGTGCGTCGAGGCTGCGATGCGGCATTACGCCAAGCTGAACGGCGAGGACCAGGAGGAATGGGGCCTCGCCGGGCTCATCCACGACTTCGACTACGAGCGCTGGCCCGAGCCCCCCCATCACACCCGCGAGGGTGCCAAGGTCCTCCGGGACGCCGGCTTCTCGGAGGAGGTCATCGGTGCGATGATGTCGCACGTCCCGTGGAATCTCGAGGAATATCCGCGCGATCGCCCGATCCGAAAGACGCTCTTCGCCTGCGACGAGCTGTGCGGTTTCATCCACGCCGCCGCCCTGGTCCGCCCCACGCGCATAGTCGGCATGAAAGCCAAGAGCGTCACCAAGAAACTCAAGGACAAGGCCTTCGCCGCCGCAGTGTCACGCGAAGACATCAGGGAAGGCGCCGAGCTGTTGGAGATACCCCTGGCCGACCACGTCACCAACTGCATTGAAGCCCTACAGTCGGTCGCCAAGGAGCTCGACCTCCTCCCGCCCGAAAAGTAGCCTGGGTGATCCACCCCCGCTCGGCGCGGCACGCGCTTGCGCCCATCAGTGACAAACTTGTGCCACTGCTCTGCGAGCAGTGCGCCAGATGTACCGGCTTCCCACCAGGATCGGAGCGGCGACGCCAATCCCCAATCGTCAACCCCCGATCCCGAATTCGAACCTCGCGTCGAGGTATGCCGCCAGATCAGGCCCGCCCTCCGGTCCGAGGACATGCTCGATGTACGCGTTGCGTTCGGACCAGATCACGGCAAGATCGTGCACACAGATGGATTGAGTCGACGACGGCGGGTGCCACGTCCCCGCCGCCTCACTTCGATCACGAACAAGGATTCGCTGGACCAGCTCGTTCTGGTTATCCCACCAGAAAAGCACCGCATACTGCCACTCCGGTCCCTGATGCCGGATGATGAAACCCACACCGGGCCGGTCCGCGGTCATCGCGGGTGTCGGAAGCTGGGTCAGCAGGGCTTGGACCGCCGACTCGTACGCGCCGTCGTCCATCGCGTCTCCGTGGCAGTGGATGTCATACTGCTTGAACCGCCAGCCGTCATGCTCACACATCCCACTGAAGTACGTGGGTCGCTCCTCATGACGTCGCAAGCGAACAAAAGGCATGCGTCGTCTCCCACGACGAGGGTTCATCGTTTCGGCCGTCGGTATGCCGAGATGTATTCCGGTACCGTCGTTCCCGGTGCCACGCGCTCGTCTGGAATGGGCGTCCCGACCGACAAGCCGAGCGGGATCACACCGGCCCAATGCGGCAAATCATAGTCCGCCTCGTCGTCGTTGGGCGGACCCGTCCGGACCTTGGCGGAGCACTCTTCCAGCGGGAACTCGACTACGCCCGTCGCATCCAGTTCCTTATCGCTCGGTTCGCGAGCGTCGTTCCACCTTCCGGGGATAACACCCTCTGTCAGCCGCTGAAGGGCCCGGTTCTTTTCGTCGCGCGTTGTCAACGCCCGTCCCCTCCCCAAAATCACGACGGAACGGTAGTTCATCGAGTGGTGTAACAACGACCGCGCCAGCACCAACCCGTCCACCAGCGTGACCGTGACGCAGCACGGTTCGCCGCCACCGAGTGCCTTGACCATCCGACTGCCCACCGATCCATGCAGGTATAGCGTGTCGCCGTCCCGGGCATACAACATCGGAATAACGAAGGGTTGGCCCTCGTCGACGATCCCGACGTGGCACACCAGTCCTTCGTCGAGCATCGCGTAAATCGATTCGCGATCGAAGACGGCGTTCCTCGGCACCCGCCGAACCGCCGTCCTTCCACTCGCCTTGATGACCTCACTCATAACGCCGATCTCGACTCTATTCGCAAACGCCCACCGGTTCTCCGCACGGCCGCGCCTCTGTTACGGGTGCATTCACAACCCTGCGGCCAGCCAACCTCGGATCGCACCGCTCACCCAAACTTTCGGTGCGCGCTTCGCGTTCGCCGCACGGCTCGATCGGACAGGGCGCCTGCGTGACCTTCGCACGGTGCAGCGTGATCAACACGACCCCACCGATGATCACCGCGGTCGCCGCCAGAATTCGCCAGGTGAACGGCTCACCCCCGAGCGTACAACCCAGGATGACCGCCACGACCGGATTCACGAACGCATAGGTAGACACCTTCGCCGGTGTGCTGACCTGCAAGAGCCAGATGTATGCCGTAAACCCGATCAACGAACCGAATACGATCAGGTACGCCAGCGACACCAGCGACAGGACCGAGATTCCGCCCGGATCGATTCGCGCTGGCTCTCCGCAAACGATCCCAGCGACGATCAGCCAACCTGCCCCGGCCAACATTTCCATCGAGGTAGCCAGCAGCGCCGACTTCGGCAGCGGTGCGTGCCGCGAATAGATCGAGCCGATCGCCCATGCGAGTGACGAAAACAGAACCACAAGAGCCCCGAGCCGGTGCATCGGCTCGCCACCCGAACCGTTGCCGCCGGCGACGAGCAGCAATACGCCGGCAAGTCCCAGTGCGATCCCCCCGACCTCCAGCACCCCCGGAGCCACACCGTCTCGCCGGACCCAGTTCGACAGCACCAGCCACACAGGGACCGAGCCGATCAACAGCACCGCGACGCTCGAAGCGAGGTATTGCTCCGCCCACGCAACCCCGCCGTAACCGCACAGAAGCAACAACGCCCCGATGATTATGGCCGACCGCCAATGAGTGAATGTCGGACGTGCTGACTGCCGCCAGCAAACCCACCCATAGAGCACGGCCCCGGCAACCAGAAACCGCACCCCGGCCATCAGAAAGGGCGGAAGCGTCTCCACCGCAAAGCGAATCGCCAGATACGTCGAGCCCCAAACCAGATACACCGCCGCGAACGCCGCGATCACCAACCACTGCTTCGGCGCCACCAACTCCTTCATGACTTCACCTCACGTCCCCGACCTCTTTCACGACAAATGACACGGTCGAGACACACCCGCGTGGTCTCCTTGACCGATTCGAGCACGACCGTCGTCCTCGTCCCGGACACGCTGTCGATCTCATCAATCCCATCCCGCAGCAACGCGCCCAGCGCATTGGGGTCCTTCACCCGCACTTTCACGAGGAAGCAGTCTTCACCCGTGATGTGGTGCACTTCCTCGACCTCCGACAGCTCGGCCAGCCGCTCCGCGGTGTTCTCCTGCCACGTGCCCGCCTTGGTCCGCACGAAAATGAACGCCAGCAACCCGAGACCCAGCTCCTGCGGTTCGAGGCGCGCCGTGTACTCTCGAACGATCCCCCTCTCCTCGAGCTTGCGAATCCGCTCCAGGACCGCCGAGGGCGCCATCTCCACACACCGGGCGATCTCCGCGTTCGACACCCGTGCGTTGGCCTGAAGCATCGACAGAATCTGCTTATCAATATCGTCGATCATTCTCTCATTCAAATCTATTCACGTATATACATCGTCTATTATCGAATCGTCAAGCATAATATTCCGCAATGCATAGGAATTGCGGAAGATTATGCGATTGGGGCAATGCGCCCGACACCGAACACCGGAAACCGCCGTCGGGACCCGGTCAAAGGGGCCTTTGCTGCTGTGGAAACATGCGTTTGACTTGGTCGGGGCGGTACGCAGCCGCCGGACGCCGCCCTCGCTCTGCCCGCCTTCAGCGCTTCACGACAACCGTTTGTCCGCTCGCGTACCGACATGCCGGCTGCGCCAGAGAATGGACTACGTTCGCGACGTCCGACGGTTGAAGCGTCTCACTCGATGGAAAGTCCGGGAACGCCCCGCGCAGCATCTGCGTCTCCACCGCCCCGGGTGCCACCGCGAAGACGCGAATGCCATGCGGACGCCCCTCGTCCGCAAGCGCCTTCGACCACAGATTCACCCAGGCCTTCGCCGCCCCGTACGCCGCGAACCCCGGGAACGGATCGAGCGACGCAACGGACGAGATGTTCACGATGACCCCGCCCCCCTGCTTCCGCATCACCGTCCACACCGCACGACATGCGTGATACACCGCTTCGACGTTGACGCTCATGATCTCGTTGAAGACGGACGGCGTCAGCTCTTCTATCTTCACGAGCACGCCGACACCGGCGTTATTCACCAACACGTCGATGCGCCCGAAACGGTCTACGGCTTCGCCCATCAGGCCGTCGATCTCATTCGCTTCACAAACATCAGTGGCTCTAATGTGGCACTGCCCCCCGGCTTCCTGGACGAGCGCTTGGGTCTGCTGGAGTTGGTCCGTCGAGCGGGCCGCAGCCACAACCTGCCCCCCGTCAGCGGCGAACCGCTCGCACACCGCGCGACCGATCCCCCGGCCGCCTCCCGTCACCACCACTACCGGTCGGCTCATGATTCTTCTCCTCGCCATCTACCACCTGCCAACGGCGGAGCTTCGGACCATGTCGTCTGCCTGCGCAAGTCGCGTTGTCCCCCGATGCAATAGTCAAACGCCGACGAACGGCAACGCAGCCACCTCGGCGTCTGCGGCTGCCTCACCCCACGCGACATGGAGCCGGGTACCCGCAACAGCCGAGGCGGTTTTCACGTATCCCAGCCCTATGACGCCCTTCTCCCGGAACGAGTGACGCGCGCTCGTCAACGCCCCCACACGCCCGCCGTCATCCAGACGAACCTCGGCACCGCACGGTGGCACGGCGTCACCCGCGATTCGGAGCCCCACCAACCGCCGGGCCACCACCCCACGAGATCGCATCCGCTCGACAACTTCCTGACCGAGATAACATCCCTTCGTGAAGCTCACAGCCCGATCAAGTTGACCGGTCTCCGCGGGAAGGACCTCATCGGTGATCTCCTGGACCGGCCACGGAAGCCCCGCCTCGATCCGACGTACATCCACGGCGTCGTACCCGATCGGACCGCCCCCGCTCGCCCGGCACGAATCAGAAAGTGCCTTCCAAATGTCAACAGCCCGATCCGCCGGCACCAGCAGTTCGACACCGAACACCCCACAGAAATCATGCCGAAAACAGTGAATCGAAACACCTTCGATCGTCGCCACTCCGGTCGAAAGCCACGCCATCGCGGCTGCATGGGGAACGCCGAAATCCATGCACAGCGTCTTTGCCCTGTCACCGGCGAGCCCAAGCCGAACGTAACCTTCAGTCCGGTCGTGGATGTGGACATCCTCGGTAAGCACGTACTTGTCGAGGTGCCCGCCCGCGGTCGCCAAAAACGGCCGATCCAGGTCGATCAGTATCGCCTCCGGCATCACGAGGATGTTCAGATCGAACAGGATACGACCCTGAACGTTGAGCGCAAACGCGTACGCCCCCTCACCGGCCTGGAGGTTGCGGACTTCCTGCGTCGTCAGATTGTGAAGCCACGCAGCCCGATCTCGCCCGGTGATCTCGAGCAATCCGCGATATGAGCGGTCCGCGAGGCCCGGTCCGCTGCCCAGCGCATCGTACTCTCCCCGCACATCGCCGAAGCAGGCGATGGTCACGGGGTCCGGGCCGCGAGTGAGCGTCGCCCCCACGGCCAGCTCGGTCCGAATGAAAGATGCCCAGTCCATCGTCGACGCTCCTCATTGCTCCGCCCCCCGCACCCGAAACGCCCGGTGCGGGCAGGCGACCCTATTAAGTCCCACCGTGCCGATCAAGCCCGCTCACAGATCATGCTCCCACAGACCACGGAGGCGAGAGGCCGGCTTCGGCCGCGGCACAGCCGGCGTCCCGAATACGGGCGCCGGCTCATGTAAAAACTTTCCTTGGAACCCGCATTTACCGATTGAAATAGCACCTAATTAGTGCTATATCGTACTAACTGAGGTACACGACGGAGTGCGTGCCCCAAGGACTCAATGCGATGCTGGCTCTGACGCGCAAAACCGAATACGCCCTGATCGCGATGACGCACCTGGCAAACCGCGCCGGTGAGACGGTCAGCGCACGCGAGATCGCCCAGTCCTCAGGTCTGCCCCTGCCGATCCTCACCAACATTCTAAAGACGCTGACCCACGCCGGAGCCGTTCGCAGCACGAGGGGTGCAAACGGCGGATACGGCCTCGCCAAGTCGATCGACAGCATCACGTTGCACGAACTCATCGCGACCATCGAAGGGCCGTTTCAGCTCGTCCAGTGCGCGCTGGCCGGCACCGACGAAGACGGCAAGAGCCCATGCGAACTCGAACCGTCTTGTCCGATTCGCACCCCCGTGTACAAGATTCACGACCGTTTGAAAGACTTCCTCGAAGGCGTGACGCTCGCGGAGTTGATGCAATCGTCACCGCTCATCGAGGCTATTGATACTGGCATGGAGGCTGGATCTCCGCGACAGCCCGCTGTCAGGGAGCCCACAGAATGAGAGCCGTTTATCTGGACAACAACGCAACGACACCCGTCGACCCGCGCGTCCTCGACGCCATGCTCCCCTATTTCCGGGAGAACTTCGGGAACGCAGCCAGCCGAAACCACAAGTTCGGCTGGGTCGCGGAAGAGGCGGTCGAACAGGCGCGCCAACAAGTGGCCGCCGTCTTCGGCGCAAACAGCAAGGAGATCATCTGGACCAGCGGGTCGACCGAGGGCAACAACATCGCCATCCAGGGCGCGGCCCGCATGTATGCCGACAAGGGCAAGCACATTATCACCTGCCCCATCGAGCACAAGGCCGTGATCGATCCCTGCAAGTTCCTTGAAACGCAAGGGTATGAGGTCACCTGGCTGGAGCCGGACACGTTTGGCCGCGTAACCGCAGACCAGGTTCGTGACGCCATCCGCGACGACACCATCCTCGTCTCGCTGATGTTCGCCAACAATGAAATCGGGACAATCCATCCGATCGCGGAGATCGGTGCCCTGTGCAAGGAAAGAGGTGTCCTGTTCCATACGGACGCAACACAGGCGTTCGGCAAGGTCCCCATAGACGTCGAAGCCATGGGCATCGACCTGGCAACCATGTCGGCCCACAAGATTTATGGGCCGAAAGGCGTCGGCGCGTTGTACGTTCGCCGTCGCAAGCCGCGCGTCCGGTTGCAACCCGTCGTTCACGGCGGTGGGCACGAACGAGGCATGCGCAGTGGGACACTCAATGTACCGGGCATCGCCGGCTGCGGCGCCGCCGCACAGATCGCACTCGAAGAGATGCCCACCGAAAGCGTCCGCCTCGCCAAACTGCGAGACCGCCTTTGGGAAGGGATCAGTGCGCAGCTTACCGATGTCACCATGAACGGCCATCCCGAGCATCGCCTTCCCAACACCGTGAACATCAGCTTCCTCTATGTCGAGGGCGAAAGTCTGATGATGGGCATGAGCGACGTCGCCGTCAGCAGCGGCAGCGCCTGCACCAGTGCGTCGCTCGAACCGAGCTACGTCCTTCGGGGCCTCGGCATGGGGGACGACGTCGCCCACAGCTCGATTCGGTTCTCGCTGGGCCGATTCACGACCGAGGAAGACATCGAAATCACGATCGAACAGGTCGTCCACGCCGTAAACCACCTGCGGAACATGAGTCCGCTTTTTGAAATGGCCCAGGCCGGCGTCGATCTGTCGAAAGTCGAGTGGCAAAGCCACTGACAAGACCGAGCTGGAGAACGGAAACAGTCGAACAAGACGCAATCGGACGCACGGATCGGGTCGACCGTGCTTTCCACATAGTACCAAGGGAGAAGCCAAATGGCTTATAGCGACAAACTCGTGGACCATTACAAGAACCCCCGGAACGTCGGCTCGTTGGATCAAGACGAGGAGAACATCGGTACCGGAATCGTCGGAGCCCCCGAATGCGGAGACGTCATGAAGCTCCAGATTCAGGTGGATGACGACAACCGCATCGTCGATGCGAGGTTCAAGACGTTCGGCTGCGGAAGCGCCATCGCCAGCAGCTCGCTGGCAACCGAGTGGGTCAAGGGCAGGACGCTCGACGAAGCCCTCGAGATCAAAAACACCGAGATCGTCAAGGAGCTATCGCTTCCGCCCGTGAAGATCCACTGCAGCGTCCTGGCCGAGGACGCGGTGCGGGCCGCCATCGCCGACGTCAAGAACAAAAGAGGTGGTGACGGTTCTGGCAAGAAATCTTCCGACGTCGAGGCAACCACGGCGGGTTGACGATCGTACGTAATGAAAATGGGGTCTTGCAGTCGGTTTCTGCTGCGAAACGCCGATCGCCTGCAAGACCGTGCAAGCCACGGAGACAAACGCGATGGTAACGTTAACGGAACGAGCCGCCCAGGAAGTCAAGACCATCATCGGCGACCAGCAGAAGGCAGCCGAGAACGAGGGCAAGCAACCTCAACCCATGTACCTGCGCGTCGGCGTCAAAGGTGGCGGCTGTAGCGGGTTCAGCTATTCGCTCGACCTGACCGAGTCCAAGGGCGAACTCGACGAATCGTGGGATCAGCACGGCGTCGAGGTCATCTGCGACTCCAAGAGCCTGCTCTACCTCGAAGGCGCCACCGTGGACTTCAAGGACGAGGTCATGGGACGCGGCTTTACGTTCAGTAACCCCAACGCAACCAGTAGCTGCGGTTGTGGGTCGAGCTTCTCCGCTTGATTGACGTGGGCATGGTCGGCGCCACCGCGCGCGCCCGAGCACGTTGTTATAACTGGACACGGTTCAACAGTTCCCCGACCGTTGGTTGCAGCCGTGGTGCCCGGGCGTTGCGCGGTCGCGCCGACCGCCCCTGTGATTGCACGAAACACACATGGACGATACGACCCCGACCATTCCAATTAAGTGTCTGAAGTGCGAAAAGGAGCTCGGCTCCCCCGTCGTCTGCACCGAATGCAGAACCCTTTATCCCACGCCTCGCTCCGCCGACTATTTCGATCTCCTCGGCCTTACCCGGTCCTACTCCATCGACGAGGCACAGTTGGACGCCGCGTTCCGCGCCCTGACGCGAAACATCCATCCGGACCGGTTTTCCGACCAGCCCAACGAGGTGCGTGCTCTCTCGACCCGGCTCAGCGCCGAAATCAACGAAGCCTACGTCATTCTGAAGAGCCCGGTCCAACGGGCGGCGTACATGCTCGAGTCAGCCGGCGGTCCGAGTTCGGCCGCGATGCGCGACGTGCCCGGCGACCTGCTCACCGAGGTCATGATGATTCGCGAACAGATCGAAGAGGCAAGCGCCGCGGGCGACAAAAGGGGCACCGACGGGATTCGCGAGTCGCTCATGGCACGCCGTGCGGATTTCATGGATCGAATCGCCGACCGCGCTGATCAACTCGCCGCCTGCTCCGACGACGAAAAGAAAGACATGCGGCGCTGGCTGAATGCCGTCAAATACCTCGATAACCTGCTCGACGAACTCGTCGTCGACCCCCTGGCAACCACAACCGAAGCGACCCATGGCAGAGCCTGACGACATCATCATCGGTATTGATCTTGGAACCACGAACTCCCTCGTAGCGTTCGCCGACAGCGCCGGTCCGCGTCTGATCCCCGGACCGGCCGGTGACGAGGACGTAATCCTGCCGTCGGTGGTCGCCTTCGACGCGGATCACCGCTCGATCGTCGGACACGACGCCCGAGCCCACGCTGTCGAACGCCCCCTGACCACGATTCATTCGATCAAACGACTCATGGGTCGAGGGTTCAGCGAACTCCCCGACGACGTGGCCAGGCTGCCCTACGAGACCATGCGCCACGCCCAGAGCCAGGAGCAGCGTGATGTCGTAGCCGTGGCAGTAAATGATCGATTGTACACCCCGCCCGAGATCAGCGCCATCATTCTTCAGGAACTCAAGTGCCGGGCGGAACGGTTTTTCGGTCGCCAGGTGTCCCGCGCGGTCATCACCGTGCCCGCACATTTCGACGATGCCCAGCGGCAGGCCACCCGCGACGCCGGCAAAATCGCCGGCCTGGACGTGGTCCGCATCGTGAACGAGCCGACCGCCGCCGCCCTCGCGTACGGCCTGGATCGACGGGAGCAGGCGACCATCGCCGTCTACGACCTCGGCGGAGGCACCTTCGACATTTCGATCCTCAGGCTCGAGGGTGAGATGTTCGAGGTCCTCGCCACCGACGGCGACACGCATCTCGGCGGGGACGACTTCGACCACACGCTCATCGACCTGTTCACTAGCGAGATTCGCGACCAGTTCGGCGTTGAGATCGCCACGCCAACGATCAAGCAGCAACTTCGCACCCTGTCGGAGAACATCAAGAAACGCCTCGGCGAACGGGACAGCGCGGACGTCGAAATTGCGATCGGACACGATAATCTCTATCAACGCACCATGACCCGCGACGAATTCGAGCGCATGATCGCTCCCTTCGTCAACCGGACCATCACCGCGTGCTCGCGCGCGATGAAAGCGGCCAGACTGACACCCGACGACATCGACCAGGTCGTCCTCGTCGGCGGATCAACCCGCGTACCCCTGGTGCGGCAGCGCGTCGGCGAGGTCTTCCGCTGCCGACCGTACACCGCCATCGACCCCGATCAGGTGGTCGCGATGGGCGCCGCCGTCCAGGCCTCGATCCTGGGCGGAATCAGACAAGATCTGTTGCTCCTCGATGTCACACCGTTGGCACTCGGTATCGAGACGCTCGGCGGCGCCATGGGAAAGCTCATCGCCGCCAACACCCGGGTACCATGTCGAGCGACGGAGTCCTTCACGACCTTCCAGGACGGACAGACTTCGGTCAAAATCAACGTACTCCAGGGCGAACGCGAGCTGGTCAAGGATTGCCGCACGCTCGGCGAGTTCGAATTGACGGACATCCCACCCATGCCGGCCGGTATGCCCAAAATCGACGTCACGTTCCTGATCGACCAGAACGGAATCCTCGACGTCTCAGCGCGCGAAAAACGCAGCGGTCAAACGGCGAGCGTCCAGATCGTGCCCTCGCACGGCCTCACACCCGACGAGGTCCTCCGGATGCAGAAGGAGGCAGTCCGACATGCACGCGAAGATATGACCGCGCATCACCTCATCGACGTACGCACCGCGCTCGAGTTTGACCTCGCAAAGGCCGAGCGAATGCTCGAAAAGTTCGGCCGCCTGATCGAGGCATCACAGCGTGCGTCACTCGAATCGGAAATCCGGGACCTCCGCGCGTTCGCCGCCTCGTGCGACGACCCGGCCAAGATCAACGAGCGACGCGAAAAGTTCAATCATTCAACGACCCCCTTGGCTGAGCAAGCCGTGACCGCCGTCCTTCAGCTCGACGAGCCGCAAAATGCAGCTTCCGCCGATGCGAACGGCACGGACGGCCGGGCGACGCCGGCCGCGACGCGAAAATGAACGGAGAGCCGACACGATGGGCGGAGTGAATCCCTACATTGAACAGCCCGAAGTACGATTGCCCACCAAGAAGTACAAGCTGACCTTCTTGCCGATGAACGTCACCATCGAGGTAGACCCCGACAAGCTCCCGTATGAGCACGACGGACTGCCCGGCAGCATCCTCGACATCGCCCAGGAGCACGGCGTCGATATCGACCACGCATGCGGTGGTGTCTGCGCCTGCTCGACATGCCACATCGTTGTTAGGCAGGGCATCGACACCATAAACGAATCCACTGAGGAAGAAGAGGACCAGCTTGAGGAAGCCCCGGGATTGAAACCGACCAGCCGACTCGCCTGCCAATCCGTCCCCGACGGAACAGCCGACGTAGTCGTCGAAATCCCCGAGTGGAACCGAAACCTGGTCAAGGAAGGTCATTAGCCCGGAGCCGCCCGAGTAAGCCTGCAAGCATCGTCGCAATGCAACCTGACCGGAGTTCGGACCGATGCACAAACTGACCTGGGATGACTACGAGGACATCGGTTTCGCCCTGTTTGAACGCTTTCCCGAAACCGAGCCGCTCAACGTGCGCTTCACCGATTTGCACAAGTGGGTATGCGAACTCGACCAATTCGGTGACGACCCCAAGGCATCGACCGAGGGAAAGCTGGAACGAATCCAGATGGCGTGGCTCGAGGAATGGCGAACCGAGAATCCCGATTCCTCCTGATCCGGACCGGGAACGTCGCATTCGACGGCGATCTGCCCCCGCCGGCGGGTTGTCTCGTCCAACCCCGTCCCGACTCGGGACCAGTCAACTTCGCCAGATTCCGTCTTGACACCTCGAGGAATTAACGTGGTTAAGTCGGCTCTCGATTAGCGGGCGAAACAATGGGTGAGAAATGCTGACCCTTAAAACGCGTGGAGTCCCGACATGCGTCGGGACTCCATAGGCCTACTCCTTCCCACCATATCACCCCGTTCGCCTCACTCCGCCTCGCATCGCAAGGTCTCCCCCAACCCAGTTCCCCCCCGCGTGCTTCGCCACGTTACGTGGGAGCCGCAAGGTCTTTACTAAGATAACCGGGAAACGTCGTGGAATCAACAACAGCAAGCTTACAGCGGCGATCGTCACGCAGGTTCGGTCGCCCGCTCGCCTCGCGCGTAGCAAGGCGGCGTCTAGCCCACCTGCAAATCAGGCAAACGTTCTCCACAACCGCTCGGACACCGTTCCGCCCTTCAGTCTGGGAAGTTGCGTTCGGTTCGAGGCCTCACAAAATCAAGCCACAGTATGAGCCGACCTGCCGTTGCACACCCCATCGTGCCGCCGCGTAGCCGCCGCCGGGCGATTCTGTTGCCGGTCTACAGCGACGCCCCTTCCGCCGACGTCCAAAAACGCCGCTACGGCCGAAGAACGCGGTCGGCCGCAACCAGCAGCAAGCCACGATTCAGAAGAAATGGACGCCGAACGCAAACAACGGGACCACACAGCTTAGCAGCGCGACGAAGGCGGCGAACGCCGGTTCGAGCAGCCAAGACGTCCTCCCGCCGACACACACCCGTCGTTTGCGGACTTGGCCCGGTCGACTAGACTCGTCACCCGATGCTGTTGCGACGAAAGTTCGCCCTGCTCGTTTGTCTTCTCCTGGTCCCGGGGTCGCTCTCGGTGACCATCGCCTACGCGCTCCACCTGCGCAGCAATAGCTATCGCCGTGGTTTCGAACGGGCCCTGACCGACCGACTGGGCATGCGCGTCACCGTGGGCGGCGTCCGCCCCCTGACGCTAAGCGACAGGGCGCTGGTCGATGTGGTCGTCCGACGGCCGCACAGCGACGAACAGGTGTTCGCTTGCGCTCATGCCTTTTGGCGAACTGACAGAGCGTTGGCCCCGCCGAATGCACATGACCCGTCCGCACGCGAATCGAGGGCACCAACATCCGTTCTCGAACTCAACGACGGATGGCTGCTGGTCGGGGCAGCCGCCTGGCAACCCAAGCAATACCGACAGATGATAACCGGCGGGCTGGGGCATGACTTCGCAGCCCTGGGCCTGAGGGAAGTGCGCGCCCGGAAGCTCGATCTTCGGTTCGCACACCCCTCCGCACAGCTCACCGCCGACGACGCAGCCGGCACCGTCTTCTTCGACGAGTACGGCGAGGGACACGCTTCATTCGCCTGCCTGAAGCTCAACAACGTGAACGTCGAACGACCCGTGACCATCATCGCTCGATTCACGCCCGGCAAGCGGCTTGTCTTCCACGAGGTCCGCCTCACCGTCCCCACCATCCCCATCGCATCACTCGGACTCGAGAAGTTGCTCGGGCGACCGACGTCATGTGGCGACTTTGAAGGCTCAATTGCCTACCGAGAGCTGCACGAATCCCGGATCGTCGAGGTGAACGGCCGCCTGCACGGCGCACAACTCGCCGACTTCACCGTCGCCACACCGGGCGGACCGTTTCACGGCATCATCGACGCCGGCCTGGACGCGGCCGTCTTTCGCGACAAAAAGCTCGAAAGTCTCGCCTTCCACGGACGCGTCGCCGACCTCCACGTCGGCGAGGTCCTCCCGAACCTGATCGAGCCCGCCGCCGAAGGGCTTTTGAATCTCGAAGTCGACCAGATGCGTTGGGTCAGCGGCCGGATCGTGCACCTCAGCACGTACGGAACCTGTTCCGATCTCTCCCTCGATACCATCTCCCGACTCTGGGACCGCGGGCGGATCACCGGAACGGTCCGGGTGACCATCCGATCGCTCTTGATCGTCGATGACGAGCTGCGACTCGGAGACGTCGAGATCAACGCCGTGCCCCCGAGAGACGGACCGGGACTGATCGACCGCAGCATCATCGCTGAAGCCGTCAATCAGCGGTTCGGTTTCGATGCCTCCGCCGCCCTGCCGGAAAACATCGAGTACGCCCGACTCGGCGTCAGGCTTATCCTGGACAACGGAAGGCTTCGCGTACTCGGCACCCACGGGCGAGATCGAAGGACGATCCTGACCGTCATGCTGTTCGGGCAGTCCCTCGGTGTCGTCAGACAGCCGCGTCGAACGTTTGAGGTACCGGACCTGCTTCAGACCCTGCGTCAACAGGCGGGCGACATCGACGTCGAACGGCTCCAAACCTGGTGGGAACGACTCCAGACCGCCCACGAGCCCACCAAACCGTAGACGACGCGCGGATGCCGAGTGTGCGGATGACTGCTGGCGGATTCCGCCTCCTTCTGAGTTCGCCGGCCTTCCCTCGACATGTCGAGGTGTGCCCGACACCTCCGGAAGCAGACCGGCTTGCGTTCCCCACCGCCTCACGGTACCTCTATCCTCTTCCACAATGTATGGCGCGGTCCGTGACGGACCGAAATGGGGCACGGAACATGGCTCGAAACACACTGCTCGCCATCGGCGCGGGTTGCATTCTCCTCGTTTCCACTGGTCACGCTGCGGCGCAGTCGAACCCGACACTGAAGGCACTGGCCGACGACTACTGGGAAGCGGTGCTGAGACGACACCCCACCCGCGCCACCGCACTCGGCGATCATCGATTCGACGATCGTCTCGCAGACCTCAGCGACCGGTCCCGTCTGAACTGGGAGCGCGGACTTCGAGCGCTGCTGACGCGGGTCGACAGGGTCCCGGAACAGGGACTCACCCCGGAGGATCGTCTCACACGCGACCTGCTCAAGCGTTCCATCCGGGATCGGATCGCCCGCCTCGAGTGCCGGCTCGACCTTACGCCGATGGATCCGCTCTACGGACGACACATCGCGTTCCCGCTCATCCTCGTGTCCCAGCCGTTCCGAAACGCCGCCGACTTTGACGCGTACGCGTCCCGTCTGCGAGCCTTCCCCCAACAGATCACCGACATCATTGCCAACATGCGAAACGGGGTACGGCTTGGCGTGGTCTCACCACGCATGATCGTCGAAAAGACGATCCCGCAAATACGAACACACATCGTTGCGGACGTGACCAGAAGCGAGTTCTACAAACCGCTGAAAGACGCGACAAACCTGACCGAGCCCGAGCGAAAAACCGCCACCGAGTTGATCACCGATGCCATCTCGGCTTCGGTCATACCAGCCTATCTGCAGTTGCTCGCGTATGTGGAGGACGAGTATTTGCACGCCGCTCGTCCGACCATTGGCATGAGCGCCGTTACCAACGGTGACCGCATCTACCGCACCCTCGTCCATCTGCACACCACCCTCCGCACCACGCCCGACGAGATTCACCAGCTAGGCCTCGCCGAGGTGGCGCGCTTGCGCAACGAACTCGCGAAGGTCCAGGCCGAAATCGGTTTCGAAGGAACCCTGAACGAGTTCATCCAGCACATGCGCACCGACCCCCGTCAGAGATTCAAGACCGCTGACGAACTCGTGGCAGCCGCTGACGGCTACCTGACGCGCATGAAAACGCTGCTGCCCAGGCTCTTTGGCAGGCTCCCGAAGGCCGATTGCGTCATGAAGGAAATGGAGTCGTTCCGCGCGCCTCCCGCGCCCGTTGCCTTCTACAATGCGTCGCCCGAAGACGCGTCACGACCCGGCTACTTCTACATCAACACCTACGCCCCTACCGACCGGCTCCGATTCACGCTCGAAGCGTTGACCTACCATGAAGCCGTTCCAGGCCATCACCTCCAAGCCGCCCTCGATCAGGAAAACGCCGACCTGCCCAGGTTCAGACGCTACGGCGGGTACAACGCCTACGTCGAGGGTTGGGCCCTCTACGCCGAGAAGCTGGGATACGAAGTCGGCGGCTATCGCGACCCGCTCTCCAGGTACGGGCAGCTCACCTTCGAAATCTGGCGCGCTTGTCGTTTGGTCGTTGACACCGGGATTCACCTCGAGGGCTGGACGCGGCGGCAGGCGATCGACTACATGAAGGAGAACACCAGCCTCGCTGACCTGGACATCGAGGCGGAGGTCGACCGCTACATCGCCTGGCCGGGTCAGGCACTCGCCTACAAAATGGGCGAGTTGCGAATACTCCGATTACGCCGCGACGCCGAAAAGCAATTGGGGGACCGATTCGACCTCCGCGCCTTCCACGACGCCCTCCTCTTTGGCGGCGCCATGCCCATCGACACCCTCGAAACCCGGATGAAAGCCTGGATCGAGGCGAAATCCGGCTCCTAACAGATCACCTGTGAAATCTCACGCAGATCTCCATTCCACCGGAACTTCTGCGATCCGAGACCCGACGCGTGCCACGAAGACTGACACACCGACACCGCCATTCGTGTGAATCCTCGTAGAAGCGGACGACCACGCCGTGTAAACTGCCCCGCGGTTCCGGGAGGCGTAACCCGTGATGACTGCGAGTGAGTCCGATCCCCCTATCACCGAAAACGCCCGACAATACCTGCGCCTCCACCTCGCCGAAGGCGTCGGACCCGTTTTGACGCGCAGGCTCATCGCTCGCTTCGGCTCCGTTGCCGCGATCATGTCCGCATCGATCGCCGAACTCGAGCAGGTCGAGGGCGTCAGACCCCGGATCGCCGAGTCCATCTTCAAGTCACGTAATCAGAAGCTCGCCGACCTGGAACTCGAGCGTGCCGCCGAATGTGGCCTCCGCGTGCTGTGCTTCGAGGATGCAGACTTCCCTGACTCGCTGCGCTACATCGCCGATCCGCCTGTCTGCCTCTACGTCCGTGGTAAACTCGAACCCGCCGACGTCGTCGCCATGGCCATCGTCGGAAAACGGAGCTGCTCACATTACGGTCGAGAGCAGGCCGTTCGGTTCGGCGAAATGCTCGGCGCAGCCGGATTCACCATCATCTCGGGAATGGCTCGCGGGATTGACGGGCACGCCCACCGCGGCGCCCTACGCAGCGGTGGTCGAACCATCGCCGTGCTCGGCAACGGACTCGGCACCGTCTACCCGCCCGAGCATCGCGAACTCGCCGACGAAATCGCCCGATCAGGCGCCGTCGTCAGCGAGTTGCCCATCGATGCCCAGCCCGCACCGGAGAACTTCCCCAGAAGAAACCGGATCATTACCGGTCTGGCCCTCGGCGTGATCGTGATTGAAGCCGGTCCCCGCAGCGGCGCGTTGATCACCGCACGGCTGGCGTCGGAATACAACCGCGAGGCTTTCGCCGTCCCCGGCCGAGTGGACCGCCCCGACCTGACAGCCGGCGTGCACGGTTTGATCCGCGACGGACAAGCCAAGCTCGTCACCTGTCTCGAAGACGTCCTCGATGAACTGGGCGAGGTCGGCGACATCATGGGCCGCGGCACGAAACCCCCCGAATCCGAAACCGCCGCTCCCTCCTCGTCCACCCTACAGACCCTCACCACGGACGAACGCACGGTCTATGACGCCGTCGCCGAGGAGTCCGTCGACGCGGACGCCATCGTCTCGACCACGGGCCTCGAGATGTCCCGCGTCCTCTCCTGTCTCACTTCCCTCCAACTGAAAGGCCTCCTCCGACAACACGCCGGGAGCCGTTTCGTCCAACGGACGACAAACCCCCCCGACAGCCGCTAAGCCCCGAGCGGCAATCGCGCCGCTCACACCCTCCGCACCGAATAAGTCCCAGGTGCCGGCTGGACGCCACGCACACCGTGCTATAATCGTAATGAACGGGAGCGGGAATCAATCATGGCCACGCGTTACAACTTCACATCTGGCTTCGTGCTCAGCGCAGCCCTCCTTGCCCCCGCCTTCGGTCACCCCACGACCGGGACGTCGGAGACCTGCACATGCGACGCCGCACGACTTCAAAACGGATGGTGCGGAAAGTGCCAGGTCGGCTACGTCGGCGGCCTAAGGATCCCCTCAGCCCTGCTGTACGAGGAAATCGACCCGCACGGGCACGACATTGACAAAGACCGCGTTTCCTGTCCGTCGTGCAAGACCGCCATCGCCACCGACGGCTTCTGCCACAAGTGCAACATCGGCTACGTCGATGGCAAGGCCTACATGTCCAAGCTGACCTACTGCCTCGCCCAGGGAACCGCTGTCAAACCCGAGGCCCTGACCTGCGAAACCTGCACCACAAACGCCAAGACCTTCGGTTGGTGCAACAAGTGTAAGAGGGGGATGATCGGACCGGTCGCGTTTACCGATCGCAAGACCTATGGCGAAGCCCGCAACGGCTATGACATCATACAAGCCGCGCTACAGAAACTCGACAAGTGCCGAATCTGTGCCGCCGCAATCGTAGCTAACGGCTACTGCTTTAAGTGCAAGATGCAGTATCGCGACGGAGAGCCCGTACACGCAGGCGAATCGGTGCCGCAACCGCCCCGCACCAGCGAGCACGATCACCCCGCGACCGAAGTCGACGGCCGCTGAAGGCGATTCCGCATCACGAAGACCGTCCATGCGGTGACGAACAGGAGCATCGTCACCAAAAGCCCCCAATGCGTCGTCGCCGGCGTGGTCACGATAAGCACCGAACCCGACTCGCCCGCGTAATTCGTCGGCGAGTTCACCGAGGTCGTACCGTCTACGTTGAGTGCCAGCCTCCCGTCAATCGGCACCTGCCCGGCCTGCCACGACATGATCGCCTCCGGATACCCCGCATAGCGGAGGGTGTCTCCGCCCAGCGAGAAGAGATTCTCCTGGATGATGAAATCTGGCGCGGGGGCTCCGGGCAGCGCCGCAAAACCCGGTGTGCCCAGCAGCAGATACCTGTTGCCCGTCGGCGGGTCAAGATCGCGGTCGAACCAGAAAGTCTCCTCCGTCGCTTCGCTGCTGACCCACTTGCCGTCAAGCAGCACCTCGAAGTCCGAGCCGCAACACTCCCTGAGCTCGATGAATTGGATCGTCCCGTCGACGTTGCTATAAACTTCGCTGAACCGCCACAGGTGTGACCCTCCGAAAACCGAGCCATACGTCGACCCGAGGACCATGGCAAACACCCACACCATTCTCGACCAACCGCGCCTTCTCATATCGGTCCCCAGAATGCGGCCCGGATAGCTGACCTGCCGAACCGACCCGCTCAGCGTCGGCCCGATCACCAAAACGAGCCTAAACCGCAACGGCCGCGGGAGCCTTCCCCCGCAAACGGCTCAGCACAACCGTGCCCACACAGCACATGATCAGCAGCGTCACCACCAGACCCCAGGTCGACACCGTGGGAATGTCCGGCACGATGACGACCGAGCCCGTCTCGCCCGCGAAGTTGGTCGGAGAGTTCGTGCCCGTCGAGCCATCTCCGTTCAGCGACATCACACCGTCCGTCGGCACCTCGCCAGACGCCCATGTCATCGTCGCGTCGGGGTAAGTCCAGTATCGAAGGGTGTCCCCGTCCAGGGAAAAGAAGTTATCCGGAATGATGTAATCCGGCGTCGGGGCCCCTGGAATTGCCGCATAGCCCGCCGTGCCCAGCAGCAGATACTTGTTGGCCGTCAGCCCGACCAGATTCTCCGGGAAGACGTAACTTAGACCCGTTGCATCACTCGAAACCCATTTGTCCCCGACCAGGATCTCGATGTTCGAACCGCAACACTCATGCAACTCGACGAACTGGATGCTCCCGTCTTCGTTACTGAATACTTCGCTGAAACGCCACAGGTGTGACCCCGCAAAAACGGGACTCGTCGCGAAGACCCCGCAGAGTGTCGCAACCCACACCCCTTTCGATCGCCTTAGCCTATACATGTCGATTCCTCCGACTCAGGTTGGTTACCCAACACGCAGCGCCAAGCCGGACCCCCAACGCCGGTCTGTAGGCACACACATGATGCTCGACGGCCCGACGCCGATCGGCGCAGAACAGGACAATCATTGTACCTCGCGAGGACCACGAAAACCAGTCGCAAGTCCCCGCCCAACAAACGATGACGCCGACCCCGAGCAGCGCGTACGTACACCCCAGGGGTGACTCACACACGGCAAACCCGTGTGATATCGTGTGCTACGTGTCTTTATACTGTGGAACTGACAGTTGCAGCGACGCGCCGAGGGCATCCTCCAGCGTCGCCAGGTCGCGAGCGGTAAACTCCACAGCCATGTCCCCCAGCGCCGTGACGTACGGGTGCTCGGTGTTCTCGTAGATGCGGTCACGAAGTGAACCTACCCAGCGAACGACGTGCCCTGCGAGAAAATCGCGCTCCATCTCCCACACGCGTGTCAGACGCGCGGGGGCGGCGTTGGCCAAAGCCTCCTCATTCGCACAAAGCAGCGCAAGGTAATTCAACTCCAGCGCGATGTGATCGGGCGAGTCCGCGAATTCAGAGGAAAGCTCCACGGAAGCGAAGTCATACCACGCCTGAACCTCGCCCGCACAACGCCCCATCGGTGACGTGGCATCAGTGTGGCAGCCTGGCTCCTCGAGATCACGATACGCCGATTCAAACGGGGCCACGTACCTCTCACCGGAACATCTGAACAAGCTCGTGAATTCCCGGTCGAGGCGCTCTTTCAACGCACCGATCGAACCCGCTTCGCCAAGTTCGCGCAGTTTCCGCACCGTCTCTTCGCGGAAAATGCTCGCCAGCGGCACGAGAAACGCATCCTCCCCGATCCTCCTCAACAGCTCGTCAGACGGCGGTTCCACAAACGCCGAGGCAAGAAACAGGTACAGGTCACTGCGCCCCGGCCCCAACGTAAGCAGCGTCTCTCGTTTCGACTCATCCACCCAACGCACTCCCAAGTCCGTGCATCCCACGCACGTGACGTCGGGCACGTTAGTGGAAATCGGTCCCTCCTTCAATCGGGCTCCCGCACGAGCGCGCGGATTTCGGTTTCACGCTCGGCGTCGCCTCCTGCCCCGTGGAGTTCCGCCAGTTCCCTCGCCGCACGCATGGTCATGTGAAAGTCCGCACCCAATATGTCCCGCAACACCGAATACGCGTGTACAAGGAACGGCTCCGCCTCTACATGGCGAGCTTGCTTCATCAACGAGCGAGCCAACGCGGCTTTCGTCACTGCAAGTTTCGCCTTGCGGGTCGGGCACGCCACCTCAAGAATGCCCACCGCCTGGCGCAGCAGGGCCTCCGCTTCCGCGTGCCTCCCCAGACGTGTCTACAAGCCGGCAAAGCCTCGCAGGGCATCCACGGTCTGGATAGGTTGATTCGTCAGTTCACCGATCGCGATCAACGGTGTGCGATAATCTCGCGACTGACGCCGATCGGCATCGCGCTGAAAGCCTTCCGCGAGGCTCCGCAAACGCTCGGCGT
>JASFUW010000006.1:0-31834 GCA_050050135.1 Phycisphaerae bacterium
GAACCCACCCGCCAACCTGCCCCAGATCACGCGTGCGATGTTCTCCACGCTGGGGTTCAGTGCCGAAAAGTCGTCACATTCGACGTTCAGGTTCTTGTGGTCGAACGGCCGGATCACCCGCTCGTTCACCACACGGTCGAGAAGAGGCGGATCGACCACCGTCCCGACCTCGCGCGGTGTCCCGCCCACGGTGACTTCGAGCACGTAGTTATGCCCGTGACCGTGCGGATTGCTGCACTTGCCGAACACGCGGAGGTTCTCCTCTTCACTAAGCCTCTCACAATACAACCGGTGGGCGGCCGAAAACTCGAACGATCGAGTAACGCGTACCATGCCTGTCTCTCCTCGCACCACCTGAAACCTCAGGTACGGTGACGTTTCCAACTCCAGCGAATCGATCACCACCGGCATCGGCAACCCCGGCGCACCCGGTCCGGCACCCTCAAAAACCTCCCGCAACGTCGTAGTGATCGACCGCAGATGATTCCCGGATGTGGTGCACTCCGCGAGCGGTGCCTCGACCACGTCATACAACACCGCGTCCAGCGCCTTGATGTCACACAAGTATCCCGTCCGCGCGTCGACGGGGCCGTCAACGACGATGCGAAGAACCCAGAACGTCGAAGGATCACACCCCGCAGGAACGCCGCCCCACGTGTTCAACGGGCGCAGCTTGCCCGGCTTTCCATAAGGGAAGCTGCGGATTTCACGCATCAGTTTCACGAGGTTCGATCCCCTTCGTAGGGTGCATCGTTGAAGCACCAATGGTCAAGTAGGGCCGATGCTGTCTGTACGCGCCGGGGCCAGGCTCCGACCCACCGCGCCCGCGTCACGGTCAGGCTGCCCGTCATTCGCTATTCGCCATTCGACATTCCCCCCCCCGCACACAGCCCCGCGACTGCCGCGCACACCGCCACGGCTGCGGTTTCCGTACGCAGGACGGTCGGGCTCAACACTGTAGCCACCGCCCCGCTGTCGACCGCATAATTTCGCTCGTCTTCGGTCCATCCCCCCTCGGGACCCACCAACACCAGCACGGAACGCCCCGGACCAAACCCCTTCAAGAACTCGTCAAATCGGCGCAACCGCGGCCCCAGACAGCTTATGCTCGCCGCGTCAAACTCGGCAACCCGCTGAAGGCACTCAGAAAGTGAGATCGCCGGTTCGATCGCAGGCACCCAGGCGCGTGCCGCCTGTTTGGCCGCCTCTACAGCCCGCCGTTTCCACTTCTCGACCGAGGCAGCGCGCGGCCGGCTGACACTTCGCGCTGTAAGCACGGGCCAGATCGCCGCCACGCCCAATTCCGTGCATTTCTCGATGAGGTACCCCTGACGATGCGGCTTCGGCATCGCCACCGCCAGCGTGAGTTTGATTCCGAGATCGAACGGCCGTACTCGGATCGGCCCGGCCCTGACCCACGTTTGAACACTGCGCCCCCGGGATTCGATCCGCTCGATGGCGCCCGCCGCCTCCCGACCTTCTCCGTCGAAAAGGAGAACGTTGTGCCCCGGTTTACGGCGCAGCACGCTGGCGGCGTGGTGCGCCTCCTCGGGTGAAAGCGCGAACAACCCTTCCGTGAGCGACCGACAAAACAGGCGGATTCGCTGCATGGTCAACGATTATCACCCGCCGATACCGATCCACAAGCTCACGTGCCGCGATGCGTAGACCGATAACCCCTTCAAGGATCGAAAGCAGCGCGCGCAAGATGACAGACAAAGACCAAAACGACCCGTCAGACCGCTCGGCGAACCCGCCGGATAGCATGGGCGCCGACCTGGTCTCCGAGCAGGAACTCGACGACGTGCTCGCCCAAGCGTCGGCACTCGCCTCGGACCTGTCGGACGAGGTCGGCGCCATCGGTCGCGACGGTTCCGACCCTGAGCCCGCCCCTCAGACCCAGCAGCCCACCGGTACCGGCGCGCCCGGAGTGGACCTCGACACCGAGCTTCGCGAATTGGAAAAGCTCGTATCCGAGACCGGCGACCAGCTCGGTCCGGACTCCGCCGATTCCGATCAAGCCCGCGCGCCATTCGCCCAGGACGACCCCGGGCCTCAGACGCCCCCCAACGCCCTGGACGTCCCCGACTTCATGGCCGAACTTACTGAACCGGACAGAGCCGCCGACGCGGGACAGCCGGAAAACGCTCCGCCCACGACAACCGATCAAAGTGAGTCCCTCGCGGACGATCCCGCCGCACCACAAGAAGCCGCACAGACCCCACACGCTGAGGGTCAACTCACGGGTGAAGCGCAGAGCCCGGCTTTCCAGGACCACTCGGCGCATGATCCCCACGCGAAGGATAACGCACACTTTGACGGCTCGGACTTGACGGCCGCACGTGACACCGAGCCTGAAACAGATTCCCAAAGACAATCCGACACGCCACCGGAGGATCCGACGCCGCCGCAACCCGGCCGATTCGAAGAACTCGCCCGTCGCGCGACGGCGCGGCTCTCGCCGCTCGCCGCCACCACATGCGACCATATCGTGACGGCGCTGGAGGTCGTGGATCGACCGTTCGCCAGGGTCGGCAACCGCATTCGCTACCTCGCCGGTTGGATCGCGATCGCCACCGTCGGCACGTCACTGGTTGTGTACTTCCTGTCGCTGTTCTAGAATCTCGCACGTTGTGAAACCGCTTGTATTACCGAATTCCGCCGAGCTACGGGGGCGTCCGTCCGAACTCAGCCGGACCCCGCCGGCATCGACTCTGCGCTCATACACGCGAAACACTGTGGTACTGCTTCTGGTCTTTCTCATCCGCTGTTATCAGGGGATGATCCGCCCGCTGCTGATCGGGTCGTGCAAGTTCTGTCCCACGTGCAGCGAATACGCGATCGAGGCCATCCAAAGCCACGGTCCGATACGCGGGGTCGGCCTCACCCTGCGTCGACTCACCCGCTGCCATCCCTTCTCCCCCGGCGGAATCGACCCCGTCCCCGCTCCAACGCAGCATGCGGCGGACGCTGACCCGCACGCCCGAACCGCCGACCGACCCGCCACACAATAACCTCACACCTGCCCCGATAAGACTCGATAAAACCCCTGCGGGTCTCGGCACCCCGGGACAGATGGGGCGAACGGACGGCGCAAGCTTCGTTCACTGTTCGTCGCCCTTTGTTCGCAGTTTGCGTTTTCGCGATGGAACAACCCGATCAACACCCAACGAGCCTTCTTACGGTTCCCGAGCAACCGGACACCCGGCGTGCCGGCGTCGATGCCGCGTCGACGACCGGCACAACGCGTGGATTAGCGCCGACCACAACGCCCGGTCGCGAGATATACCTCGATACCGCCCGCCGCCTGGTCACGCGTTGGGTGCACATCGTTCAACCGATCGGTTCAAGCGAGCAGTCATTCGCCGCCAGTGCCAATCACACGTCACGACATGCGGAAGACCCGGCTTTACTCTATTGTCGACAGGCGGCCACGCTGGGCATCGCCATCCTCTGCGAACTCGACCCGGGTGTCCCCGGTGAGCCAGGCCTTCGCGAGCTCGTCCGGTCCTCGCTGGTCCGCTGGCAACTGTCCCTCCGCGGTGACGGCGTTCCACTGAAATGGCGATCGAGAAGCCACCCGCTTCGCGGCGCGATCCTCGCATGCGTCGTCCAATCGCTGTCCGAGAGCACCGGATTCAAGAACGAATCCCTATTCGGCGACGTCGGGCGGCACTCCGACTGGCTCCTCCGCCGACCCCCTTCGACGCCGTGGATCGAGGCGGCCACCGTCTGCGCCGTCGCCGACGCCGCCGTCCTGCTTAGGGAGAAGACACTGCTCGCCAAGGCACGAAAACGGTTATCCGCTCTGCTCGCCCTGCAGCACGACGAAGGCTGGTTCCCCGAGTGCGGCGGGCCTGACATTGGATCGCTCTCACTCACCGTCGACGCCCTCGCACGCGTCGGCGCCCAGAACCACTGGACCGAGGTCGACGCCCCGCTAATCAAGGCGACGCGATTCCTCGCCCACTTCGTGCACCCCGACGGCAGCGCCGGGGGATGCTACGGCACACGCGGTACCGGGTTTGTCACCCCCTACGGCGTCGAGCTGCTGGCCGCCGCGGATGCCCACGCAGCCGGACTCGCCCACACGTGCCGCAGGCTGTGTCACGGGCTACGCGCTTTGCACCTCACTGCGCTGTCCGACCCGCTCGCCGCCGCTTGGGGTAGCAGCCTCCTGCTGGCCGCAGCCACAGCCCCGCGTGAATTGCCACGCTCCCCCACCCGCCCCTGCGATTCAACCGGACACGCCCGATTCCACGACGCCGGAATCGCCATCTATTCGACCAAAGCCTACTACGCCGTCGTAAACCAGCGTCGAGGCGGAGCAGTCCGCGTGACCTTCAGAAGCGGCGCACAAACCCTCGACGACCGCAGTGTCACGGTGGTGTCATCCGGACAGAAGTGCAAGCACGCGTTTGACCACGTCTGCTCACGATCGACCGTAACCGGACTGTCGGTCACGTGTGCCACCACCTTCGACCGAGCTTCGTCAACCGGTGCAGCTCGCCCACGTCGGTTGCGCCGGTCCGTCGAGCGAATCATGCCCCGCTTGTCGGCCAAGCCCCTCGTGCGAAGATGCAGAGCGCGAAAGCCCAAACGCACCCGCCCCCGAATGCGCCAGGCCGACACGTTCCGAAGGAAGATCACCTTCGGCGACGATTGGATCGAAATCAGCGACGAGGTCCGCGCTCGCCGCCGCTTCGACGCCGTCATCTATCAGTCGCCCGTAACCGGCGGCGGATTCTCTGTCCCCATAGGCGCCGCGCCGCAACACTTGCCCGCACCGATTGTCGGACCCGGCGGGAATCAATCCCGATTGACGCGCCTCTACGTCGACGGCGAACTGGTCGACGTGAACTTCGGCCGTGTGTCGTTCAGATGCAAAGAGTCTGGCACTTATCTACGACGGGTAAGGCGCGCGCGCCAACGACGTGGCAGACTGACCCACCCCGCAAGGGCGGCCCGCTAGCCGGTGTGACCCGCCCGGCTCTTCGGAATCATCGCGATCGCTTCAATCTCGACCAGCAGCTCGGGTCGGCAGATGCGCGCTTCGATACAGGTGCTCGCGGGCAGCGGGTCCAGCTTCTCCTCCACGTAGAACGCATTGCGGACCTCGTTGAACTCGTCGTAGTGCCGAAAGTCCGCGAGGTAGCAGGTCGTGCGGACGATGTCATGAAAGTCCGCCCCTTCCGTTTCAAGCAACGCCTTGATGTTGCTGAACGTCCGCCGGGTCTGCGCTCTCAGGTCGCCGGGGTGAATGGATGCGCCCTCTTCGTTGACGCTTGCCGTCCCCGAAATGAACAGCATCACGCAGTTGTCCAGCTCGACACGCATCCCCCGAACGAACGAGACCTTTTTCTCATAGTCGTACGCCTCGTTCAGGACGGATTTGTTTTCGATCGGCCTCTTTTTTATCCGCTCAATCTCAGCCACGGCAGTCCTCCCCTTCGTCCTCTTGCAGGTTCCACCCTAAGGACCCCGGCAGCACCAATTACTACATCCCCCGAACGGTTTAAGGTACCATGCCGACCCGCGGCGAGCAACGCTCGAGCATCATCGGTTCATGGCAGGCGCCTAATGCCCGACAAGCGACGACATCGAGGCCCGCACCCTGACGACGACCGCCTCTTCCACACCTCGCAGCTCCCCCGTCTGAGGCAGGCCGTCGCCGAGTTTTCCTGGTTACTCAGCCGCGCGTACGCACCCGATTCCGCGGTGAAACTCGTCGGCGACCACCACGGCCTGAGCGCACGACAGCGAATGGCCGTCCAGCGCGCCGCATGCTCCGACGAAGCCCTCCAACGCCGACTTACGAAGCGAGTCCTTCCGTCGGCGGTCTCTTCCGACCGGCTCGGCATCGACGGATACAATCTGATCATCACCGTCGAGTCGGCCCTCTCCGGGGCTCTCGTCTTCATCGCCCGGGACGGCTCTTGCCGTGACATCGCAAGCATCCACGGAACGTACCGAAAGGTCGACGAGACCCGCCCCGCCATCGACCTCATCATCGATCAGGTCGTCGAAGTCGCCCCGCACCGCGTCGACTGGTATCTGGATCGACCCGTCTCCAACAGCGGGCGTCTCAAAGCCCGGATCGCCGATGCCCTCGAAACGAGAAGAACACGCGAACCCGACCCCACCGCCCGCGCCGCCTACCTGCTCGGCTCCGAGCCTCAACCCGCCGGTTCGCCGGGCACCGTCTGGAACATCGAGCTGGTCGACAGCCCCGATAGAGTCTTGGCAGAATACGATGGCGTCGTCGCTACCACCGACTCAGCCGTCCTCGACCGCTGCAACAAGTGGGTGAACCTGGCCGCAGAAGTGGTTCAGGCCGAGATTCCCGCCGCCTGGCAGATCGATTTGCGGGCCGCAGACGACCCGACGTAGTGCCGCATCCAGGAAGGTAGATCAAGTTCGAGCGGCCTGGCCTGTCCCTCCGTGCCGGACCACGCCACTGGGTCGCCCCCCCCACCTTCCCCGGCAGATGCTCGATCAGGTTCGGATTCGATCGATCAACACGACGGCCGCCGTCCCGAACACGAAGATGGGTGCCCAAGCCGGAAGCGCGGAGGATGACTCCGTGTGAAGACTCTGGGCGATGAACGTGGACACATAGCACATCCCGCAAGCGATCATACACTTCCCCGCGTCGCTCAGCACCGTCGCGGGGGACCGACTCAAAAAGAAAGGCAGCCCCAGCATCACCAGAACGATATTCACGAACGGCGCCACAATCCGGGCATGCCGCGTGCGAACCGCCGACGACCGCATCGGACCGTCGCGCTCCTCCAGCTCGCCAAGCTGATCAAGACTCAGAAAACGCACCCACCCACTCGCCTGCCGGAGCTGAATCACCTCCGGCGTCAGGTCCGTCTCGAAGTATTTGGGGTAGGTCACTAGCTTTTGGCTGCGCGGCCCCAGGTCACCGGCGCTCGCCTGCATCCGGGAAACCTTCCGCCCGCGCTCCAGACGCCATCGACCGATCGGACCCGGGCCGTGCGGCGCCACCCACACCGCACGGTCCGCCTCGAGCGTCTGCGAGATGGCACCCGACTCGTCACGCACCAACACCAGCAGGTCTTGCAGATCGTAACGCGTCGGATGAAACTGCCGGCTCGACACCAGCGCGTCGTTGCCGTCCCGCACGAACAAAACCTCGAACGTCTTCTTCCCGTCCACGTCGTCGTGGTCCCGCGCCAGCTTGTGTGCAACGTGCGGAATCCACCACTCCGTATCCAGAATCTGCAGCGCCGTCGTCGCGATTCCGAACCCGATCACCGGAATTGCCACCCGGTAAAGGCTCACCCCCGACGCCAGAATCGCCGTCATCTCGTTCAGCTTCCGCATCCGGGCGATCGTCGCCATGCACGCGAACAGCGTAATCGCGCCGCAGAGCTGCGAAAAATAGAGGAACAGATTCGGCCAGTAATAGCTCGCGATGTTCCCCACCACCACCGGCAGCGAATACCCCTGCTCCGTGAACTCGTCCATGTTCACGAACATGTCGAGCACCACGTAAAGGCTCAGCATCACCCCGAGCCCGATCAGATAGTTGACCATCAGCGAGCGGAGCAGGTATCGGTCGAGTGTCGAAAGCATGGCACCTACCTTCGCATCATCGGCGCAGCAGTCGCGTCATGATCAAGACGTCGACACCGACCACCACGATGATCCCGCTCCAGATCACCAGAAGGCCCAGCTCGTGCGTGCCCGGGTTCCGCGACATCTGCTTCCCCGTCACGATCATGACCAGCACGAAAAGCATCGGCACGAAACTGATCCCGAACGCCGTCATCAGATGTGACCCGCGCAAAATCACCCCCAACGCGGCACCCAGAATCGACAGCATGAAAATGCTCACACTGAACGCCGCCCGCTCGTGGATCGCAGCCACGATCTTCCGAACCGTCTCTCCGCGAACCGCTCGCGCCATGAACCGTTTCCGCTCCAGCGGCTCGTTCAACGGCTCCGAAGGTCCCGCAAGCAGCTCCGCCTCCGACATCGCCGCCGCTCGTTCTACGATCTCCGGCGGCATCCCCACCGGCGTCAGCGTCGTCTTGGCCCGTTCGATCACCGTGCCACCGGACGCAAGCCGCGCGTCCTGCACCTCGATCGCCAGCGTGCACTCGTCCAACGTCCGGCCGCCGCCCATCTTGATCGAGGCTCGGTCCGCGGCGATCGTACGGACCCGGCCGCCCTGCGTTTCCTCGATCCGAACGTTGGAAAACTCCAGCGAAGCAGTGTCCGGATCGGAGCGAACCGTTTCCGGCTCGATCAAATACCGTGTCCGCTCGTCCTGCAACGTAATCACCCCGCCGCGCCGAAACGCCTCCCCGATCGCCTCCGATAGCAGCGTCGCCCCCACAGACTTCCTCAGCCGCTCGATCTCGTCCCGAACCTCGTACCATTTGCCCGGCGACGCTCGATAATGAAGCAATTCGTTCAAGTTAAGAAACTTGATTTTCAGCCTGACCCCCGATTTATACTCGTTCGTCGGAATGACCTGCGACGCCTCTTCCACGAACCGATCGAGGCGGGCGTCGTAATAGCTCAGGTTCGACATCCATCCCGACACCCGCACACTCTGCTCATCGACCGCGAACCGCAGGTTGATCTCCCGCGCCGTTCCGTACCGCACCCACGCCTCCTCGTCCGTCTCGACGAACGCCACCCGCCGCAGCGTGATCCGCTCGGCGTCCGCCGGGTCGGCGCCGTACTCGTCCGCGCAAATGCGATACCGATCCAACGCAAGACCTTGCGGCTGGTTCAATTGCTGCTGGATCAGCTTCCCGAGGTCCGCTCTGAGCAGCTCGTTCAGCCCCCGCACCATCCCCGGAATCACATAGTTCGTCAGACCGAAGCTCGCCCCCGCAGCCACCAGGCTCAGCACGATCGTCGGAACGAACAGCACGTTCATGTTGATCCCGCTGCTGCGGCACGCCACGAACTCGTTGTCCGCGCTGAGTCGACCGTACGTCGCGGCGGCGCTGAAGAGTGCCGCGATCGGCAGCGTCAGCGACGCCGAAAGCGGGATCAACAAACCCATCAGGCGGACGACCTGCTCCGGCGTCGTCTCACCGAACTTCATCATCTGCAGCAGACCGCCCCCGAGACCCAGCACACCCGTCAGACCGACCGCGGCCAGAAGGAACGTCTTCCCCATCTCGCGAAAAATGTACTTCTGCAATGTCCAGGGGTGACCCGAAACCAGAAAGGGAGCGGCGAACGCGAATCTGAGCGGAGCGAAGAGGAGATGGTGCGGCATGGTCTTGTGCATCTCGAGTGAGCGACGCTCGGCGGCCGACGACGACCTCGGCCGAAGCCCCCTGTCTCCACCGCGCCAGGTAAGGGAACACGCCTTTCGCCACCACCGACGAGCCGTTCCAGCGAACGGGACGAGATACTAACGCTCCCCGTCCACATTTCAACCGCACCCGAGCGCATTCGGGCGACCCGACGGCGTGAGTCGCGACCGGGGTGGCAGCGGCGAACACGCAGGAACCGCTCCCGCCGGAAACCGATATCAGTACGGAAACGCGGGGTCCGGGTCGATTACGCGCCACCCCATATGACGGGAACAACCTGGATGTCCAGCCACGTAGGACACGCGTCGATGTTCCGGACGGGCGACTTTCGACCCTGGATTCGTGCCGTGCCTCTGTGCCGCCGATTGAAACCGTGTAATGTCGTCAGGATTCCAGCGAAAGATACTCGGGTTGGACGAGCTGCTCACCGCCGTCGCTGATGCGCGCAAGGCGGGCAAGACTGTCGTGCAATGTCACGGTTGCTTCGACATCGTGCATCCCGGCCACATCCGCTACCTCGAGTTCGCCCGACAGCAAGGCGACGTCCTCATCGTCTCCCTCACCGGTGACTCGCAGATATCCAAAGGAGACTCGCGCCCCTACATCCCGCAGGCCCTGCGTGCCGAGAACCTGGCCGCCCTGGTCTTCGTCGACCACGTCTACATAGATCCCTCGCCGACGGCTCGGAACCTGCTGGCCCGGATCAAGCCCGACGTTTACGTCAAAGGACGCGAGTACGAGCATTCCACCGACCCCGGTTTCCTCGCCGAAAAAGGCGTCGTCGAGTCATACGGCGGACGAATGATCTTCTCCAGCGGCGAGGTGGTTTTCAGCTCGACCGAACTGATCGAATCCGCATTCGGCCATTCGCCCGGCGACGACGCCGAGTCGCGGCGCCTCGCCCTCCTGACCCAGCGCTACAACCTCTCCCCTGCATCCATCGAAGAAGCGCTCGGTCGCTTCCGCAACCTCCGCGCCCTGGTCGTGGGTGACGTTCTGATCGATCGGTACGTGTTCTGCGATGCCCTCGGGATCGCCAGCGAGTCCCCCGTCATCAGTCTGGCACAGCGCGACGAGCGCCGCTTCGTCGGCGGCGCCGCGATCGTCGCCCGCCACATCGCCGCACTCGGCGGCCGGGCGTCGTTCCTCGGCGCGGTGGGGAACGACCGCGAATCGGCCGAGGTCGCCGACCTGCTGCGAAACGAAGGCATCGAATCACACCTCATGCACCTCCGGCCGGGCATCGTCCAAAAGTCCCGGTTTCTCGCCGACGACAGCAAGCTCTTCAAGGTCGACGAGGGCAACGCCTTCCCCCTCGACTCCGTCGCCGAGCGCAAAGCCGCCGCCATCATCGAACAGCAGTGCGCACGCGCCGACGTACTGATCCTGTGCGATTTCGGCTACGGCATGATCACCGGCGGCCTGCTCGCTCGCGTACTGCCGACCATCCGTCACAACGTTCGGACGCTCGCCGCCGACGTAAGCGGTGGGCGGGCCAGCCTCCTCAGCTTCCGCCATGTCGACCTGCTCTGCCCCACCGAACGCGAGCTGCGCGCCACCCTCAACGACTATGACTCCGGACTCTCCGCCGTCGCATGGCGCATGCTGGAAAAGACGCAAGCACGACACCTTTTCGTCACGCTCGGCGAGCGCGGCATGGTCGTCTTCGGCCGTCGAAGTCAAGACCGCACCTCGCCCGACTGGTCCGGCCGATTGCGGAGCGAGCAACTTCCCTCGTTCGCCCATCACGCCGTCGACCGCCTCGGTTGCGGCGATGCATTACTTGCCGCTGCTACCCTCTCTCTGGCCTCCGGCTGCAGTCTCATGGAAGCCGCATACATCGGAAACGCAGCCGCCGCCGCCGAGATTTCCATGCTCGGCAACCATCCCGTCACAACGGCTCAGTTGCGCGAATCATTCCGCCGAGACCCCGGCCTCGGCCCGTCGCTCCTCGCCGAGCACCAGGCACCCGTCGTGCACACCGCGATGCCCGCCCGGAGTCGCCAAGACGCCGCTGGCCGCGTCCCAAGCTCGGTAACGCGCCGCCCTGACGCACCAACGTAGGGTCCGCCCCACAGACCGGCGTGCGGACCGGCGTAGGCACATCCGCAAGTCACCGATCTGCCTTGTCCTGTCACCCGTTGCTCTGCCCAGGTATACTCCCGCGTCGCAACGCAGGCCCATTGTGTCGACCGGCCGAGGGAGGGAGAAATGCCCGTGCTGGATTCGAGTTCCATCAAACGCCTCACCGACCGCGTCAGCGGCATTCCCATTGTCGACACCCTGAAACTGCGCGTCGACGACTACGCCGAGGGATTCTGCAAAGCGTCCATCCCCCGCCAGACGTGCTTCGACGGCGTCTTCGAATCCGTCCACGGCGGCATCTTGATGACGCTCGCGGACAGCGCAGCCTGTTTCGCCATCATGACCCTAACTGGTCCCGACGAGGTCCTCACCACGACGGATATGAACATCCGCTTCCTCGCCCCGTGCCTGACTGATGTCACCGCCGTTGCCAGAGTCATCAAGCTCGGCAAGACCCTCTGCCCTGTCACCGTCGACCTGTTCGACGAAAACGACACCCTCGTAGCCGTCGCCCAGGCCACCTACATGCGCCTGCCCAAAATGCCCCACCGCCAGGCATAGAGTTCCCACCCACCCCGCACCGTCTCGTACGCAACGCGCTGCACCAACAAATCTGAAGCCCCCGACAGTCCCGTAGGGCCGATGGTGTCATGATCGGCATCCCGGCGCGCCGGGACTGGGATAGCCAGTGTCATAGTACAGGCACAGTCTTGTAGGGACGAATGAGTCTAGCCCAGCGATTCATCGCTGGGTCCGGGCGCTTCATGACAAGCGCCCAGTCCCGTAGGGACGGCTGAGACGTTCGGTCACGCGGGTGTCGACCCACGATTCGGGTGAACCCGCCGCCCTGGACCCCGGCATGAAGGACTGCCCCAGGTCCACGTGCCCCGACTGGGCGCCGCAGGAACCGCCCCGGCCCTCGCTTCCTGCAAAGAAAAACCGGAATCCGCTTGACAAACCCCCCTTCCTGTGCAATTCTGTAAGTATACACTTACGATTCCCGGCCCCGCAGGGCCGGTGGAGGCACCGTGGCCAGACCTAACCTGACAGAACAAAGGAGAGCGGAGCTGCTCCCCGTCGTCGCCAAGGCGTTCGCCGAACTCGGGTACCGCCGGGCGACCACCGCAGAACTCGCCCGACGCTGCAAGGTCCGCGAAAACATCCTGTACCGTCTCTGGTCCGACAAGAAAACCATGTTCATCGCGGCAATCGGCTACGTCTACGACCAAGCCGCTCATAGCTGGCAGCGCGTCCTCCGCGAGGGCGACCCCGGCATCCCCGCGCCCGAGCGACTCCTGAAGCATGAAGCCCAACATTACGGCGAGTCGGGCTTGCACCGCATCATCTACGCCGGCCTCAACGAAACCGACGACCCCGACGTCCGCCGTGCCTTGCGCACCATGTACGACAGATTTCATCGGTTCATCCACAAGCAGGTGGGCGACCATCGCGGCGGTCGCGCCAAGAAGTCCATCCCGGATGCGGTGGTGTCAGCCTGGGCGATCGTGGGTCTCGGCAACGTCGCCAACATCAGCCGCGAACTCGGACTCCTCACCGACCGGCAGCGACAACGCCTCATCGCCGACGCCGGCCGACTGCTGCTTTCGGGAGAAAAAACCTGAGCGTTCCCTTTTTTCGCTCAATTGTAAGTAGACACTAACATAACGGACCTCGCGAAGCTCCGAAGGAGACCGGCCATGACCACAAGACGATTCGCCCGACTGATCGTGGTCGGCGCATTGCTCGCCGTGGGAACGTCGTTGATCACGATCGCGCCGTTCGTGCTCAAGCTCGGATGTATGTAAGACCAACTACGTCCCGGCGCACGCTGAAGAAGCGCGTGGACTGCCGATTCGACACACGACTCGAAAGGAGAAACGCCATGACAAAGCCCAGAAAATCAACCAGACCGCTCGCAACCGCCACACTGGTCGCACTCTTGACATCCGGCTGCGCCGGACCGGTCAACCAGGAAGCCAACAAAATCTTCATGAACTCCCTCGGCAACACCTCCGTCACGGTCTTTCCGGCGTTCGTCCGCCAAAGTCAGACCGGCGAATATGACGCGGATGCAGCCGACAAAATCGGCGCGTTCCTCACTGACGAGGGTGTGGCACAAGCCTCTATCGCCGACGCCCAGGTGCCCATCCCCGGCTCGTGGCGCCACAACCAGGCCGCCATGCTCAAGGAAAGCGCCGACGCCTTCGCAGCCTACCTGGCGGACCACCCGGTCGAGACGGACTATGCCCTCTTGCCCGAATACCTCCTCGGCCCTTCCGCGGTCGGCGGCATCCACTGCTACGTCGTCGACGCCCGAAACCGGCTGGCATTCGCCATCCTGCTGAACTCACACTGGGACCTCTTCATCGAGATGGACCCCAAGACCGTCGACGACTGCACCGACGTCTTGATCGAGGCCCTCCGCCGCGACCTGCTCACCGAGGGCTCGGGTGGATGACGCTCCGCCCGCTTGCCATGACGGCTCCGCCTCACTAGCTTGGCCGACTCGAGAAACTCAACCGAAAGGGCGAAGCCGTTGGACCTGTTTCGAGTGCGCACGCTGCCGTTCATGGCCCGGCGCAACTACTACTTTGAGCTGAAAAACATCGTGCCGTGGAGCGTCGCCGCCGGTCTGGTCGAGGGGCAGTTCGCCAGCGTCATCGTCGCCAAGACGTTCAGCGGAACACCGCTCCAGATCGCCATCGCCGCGTCGACCCCCGTCGCAGCCATGATGTCGAGCCTCGTCTGGGGCATGCTGTGCATCGGTCGACCGAAGATTCGTCTGCTCGCCGCCTTCTCCACCGGCGTCGTCCTCTGTCTGGGCACCGTCGCCGCCATCCCCGCCTCCCCACTCGGCACCGTCTGGTTCATCGCACAGATGGCCGCCGCCCAGGTCCTTCTGTCCGGCGTGATCACCACGCGCTCCGCCGTATGGAAGTCCAACTATCCCCACGCCGTCCGCGGACGCATCGCCGGTCGCCTCCAGGCCGTCCGCATCCTGCTGGGCAACGCCACCGTGCTCGCCGCCGCACGCATCTGCGACATAGACCCTACATGCTATCGATACATCTATCCGGTCGCAGCCGCCGTCGGGCTCTGCTCCATGTGGGTCCTCCCCCGCATCCACATCCGTTCGGAGCGCAACGAGCTGACCCGACACCGACAACCGAGCCAGGACGGCGACCTGCGAGCCGACCGCGTGGAACCCTTCGACCTGACAGCCCTCCTCTCCCCAGGCCACGTGCTCCGCCGCATGTTTCGCATCCTCCGCGACGACCGCCGGTTCACCCAGTATTGCATCGCCCAGTTCCTCACCGGAATGTCCAACCTGATGACCATCGCCATCGTCGTCGCCATCGTTACGCAGGACCTGCCCTTCGGCGACGGATGGGGATTCTGGATCAGCGCCGGTCTGATCGAGACCATCCCCCGCCTCGTCATGCTCGGCAGCATCGGTCGGTGGGCGGCGCTCTTCGATCGTGTCGGCGTCGTTCGATTCCGCGTCGTCAACGTCGTCTGCTGGAACATGTCCATCGTTTTCGGGCTGATCGCGACGCTGATCAGCGTCTCCGCGGCTCGGTTCGGTGCGTCGGTCGTTCCCCTAGCCGCCTGCTTCTTCGCGCTCAGAGCAATCTCTTACGGCCTGGGACGAGGCGGCGGAGCACTCGCCTGGTACCTCGGCCATCTGCACTTCGCAAGACCGGAAGAGGCGGAACTCTACATGGGCATCCACGTGTCACTCACCGGCATGCGCGGGCTCATCGCTCCGCTGATCGGCATGGGCCTCTACCAACTGATCGGCTGGCCAGTCTGGCTGATCGCGCTCGCCTGCTCGCTCTCCAGTCTCTCCATCTTCGCGTCGATGGCACGCCGTGAGCGGCGAGAAGGACCGCCGACACAGACCTCATGACCCGCCCGAACCCGGACCACCCGGATCGTATCGCTCACCTCCGACGTATACAGCGCTCACCGGTTCCGCAGAGTCCAGTATCGAAAACCACTCAACCTGCGACTGTTGTCGCTTAAGTGGAATGACGACAAGATCCGCACGCTTGCCGACACCCAGCGAGCCGGCGTCGTGGCCGAATCCCAGTGCCCGAGCCCCGCGCAACGTGCCCATCGTAAGCAACTCACCCGGCTCGACGTCCGGATGTTCACGGCGTAGAGAACGCAGCTCGTCCAGAACGGAAAGCGACGGGTTCGACGCCAGGCTGTCCGTCCCGATGCACACGTTGACCCCCGCGGCCATCATGTCACGAAACCGATGCGGCTCGTGCCCGAACGCGCGATGCGTCCGCGGACAATAGGCGACGCTGACGCCGCACGCAGCCAACCGCCGGATATCCTCGTCGTCGACATAGTTGGCGTGTGCGACCGTCGTTCGCCGCGTCAGCAATCCCGTCTGCCGGGCCAACTCCACCGGGCCAAACCCGCTGACCGGCACGCTTTTGTCCCACACACGGAGTCGGCGGAGCAAATCGACGAACGGCCCCTCACCCGACCGCGTAAACAGCGCTTCGTCAGGCGTCTCGGCCAGGTGAATGCACACCGGAGCTGCCAGTTCCGCGGCGCGAGCCGCACACGCTCGCATCGCGTCCGGCTCGACGCTGTACGGCGCATGCGGCGCGATTCCGACACGAAGTCGCTCGCTATGCCACTCAGTTGACGCAGCCGCTTCGAGCCGTTCACTCAGTAGGCCTCGTCGCCGACCGACCGCGATCACCTCGCCGAACGACACACCGCGCAACCTCGACCCCGCCAGAACCTCTCGCGTAAGCCCCGGGGCCCGCGTAACGTCACCCACCAACGTCACACCCGCGGAAAGCGACGCTCGAACGCCCGCCAGAACAGACTCCCGCCTCCTCCCCTCCTCCGCCAGCTCCGTCGTGATGTGTTCGCTGACCCGTGCCAGCCACCCCACGAAATCGTGCGAGGCTTGCACCCGTCCGCAAAGCAAGCTCAGCTCCAGGTGCGTGTGCGCGTTCACGAACCCCGGACCGATGACCGCGTCACCGTAGTCGACAACGTCGAATCCGCCGCCGACCTCCTTCGCGCGGCCGATGCCCGTGATAACCCCGCCTTCGACCGCCACCGCCCCGTCCTCGATCACGGGACGGTCGACGGGAACCACGTATCGTCCCTTCAGGATCATCCGCTGTCATGCTCCCGTCACCACGCTCGGCGCACCATGTGCCCGCGTCCTCGCCACCGGCCCCCCCATCAACCGCTCACCCATCCAGAATATCCTGCTCGCGGTCCACGTTCCTACCAACCCCTTCGACGTCGATGAACTCGTCGTCTTCCGCTTGCCCGGGATGGATCACCACGATTCGCTTCTTGAACACCTCCACCAGGTATCGCCCGACCCGCCGGCGCAAAGGCGGCACGAGCAACACAAACCCGCAGATGTCGGTCAATACCCCCGGTGTCACCAGAACGACACCCGCCAGCAGGATCAACGCCCCTTCGACGACAACCGCCGCCGGCGGAATCCCCCGCGCCATGTCCGATTGAATCCGCGCGACCGTCTTGAGTCCTTCCCGCCGCGCAAGCCACGCACCGAGCACACCGGTGAGAATCACGAGCCCGATCGTCGCCTCCCAACTGAATCGCTGCGCCAGCTCGAACAGAATCCACAGCTCGACAAGCGGAATGATCGTGAGCAGCAACAGCAAGCGCAGGAACATGACCCAAGCCTATCGCTCGAACGCGCGCGCGTCCAGAACCCCGCCTCACGATGGCACTCGCCCGACAACCGCTCGCCGTTCGACGGCTACGCTGTTCTTACAAGCTCATAGATGAAAAACGAAGTGACGCACTCGCCGAGAAATGGAATCGGAAGCAGTCCGCGCGTCATCCGCCGAGCGCGCGACCCGCCAAACCCATGCACTTCCCGTCGCCGAATTCGTAGCCCCGCTCGACAAACCGCCCGCTCCAACCCCCGGCGCGTCAAGCGATTCAGAAAAGGATAGAAGGACCGTGTATGCCGCCACTTGTTCGGCTTCTTTTGTCGCGCGTCCGGATCGACATCCCATTTGCGAGGCACATACTTCGGGTCATCGTACAGCTCGGCACACGTCCCGAAGATCGTCCGCTCCGGCACGATCAGATGAATCCACGGCAGCGGAATCAACGACTCCAGATGATGGCCGTAAGGTCCGCGCCACGGCGACCACCACACCCACACCTTGCCCTCGGGCCTGAGCACGCGTCGCCATTCTTCCGCAATCGCCCCGAAATCGGGAATGTGCTCGACGACGTCGAAGCAGCAGATCAGGTCGACGCTCTCGCTCGGGAGCGGCAATTCATCGTGTCGCCCGTTGCACACGAAGTTCGCAATACAGGGCTGTGCCATACCTCGGCCACTGTAAGACCGCCCGGCTTGCGCGATGGCCTCGCGGGATTTGTCCACGCCGATCAGACTCCGCGGGCGTAACGTCTCCAGCACCCGACACAACTCCCCCGTACCGCACCCGAAGTCCAACACGTCACGTCCCGCGATCTCGCCTGTGTCGAAGTGACGCGTAAGCTGCTGCGAAAGCTCGTTAGAGCGCCACGAACGGTACCGCGCCGCGTCGGTCGTTCGTGGCATGTCGGCCGGTTGATGCACCGCAGAACGCCGCTGCGCCCACTTGGCAACCCGACAAAGGCAGCGAACACCGAACGGCACACGCCCCTCGCGATCGCGAAGCCCGGTCCCCGCCAGCGCACGTCCCGCAGCCGTTCCCATGCTCGAGTCCAAGTGCCCCATCCTGTCACCCCGCCTGCAACCTCGCTTCGAGTTCAGCCATCAACGCGTCGAGGTCCACGCGAATGCTCTGGCTCGCGATCGGCAGGGGAATCTCCACGAACCGCGCGGTTCTTTCGATCGGCGTCTGCGGCACGTACACGTCCACCGCCCTGCTCGTACACGCTTGCCCGATACCTCCCGCCGTCAGCACCCGGCTCCCCACCCGCCCGTAGGTGGAAGTCGAGGCCAGATACGCCTGCAACAGCCCGATCTCGGCCGCATTCGTGACCGGCTCCCGCTCCACGAACAGCGCCGAGAACCCGAACCGGTCGAGCGCCTCACCCACCTCTGCCTCATCCCTCACGTACGACTCGTATCGCCAGCGCGTGTCCGCCGCACACGAATAGAGAATCTTGCTCCCGCGGACGATCACCGCCCGCCTCGGCCCCAACCGCGCACGAACCGCGAAGATGAAGTCGCCGTCACGCCGCCCCTCGAAAAACACGATTCGACCGCGAATCTTGTCCGCGTTCGCCGCAACCAGCTCGCCATAGTCCGGCCGATAGCCGATCGGCTGAACATACGCCTGAGCGAGAAGCCACGTCGAAGCGCACGCCAACACCGCGCCGGGCACGAGCTTACGCCGAAACATCCCAAACACCCGATCGACCGCAAGCCCCGCCCACATCGCAATCGGAAAGCACGCGAAGAAAAGATACCGCGGCTCCTTGTGCTGAATGAACGTGAGCATCACCATGAGCGACGCGAACCACAGCAGCATTAGCCCCCAATCCCAGTCGAAACGCCGCATCGAGACGACGAACCCCGCGATCGCCGCCGCCACAAGCAGCGACCCAATTTGACCACGAAGCGCCGCCGGGTAGTAACGCAGCGACGCCCACGTCGCCCACCCCGAAACACCGTTCCCCTGCGTGACCACCTCCAGCAGATGCGTCGCACACCCGCCCGACTGCAACGTCAACACGAACATACCGGCAACGGGGACGCCGACCGCGACCGAACTGACGATGAACTGCCTCCACGGGATGACCCGACGCCACGCCTGCACGACCATGATCACCCCGACGACCGGCACAATGAAGACCGCCGTCTGTTTGAACAGGCACGACGCCAACAGAAGAATGACAACCGCGCTGCACCGGAGCCACGTCGGTTTCGCAAGATACATCTGGACCGCATACGTGAGCCAGATCAGCACCGCCAGCGTCGGCATCTCCAGCATCGTCTGCCGCGTCCACAGCACCACCATCGGCATGGTCAACAGCGCGACAGCCGCGCACACCGCCCCCACCCGTGACAGAAACCGCCCCCCGACCAGATAGGCACCTGCAACAGCCGCCACCCCGAAACACGCCGTCGTCAACCGCGCGACACCCGCCGAGACCCCCAACAACGCGAAGAACAAAGCCTCGAAGATCGCAAACCCCGGCGGATACGTCCGCCCGATGCTCAACGTCGGGTAATGGGCATACTGCCGCTCCGCGAACGCAACCGGACGGACCCACGCCTCAGGACCGCCAGCCAACCAGTCATGAATCAAAACACCGTCCATCGCGTGTGACGGCGTGTCACCCCACCTGAATCCCCCCACACCGATGTCCTTCGTGAACACCAGCGCTGCGGAAATCACCAGGACCGCCCCGACAGCAAGACCCGTAGCCCGCCCTCGATGACTGGTGCTTGCGGCGCATTGATCTATACCGACCTCGCTCAATCTCGAACTCCTCGCCGCGCAATCAGGCGGCACGTCCCCAAAAAGCGCACGCTCCCCGCAATACAACCCGCGCCGGCTCAGAGAATATCGGTCGTTCCCCGCACCGAGTTGCGACCACGCACCGACGCCGGCCCAGCGAGACGCCTGAAATAAACCAACCGCAGCGCCCCAAGAACCGATAACTCGTGAGACCGCGATCCACGGACTGGGCGTGCCCGCCGCAACCGGTGCAGCCCGGTGCGCGCAGTCCGCGTGCGCGGCCTTTGGGGACGTGCTGCGCAGCATCCGGGATCCGCATGTGGCCGCTTAAAACCACACTATACTTCGCGCTGTTCTGGGGCGCGTGCATCATGGCTCTGGTGAACCCCATCTGGGGACTCATCAACTACATGGTCGCCTACCAGGTCAACCCAGGGAACGCCTGGTGGGGAATACCCCTTCAGAGCCTCGGCATAAGGTTCTCCATGGTGGCCGCCGTCTTCACCGTGCTCGGTCTCTTCTTCGGTCGAAAGAAAGTGCCGACCCTTCGCCCCGCCATCTCCCTCTGGGAAGTAGGCCTCGTCGTCTTGCTCGTGATCGCCGCCGTAAACCTCGTCATCGGATTCGGATACAACAGGTGGTCGGCCTACGCTTTCGAGAAGTTCTGGAAGATGCTCCTCTTCGTCGTCATCCTCGGCCGATTGGCCACCACCCGCACCAACTTCCGCCTCGTCCTCTGGACCCTCGTGATCGGAAGCCTCTATCTCGGGTATGACGCCTTCACGGCACCACGCTCGGCGTTCTGGCTCGGTCGGCTCGAACACATCGGCGGGCCCGATTTCTACACCACCTCAGGAACCGCCGCCCACTGCGCCGCCATGCTCCCTCTCATCGGCGTTGCCTTCCTCATCACCCCCCACTGGAAGTGGCGAGCCCTCGCCCTCGTCTCCGGCGCCCTGACCTTCAACACCGTCATCCTGTGCAGAACGCGGTCCGCGTTCGTCGGGCTCGTTTTCGGCGTACTGGCTGCCTTCCTAATGGCACCGAAGTGTCGAAGGTGGCGTATTCACGGCCTACTCGTCGGCACCGGCATCATCGCTTTCTCCCTCACCGACGTGCACTTCTGGACCCGCATGGGCACCCTCACCGATCAACGCGCGCTGTCCGCGGACGCAGCCGTCGTCGCCCGCTCCGAAATATGGGTCACCTCGCTGAACATCCTCAGAGACCACCCCTTCGGCATCGGTCCCGGCAACTTCCCCCGCGTCATCGGCAGCTACGATCCACGCTACTACAAGCGCTCCGCCCACAACACCCTTATCGTTTGCTTCACCGAGCTGGGCATTCACGGAGGCGTGCTCTTCCTCCTCATGGTCGTCGGGTCACTCGAGATGTTGCGACGAAGCGCCAAGCTCGCCGAACTCACCGAAAGCCCCGTCGAAACCAGGCTCATCGCCTACGGCCTGCTCACCGCCTTCGTCACATACTTCGTAACCGGCCTCGGCACCGAGCGGTTCTATTGCGAGTCCTACTGGTGGGTGCTGGTGATGCCCTTATGTCTATACCGACTCGTCGTCCGTGAAGCCGTCGCCACCGCACCACGCCCGCAACCGGCGCCGGAACCAACGCCCACGGACGACCTTGCCCTTTGGGGGCGACTGCAAAATGCCTGCTTCTAGACCTCCGCTCGTCGTACACCTCGTCCACTCGCTGACCGGAGGCGGAACCGAGCAGACCCTCCTCGCGCTGCTGAACGCCTTCGATCCGGACCGCTTATGTCACTCCGTTGTCACTTTACGCGCCGCCGGCGATCTCGCGGCAAGACTGCCCGACCACGTAGCCTGCCGCCCGCTCGACATTCCTAATCGCTCAAGAATCGCCTGGTATAGCCTGGCACGCATACTCCGAGACTGGCGACCCGCCATCCTCCACGCCCGCAATACCGGGACCTTCTGGGACGCCAGCATAGCCGCCACACTGACTCGCTCGACCCGCCTCGTGCTCGGCTACCACGGCCTCGAGACCCCCGGCCCTTTCAACCAACGACAACGCGTTGTCATTCGACTTGCCGGTCCGGCGGGTGCTCGTTTCACCACGGTCTCGCACGCAGGTGCCCGCCAACTACACCAATGGGCGCACGTGCCACAGCGTCGAATCCACCTGGTCCCGAACGGCGTCGACCTCGCCCGCTTCACTCGTCACGATCCTGCCGACGCCGCACGCACGCGCCAAAACCTCGGGCTGAGCCCGGATTCCTTCGTCATCGGAACCGTGGGCTCCCTCACGCCCGTCAAGCGGCAAGACCTCCTGATCGACGCCTTCGCGGCAGCCACGCGCGAGCTCCCCCGCGCGCACCTCTTGCTCGTGGGCGACGGACCCCTCCGCGCGAAGCTCGATGAGCACGCACGAAAAGCCGGCGTTCCCGAAAGGGTCCGCTTCACCGGGTGGCGTGACGATGTCCCGGCACTGCTCAATGGCATGGACGCCTTCGTCTGCTGCAGCGCATCGGAGGGGATGAGCAATTCCGTCCTCGAGGCGCTCGCGGCCGGACTGCCCATCATAGCCACCGACGTCGGCGACAACCCGGTCCTCGTCCGAGACAACAGAGCAGGACGAATCGTACCGCCGAACGACCCCGCCGCACTCGCAAACGCCCTGCGCGATCTCGGCTCGAGCCCCGAACTCCGAAGGCAATACGCGCGCGCCGCACGCACCCGAGCCGCCGACTTCCGTTTCGACCGCACCGTCGCTGCCTACGAAAACTACTACGAGTCCCTCCTCGCCCCCCGCACCGTCACGCGACGCGCACCCGAACCTAAGTCCGGTGTGACCCGACCGGCATGACAACAACCTTGGTTTATCCAAGCCCCGTTTCGCCGATCGCGGGTCCGGTAACTACCGCCCACGACGCCCGCCTGTCCGGACCTGCCAGGACCCGATTCGTGCCGCCCTTTGGTCTCAAGCGCCCCCATAGCCCGTCCGAAAAGATCAGAAACGCCTGTGGATCAGAAACCGACATGATCGAACCGTCACCGCAGCCGCCGGCCCGTGACGTCACGGGCCGTCCGCCTCGGTCCTAGCGTGTTTGAAGTGACTCGGACCGCGCCGCAACGCGGGTCATAGGAATAAGACAAGCGGTGCCAAAGACTTCCCAAACATCGACCCGATCCCGCTCCTCCAAGAGCACCCCGTCACTCGGGCGCCCCGAGCATCTCCCCGAAGACGACCGTCCGTTCGCCGAGATTCGCCAGACGCTACACGACGCCTTACGACTACTGTCGCTTCACCGCTGGGCGTTCTTCGTCCCCTTCTGCGTCGTCACCTGCGCCGCGTTCATCCTCAGCCTCTACTATCCACGCACGTACCGGGCGAGCACCTCCTTCGAGCGTCGCAACGACCCCGTCATGATGAAGCTCCCCATGGCCGCCGGTGCAGCTTCCTTCAAATATTTCCGCAACACCACAAGCCGCAGCCTGACCTCGCCCGAAGTGATGACCGACGTCGTCGAAAACCTCGGCTTGACCAAAGACCTCGATCGCCGCGACGACGGCACCCTCACCAAGCGCGCCACACGAAAGCGCGATGCCATCGCCCGGTCACTCGTTGGCCGAGTTGCCGTCGATACGACCTCCCCCAGCGAGCAGATGGACATCATCCGCATAACCTACACCGGCCCGGACCCCGTCATCGGCAAGACGCTCGTCGACCAGATCAAGCGCGTCTACATCCGCCAGACCATGAAGTGGATACACGAGTTCCTCACCAGCCAGCTCGATTACTTCAGCAAAGAGGCCGACGAGGCCCTCGCCGAGGTCAAAGCCGCTCAACGCGAGGAAACCAGACTCCGACTCGAAAACCCCTACCTCGACCCCGCCAACCCCGGCTCCGTCCCCCTGAAAATCTCGCAGCTCGAGATGGAACGCCGCGAGCTGGTCATGCGCAAACGCGAGTACCAGGCGGAATTAGCCGCCCAAAAGCAGCTCCTCGCCGCCCTGGGCCCCGCCGACCCGACCGCTCGCGTCGATCACGATCAGGCTGACAGTCCAACGTCATCCCCGCCGCCGTCCGCCGAAGCCGTCCGGCTTGCCGGCGAGATTCATGCCCTCGACGCCGAAATCGACCGACTGCGAAAAACCCGCGGTATGACCGACCAGCACCCCGAGATGAAAGAGCACCTCGCCGGCCGCCGACGCCTGAGCGAGCAACTCGAAGCCGAGGTCGCCAGCGACCCGCAACCCGTCGCCAACGAACCGATCACCGTCGTAGCCGCCGACCGCACGACGGACACCGCCATCGAGGTCCACCCCTGGCAGAGCGATCGCGCCCGCCTCCTGGTTCAGTTGGCGTCGCAGAACGCCAAGCTCAAGGACATCGACATAAGCCTCGATACCAACGCCTCAGCCATCGCACAGCTCAAAGAGGCCCGCAAGGAAATCTTCCAGCGCCAGGAGGAGTTCGCCGAGGCCCTCAACCGCGTCGCCAAAGCCAAGCAGAAACACGGGCAGCTCGAACAGACCGTCGCCTCCATCGAGCCGGCCATCAAGGCCGTCACCCAGAACCGCCTCTTGCAGTTCTCCGAGGGCCTGCCCGCCCGCGGAAGTGGCATCGCCGTGTCACCCAAAGCCTCCACCATCCTCCTTCTCGCCCTGATCGCCGGCCTCGCCAGCGGCGTGGTCTTCGTCGTCCTCGCCGAAATCTTCGACCACGTCTATCGAAGTTCGGGCCAGGTCGCCCGAAGCCTCGGCCTGCCCATGCTCGAAGCCATCGACGAGATCGTCACCGCCCAGGATCGAAGAGCCCTCTTCGTCCAGCGCACCCTCGTCACCCCGGTGGTCGTCATCGGATTCATCGCTTTGACCGGCCTCACCGGCTCGATGGCTTATCTGAGCATTGAGCGACCCTGGACCTACGAAAAACTCCGCAAAATACCCGAAACCGCCCTCAAACTCTTCGCCGACACCCCCAACACCCACGCGGACGCCGCAGACTTGGAACCATAGCATCGTAGCTGGAAGATCACGTGACAGCGATTCGCCCCTGAGCCGCGCGCTTCAGCCCGCGCGGATTCACCGCACCGAGCGGGCGCCCCACCCTTCGCCTTCCGTCTACGCACTTCCTCCAGTCCCCAACAGAAAAGGGGGACATTCTGAAAAGGGGGACATTCTGGATTTCTGAGAAGGGGAAACGGGGACGTTCCGTTTTCTTACAAACACGATCTCACCACGTCGCCAACGAACAAGGGGGAAACAAGGGGGACATTCTCGATTTCTGGAAAGGGGGACATTCTGGATTTCTGACTAACACGATTTCACCACCTCGCTCGCGGACAGTCGCGCCCATGCTCCGAACCGCTACGCAATCTGACAGCACTCCCTCACACTATCAACGCCCTTCTCACGTTCGATCCGCCCTGTTGGGCTCGTCACCCTTGCCGCTCACCGGAAAGAACACCCGAACCGTCGTCCCCTCATTCACCACGCTCTCGATCAACGCAGCCGCACGGTGTTGCCTGAGGATACCCATGACCGCCGCCATCCCCAGCCCGTGTCCCTCCGATTTCGTCGTGAAAAACGGGTCGAACACGCGTCGCACGGTGGCCTCGTCCATCCCGTGCCCCGCGTCTTTCACCGAGAGCTCGACGTACGCCCCCGGCTTCGCATCGTACGGCGCGCACCGGGCCACGTCCCTCCGCGTCAACCGCGTGGCACGCGTCACGATCGAGACCGTGCCATGCGGCTCCATCGCCTGGCTCGCGTTCAGACACAGGTTCAACAGCACCTGCTCGATCTGCCCCTGATCCGCCACGATATCCGGGATGCCCTCGCCCAGCTTCAGTTCCAGCTCATATTGTCTCCCGATCGAAGACTGGATGAACGTGGCCGCCTCCCGAATCAAACCGTTCAAATCGGTAGCCTGCGGTTTGTGTCGACCCGACCGGGCGTAAGCCAGCAGGTGCTTGATCAGCGCGTTGGCCCGCCCACCCGCCTGCTCGATCAGCTCGATATGCTCCTCCGCACGCCCCGGCATGCCCTTCATCGATCTGAGCAGCGCCGTGTTCCCGAGAATCACCATCAGCGAGCTGTTGAAATCATGCGCCACCCCGCCGGCCATCACGCCCAGACTCTCCAGCTTCTGCGCATCGCGAATCTGCGCCTCGAGAACCTCCCGCTCCGATATGTCCATCGCCATCGACGCCACACCGCGAATCTCACCCCCCGAATCACGCAGCGGCGTGTTGAACCACTCGCACGTCAGTCGCGACCCGTCTTTCCGCACGTTCTCGTTGATCGAGTGACTCGACGTGTCACCTTTCAGCAGATCGTCCCAAACCGTATCCACCGCACTGACGACGTCGCTCGGCACGACCAGCTCGTACGCGTGACGCCCCTTCGCCTCCGATTTCGTGTACCCGAATATCCGCTCCGCCGCCGGGTTCCACTCCATTACCTTGAAATCCACGTCCCACACGATGTACGCCAGCGGCATCCGCTCGACGTGGAACTGCAAGCGCTGCAAGGCGTCGTTCAACCGCTCGAGCACCTGCTCTTGCTCGGTAACGTCGCGGATCACCGCAGTGAACACCCGTCGCCCACCCTGCGACCCCACCGCCGCGGAAACCTCGATCGGCACCTCGTGACCGTCCCGGTGCAACCCCCGGCTGCAAAACGTCCGTCCAAACAGTGTCGCATTATCGGACGACAAGTGCTGCCCGAAACCGGCCAGATGGGCACCGCGAAGACGCGACGGGATCAGCTCGGTGATCGGCATACCGATGGCTTGCTGCGCCCCATATCCGAACAATCCCTCGGCAGCCGCATTCCACGACGTGATCCGACCCTCCTGGTCCGCCGCCACAACAGCCGCGTGGCAGAGGTCCACAAGCGTGCTGTACGCCTCCAGCGACCGCCGCAGCTCCGCCTGCTCTCCGAGCCGCTCGCTGATGTCCCTGAGGATCGTCATGTACACCCCACCCCCCACCTCGACCGCGTGAGCCTCCACGGGAACCTCTGACCCATCCTTCCGCTTCAACACGCGGTCCCGCCGTGTACGCCCCTCCATCTGAAGCAACTCAAAGCGCTCGAAAGAGAGCGCTTTCTCGGCCGATGTGGTGAGATCGCCTAACCGTTTCCTCAGGATTTCAGCCCGCGAATACCCCGTCAGAAGGCAGGCAGCCGGGTTGGCGTCGATGTACCGCCCCTCAGAATCCACCACCAGGATCGCGTCCGGGGCCTTTTCGAAGAGTGCCTTGTGTGCGACGGTGGAGCCCGACCGCTCACCACGGCCTTTCTCCGATCCGTTTGGAGCTTCTTCCGTGGCTGCCCGATCGGTCTTGGATGGCAACCGCTGAGGCGACATAGATGCCCGATCATATCACGGTCCACACGCCCGGTCGCGTCGAACAATACGAGAAATGACAAGCGATCGACGCCCCAATCCTATACGCCCTCAAACACCGCCCGGTTTCGCGCCGACCCCGCTTTTTGTCTTTGCGGGCCGTTCCCCATTGTGTTAGGGTACCACCCGGTTCCGTGCTTGCAGGGCTGCAGGCTACGTCTCTTGTACGATCCGCCCGCCACGGACGGCGGGATCACGAGGGCACAGGGAGGTCCCGAATACCATGTTCCTCAAGCGCGTCACGCTCACCGGCTTCAAAAGCTTCAGCGACAAGGTCGACTTCGAGTTCGGTCCCGGCGTCACCTGCATCGTCGGACCCAACGGCTGCGGCAAAAGCAACGTCGTGGACGCATTCAAATGGGTCTTGGGCGAACAATCCGCCCGCTCCCTCCGCGGTCGCCAGATGATCGACATGATCTTCAACGGCTCCAGCACCCGCCGCAGCAGCAGCCTCGCACACGTCGATCTCGTCTTCGACAACGCAGACCGCGCCCTCCCCCTCGACTTGGAGGAAGTAACCGTAACCAGAAAGCTCTACCGCTCCGGCGAGAGTGAATATCAACTCAACGGCGACACCACCCGGCTGAAAGACATCCGCGAACTGTTCATGGACACCGGCGTCGGCGTCGAAGCCTACTCCGTCATCGAGCAGGGCCGCGTCGACGGCCTCCTCCAGCACAGCCCCACCGAGCGACGCGTCATCTTCGAAGAAGCCGCCGGAATCAGCAAATACAAAGCCCGACGCAAAGAGGCCGAACGCAAGCTCGAACGCACACAGCAAAACCTCCTCCGCGTCGAGGACATCGTCGACGAACTCGAAAAACGCCTCCGCAGTGTCAAGTACCAGGCAGGCAAGGCACGCAACTACATGGAGTACGAAGCCCGCCTCAACGAGCTCCGCTCCAGCTACGCGATGGCCGAATACCACCGATTCTCCCAAGCCGTCGACCGACTGACCGCCGATAGAAACCGGCGCACCGACCGTGTCACCGCGCACCGCGCCAAGATCGACCAGCACGAAGCCGACGAATCTCAGCTCGTGATCCGTCTTGACCGCCTGGCCGAGCAGATCAACGAAGCCGACAGCGATTTCCTCCAGGCCAAATCGGAGCGCCTCGCCCAGGAAGAGCGCATCGACGCAGCCAGACGCCGTGCCGAGGAGCAGCGCGGACTGCTCGAACGCGCCGCCGAACGCGAATCATCGGACGCCCGCCGCCTCGAACAGGCCCAAAGCGAACTCCGCGAAACCGTCGAAACCGCCGACGCCCTCCAGCGCGAGACACACGAGTGGCACGACAAGATCAACGAACTCAGCGAGCGCGACCGCGAACTGGCTCGCGAACTCACCCAGGCCCAAGCCATCCTCGAAGATGAAAAGGCCGGCATCATCGATCTGCTCCGCAAAAGCGCACAGCTCCACAACGAAGTCATCCGACTCAACACACACCGCGAGTCCCTCGTCAACCAGAAAGGACGACTCTCACAACGCGACGCCCAGATCGCCGTCGAGCTGGAAACCTCTCTCGAACAAAAAGCAAAGCTCCAGCGACGCGTCGCCGACCTCGACGACCTGATCGCTCAGGAAACCGCAAAGCTCGAAGAGAAGAAAGCCGAAGCCGCCCGCGTCGACACCGTCCGACAACGCCTCGTCGACCAGCTCGCCGAAGCCAAGGAGCGGCGAAGTGCCCTCCTCTCCCGCCGCGAACTGCTCGAAGACCTCAAGCAGCGCATGGAAGGCGTCGGCGCCGGCGCCGTCAGCCTCCTCGAACGCAGCAAAACGGAAGACGCACCGAACGAACTCCGACCCCTCGTAGGACTCGTCGCAGACATCTTCGACACCGACGTGGAACACGCCCGCATCATCGAAGCCGCCCTCGGCGACACCGCTCAACACCTCGTCTTCCACGAGGCCCGACCGCTGCTCAACCGCCCCGACCTCCTCCGCGACCTCCCCGGCCGACTGACCGTCATCGGGCTCGACCGCCTACCCCCCGTCGTCAGCGAGCGCGACTTCTCGGACCAACCCGGCTTCGTCGCACCAGCCATCGACCTGGTCCGCTTCGACCAGACCTTCGAGTACCTCGCCAGACACCTGCTCGGCAAGACCATCGTCGTCGACAACCTTCACACCGCCCTCTCGCTCGCGGAGACCGAACTATCCGGCTACCGCTTCGTGACCACGAGCGGAGAGGTCGTCGAGCCCGACGGCCGCGTCAGCGTCGGACCGCCGAGCACCGCAGCCGGTCTCATCTCGCGCAAAAGCGAGCTACGCGACATAGCGCAGCAACTTACCGACAACGACGAACGAATCAACACCGTAAGCGACCAGCTCAACCGCATGGTCGCCGAAGCCTCACACCTCGACGGCGTCCAGCAGGAACTCCGCTCCGCCATCTACGAATCAAACACCGCGAAGGTCGAAGCCAAAGCCGGCCTGCAAAACATCCAGGAAACCGTCGACCGACTCACCAACGAACAGCCCCTCATCGCCCAGGAAGTCACCCTCATCGAGCAGCAGATCAACGAGGTGCTAGAAAAAAGCGCCCAGGGTGGCCAGTCCATAGAAGCCATCGAGCGCGAAAACCGCCAGCGCGAAGAAACCATCGCCACCCACCAGGATCGAATCGACAACACCGTCGCCGCTCGCCGTGACGTCCAGGAGTCACTCACCCGAGCCAAGGTCAGCGCAGGCCAACTCACCGAAAAACGCGCTGCCACCGCCGAAACCATCAACGCCCTCAGGCGAACCATCCGCGATCTGGAAACCTCCGTCGCCTCCGCCCGTCACGACATGCAGCAGTGCGAAGCCAGAATCACCGACGCCCGCCAGACCATCTCCGAGTGCGAAGAGCACCTTTCCACCATGGGCGAGCGGATCACCCGGCTCGAAACCCAATGCACCACGCTGCGCGAGCAGCGCGACGCCGCCCGCCATGAGTCGGAACAACTCGTCCACGCCGTCAAACAGCTCCGCGAGCAGTTGGAAAAGGAAGAGGCCGACCTGCACGAGTGCCAGATGTCTCTCACCGAAGCCAACGTCCGACGCGACGAGCTCGTCGCACGCGTCTCCGACGAACTCGGCGTCGACCTCGCCGAACGCTACCAGCAATACGAATACGAAGAGCAGGACTGGGAGCAGGTCGAAAACGAAATCGCCGACCTCCGCGCCAAGATGGACCGCCTCGGCCACGTCAACCTCGACGCCATCACCGAGCTCGAAGAGCTCCAGGAGCGCCACGGCTTCCTCACCACCCAGCGCGACGACCTGACCGCCTCACACCGCCAGCTCGAACAGTTGATCGACAAGCTCAACCGCGAATCCCGCCAGCGCTTCAAAACCGCCTTCGACGAGATCCGCGAAAACTTCCGCGGCCTGTTCCGAAAGCTCTTCGGCGGCGGCCGCGCCGACATCGTCCTCGAAGACCCCGAGAACGTCCTCGAGTGCGGCATCGAAATCCTCGCCCAACCACCCGGCAAAGACTTGCAGGCCCTTTCACTCATGTCCGGTGGCGAAAAGTCGCTGACCGCCATCGCCCTGCTCATGAGCATCTTCAAAAGTCGCCCGGCCCCGTGCGCCTTCCTCGACGAGGTCGACGCCGCCCTCGACGAAGCCAACAACGACCGCTTCAATCAGATCATCCGCGAGTTCGTCAAGGAAACCCAGTTCGTCGTCATCACCCACTCCAAGTGGACCATGAACACCGCCGACCAGCTTTACGGCATCACCATGCAGGAACCCGGCGTCTCCACCCGCGTCAGCGTCGAGTTCGAAAACGCCCACAACGTCGCCTGACCACCATCCCCCCTCCCTCGCAGGGAGGGGGCAAAAGGGAGGGTCGAACTTCCAAAGGCTAAAGGGTCCAAACGTCCACACCCAACGACCTTCTTCCATCCCCCCTTCGCCGAAAAAGGGGACTGGCTCCGAGCACCGACCCGCCCGCGGAGTCGTGAGTACCCGCCCGCGAGGTGCCTGTACCCTTTTTCGGCGGGAGAGGGGGGTAGCAGTCCGTTGGAAAAGGGGACCGGCTCCGAACACCGACCCGCCCGCGGTGTCGGGAGTACCCACCGGCGAGGTGCGTGTACCCTTTTTCGGCGGGAGAGGGGGGTAGCAGTCCGTTGGAAAAGGGGACCGGCTCCGAGCACCGACCCGCCCGCGGTGTCGTGAGTACCCACCGGCGAGGTGCCTGTACCCTTTTTCGGCGGGAGAGGGGGGTAGCAGTCCGTTGAAAAAGGGGACCGGCTCCGAGCACCGACCCGCCCGCGGAGTCGTGAGTACCCACCGGCGAGGTGCCTGTACCCTTTTTCGCTGAAGAAGGAAACCGGCTCCGAGCACCGACCCGCCCGCGTTGTCGGGAGTACCCGCCCGCGAGGTGCCTGTACCCTTTTTCAACACCCTCCCAGGGGGAGGGTCGGACCCGCAAAGCTCGAAATGTCCAGACAGACTAATCCCTCCAGCCCTCGCACACGCACAGACCACATCGCCCAAGCGGTTTGAAAACCTGGTCCATCCAACGCCTATGATCCGATAGACTGAACTGGGGCATCGACCGCGCAGTTTCTACGAAACTCGGAGCTTCGATATGAAACGCACAACAACAACAG
>JASFUW010000007.1:0-30361 GCA_050050135.1 Phycisphaerae bacterium
TGCAGTGCGGTGGCTGCCTGTTCTCTGGACGACCCGGAGCCGAAGTTGTATCCGCCGACGAGTATATCGCCCTTGACCGCGATTTCCTGGAACCTGGGATCGTAGTTGAGCATGGCTTTTGATCCCATTTCGGCGGGAGACAGTCCGTCCTGGTAGGTGAACTCCTTACCGTAGATTCCGTCGGTATTCATGTTGTCCTTGGGAACGAGAAGAAGTTCGCCCTCGATGTGGTCGGGGAAGCCGGGCATGATGTCGACGGTTCCAGCGTGTGCGGCTGGGGGTGGTTGCATGCGTATGGAGCTTCCTGCTTCGAGGGACGCGCGTAACTGTTCGGGCGAGTCGGCGCTGGCTCGGGGTGGGGCGGCGATCTTCCCGGCAACGGCGGAGGCGGCGACAACGGCCGGACTTGCGAGGTAGACCTGTGCGTCGCGTGATCCCATTCGGCCTTTGAAGTTTCGGTTGGTGGCTGAGATTCCGACCTCGCCGTCGGCAAGGATGCCGTCGCCGAGGCCGATGCAGGGACCGCAACCGGGTGGCAGGGGTGTGGCACCAGCCTTGAGCAAAGTGCCCCAGCAGCCGAGTCGGGTGGCTTCGGTCTCGATCTCGCTTGATGCGGCGGCGATGTAGAAGGTCACATCCTTGGCGATGCGTTTGCCCTGGAGAATCTCGGCGGCCTCGACGAAATCTTCGAGCCGGCCGTTTACGCAACTGAGCAGGTAGGCTTTGTCGATCTTCACGTCGCGGGCCTCGAGTTCGGGCAAGGGGGTGATGGTCTTGACCTCGTTGGGCCCGGCGATGAACGGGGTGACGGACGAAAGATCAAGCTCGAGCTCTTTCGCATAATGTGCCTCAGGATCGGCTGTGGGCAAATTGCGTTCGGTCTCTTCGAGAAGCTGTGGCGTGAGGCGTGGTCTGCCGTCACCCCGGTCCTTCATGACGTTCGCGCGCGTCAAGAGGTATTCGCGGGTGACGTCGTCATAGGGGAAGACGCCGGCGAGCGCACCCCACTCGGTGGTCATGTTGGAGATCGCCATCCGCTCGTCCATGCGGAGGCTCCCGGCGCCGGGGCCGGTGAACTCGACACAGCAGTTGAGCACTTCGTCCTGGTTGAAGCGGCCGATCAGCGTGATAATCACGTCCTTGCCCGAAACGCCCGGTGCAAACGCTCCGGTCAGGTTAACGCGAGCGACGTCGAGTACCTGCCACCAGGTTCGACCGGTCGCCCAGATGGCGGCGGCATCCGTTCGCACGACGGGGGTTCCGAGCGCCCCGAGTGCGCCATACAGGTTGGAATGGGAGTCGGAGGCCACAACGAAGGTGCCGGGCAACACGTACCCCTCCTCGACCATAACCTGATGGCCGATGCCGCGGCCCGCCGGGAAGAACGCGATTTGGTGTTCCTTCGCGAACGATTCGATCCTGGCGTACTTGCGGAGGTTCTCGGGGGTCTTGTTCTGGATGTCGTGATCCAGGGCGAAAACAGGCTGGTCAGCGTTGAAAACGTGCGTCGCACCGGTGCTTTCGAATTTAGGGATGACGGCGGCGGTGTTGTCATGGGTCATTACGTGCGCCGGGCGAACAGAGACGAAGTCGCCGGCGCGGACGGTGTGCCCCTTTGGAAGCCCGACGGCAAAGCGCTGGGTGATCTTCTCGATCAAGTTCTGTGGCATTTGGTGATCTCGGTCGTTCGCCATTTCGCGGCGGCGGTAGAGCATCCGCGACTGGATGTCGGACTCCGGGCGATGTCAATCAGAGCTTTGCGAGAATCGCGTCGGTCATCTGGGTCGTGGTCGCAGCTCCCTTGGCGATGGCGTCGGGCCCACCGGGTATTCGCAGCATATCATAGGTGCGAATCTTCCCTTCCGCGATAACGGACCCGACAGCGCCGCGAATGCGGTCGGCCCGGTCCCTCTCGCCGATGTGGTCGAGCATCATGCAGGCTGACAGCAGCATCGCGATCGGGTTCACGATCGGGGGCGAAAGCTTCTCATATTTGGGTGCCGACCCGTGCGTGGGCTCGAACACCGCGACCTCCTTCCCGATGTTGGCGCTGCAGGCGAAACCGAGCCCCCCGACAAGACCCGCAAACCCGTCCGAGACGATGTCGCCGAACATGTTTCCGGAGACGATGACGCCGTAGTCCTCGGGGTTTTTGGTGAGCCACATCATCTGGGCGTCGATGTTGGTCTCCCAAAGCTCGATTCCGGGGAAATCCTTGGCAACCGCCTTCGCCTCCGCCCGCATCATGCCCGAGGTTTCCCGGATCACGTTGGGCTTCTCGCAGACGGTGACCGACTTGTACCCGAACTTCCTGGCGTACGCGAAGGCTTCGCCGACGATCCGACGGCATGCGCTGCGGGTGAAGATGCGCGTTGACACCGCAAGATCTTGCCCCGGGACGTCCTTAAACCGCATCATCTTGGGGTGTTGCAGTAGCGCGTCCCGGACCTGGTCCGGCGGGTTTGTCCACTCGACGCCGGCGTAGAGCCCTTCCGTGTTCTGCCGGAAAATAACGGCGTTGACGCGCGGCTCCTCGAAGCCGTCGTCTGCCCTGCGGATGAAGTTCAACGGGTTACCCGGGAATGAGAGGCACGGACGGATGCAAATATCCAGGTTGAAGTGCTGGCGGAGGCCGACGATGGGACTGGAATAGACGTATCCTCTGTCCGCCAGCGCTGGGGCAAGCTCCGCGGCTGCCTGGTCCTTCGGTTTGGACGTAATCGCACCGAACAATCCGAGCTTGTGCTGGTTCAGCAGCTGGATGGTCCGTTCCGGCAGGGCGTTGCCCTCGTGGATCCAGAATTCCCAGCCGATGTCCGCAGGAACGTAGTCCGCTTCGAACCCGGCTGCGTCCAGAACCCGGACCGCTTCCGGCAGCACCACCTTGCCAATCCCGTCGCCGGGCATTGATACCACTGTTCGCTTAGCCACGTATTGACCTCCCCAACACTCCTTCGAGTCTGCCGCGTCAAATCGCCCTTGTCCCGGGGCCCTCGGACCGACCGACCAACGGTACGAGATTGACCCAGAAAATACAGCAACGCGTGTGCCATGCAACCGGTGAGGCGCGGATGAACGCCCGCGGCGTTCCGGGCGGGCAGGGCGCTAGCCGGGTGTTTGCCGCCCGCCGGTCCTCGGGCTCGAGCTGCTTGGGCTGTCCGTTTGTTGGACAGTCCATGAGGGTCCATCGCAGAGGGTGCCTAGGGCTGGGTACCGATAGGCCTACCTGTGCTGGCATCGCTCCGGGAGGGCGCCAGCGTTGAGAGGAGCCGGCCCGGCCGCGTTCTTGCGGCCTTCAGGCGGGATTCCGCAAGGACCGCCATCGCGGTCAAGACCGCGCGGAGCGTTTGCCGACATTCAAGGGTCCGTGCCAGGAGGGCGCGGTTGAGTACGGTCCGTAGCTCGGGATGAGCGCAATGTCGGATTCAGCGAGCCTTAGAGCGCGCGTGGCGGGGAAGTGGCAGCTTCCGCTGCTCGCGGTGTCGTTGATTCTGCTCGCCGGGGCGGTCTATCGGCTCCGGCCCACACCCACTCGGTTCTCCCCGGAAGAAGCGGTCGATTATCTGGAAGCTCTGGTTGGCGCCGGAATGTATTCGAAAGCCCTGGACGACGGGGCACGAATTCTCGCCCGTGAGCAGCCGACGCCAGCCAAGCATGCGCCGGTCCACCGTGTCATCGCACGTGCGCTCTTCGAGAAAACGCAGGAGGACGGCGCCCCTAATGTCGCCGTCGGTCGGGAGATCGTCGAGCATTATGAACAGGCTGCGTCGCACGGAATCGCGCTCACCGCGAATGACCGCCGGATATTGGGACATGCTTGGGAGTGGCAAGGGCGATACGCCGAAGCCGTCGAGCACTACACGGCTGCCATCGCGCGAGGGGTCGACGACGCACAAAACCTGCAATGGCATGCGATCACGCTTCGCATCCACCATTCGGACATTCCTGTCAATCAACTCGCGAACGAAGTCGATCGGTTCCTTGACGAGTCCGCCGACAAACAACTTGATCTGCGCCTCGCGGCCATCGAGCAAAGAATTCGCCTCGCCGAGCGGCTCGGAACGCTGGACCAGGCGGCGACGCTTCTTGCCGACAACCATGATCGCTTTCGGGATTCCGATCTTCAGGACGAGTTCAGTTACACAGAGGCGAACCTGCTATTCCTGCTCGGGCACTTCGACCAGGCTGAGGTCCAGCTTCGGACGATCCGCAACCGTCTCGAACCTGGCGCCGAGCTGTTCGCGCGCACGGGGTGGCTGTTGGGACAAGTCGTCCTACGGGACGATGGACCCAAGCGACCGCAAGAGGCGTTGTCCTTCTTTGCCGACGTGCTGAAGCACCATTCGTCGGGCCCCTACGCGGTGGCAAGCAGGGTCGGCCAGGCCGAAGCGCTCGCGATGCTCGAACGGCACGACGAAGCGATCGAGGGTTTCCAGGTCGCCATTGGGCAGCTCGGCGGAATGGGTGATTCCGAGGTCGTGAGCCGTGAGGTGTTTCGCACCTCGTTGGGTGTGCTTGCGGAGTCGCGGCGACAGGAGCGTGAGTTCGAGCAAGCTGTCCGATACTCGCGGCTGGCGGTTGCACTGGTGAACCCGGCGAGTGTCGAGCAGGCGACGCCATTCCTCGAGCAACTGGGCCAATTGCAGTCCTTGCTGGCCGAACACCTCGAAGGCGGCGTCGCAGCCTCCGCCGCTCACGCGGGAAGGCCGATCGAGGCGGAGACGGTCCGGTCGCGGTCGGCGTTTGCGGAGGCGGGGCAGACCTACCTTGAGCTCGCCCGTCTCAACGCGCTGAACGAGCGTCGTGCTTCGGATGCGAGCTGGCGGGCGGCAGAGCTGTTCGCCCGTGCGGGCAGGCGCGAGCGGGCCGCGAATCTCTATCAGGCGTTCGTGAAGGAGCGGACTGAAGACCCGCTGGTCCCGCGTGCGTTGCTGCGTGTGGGGCAACTGAAACAGGTGTCCGGCAGGCTGGAGGAGGCCGTCGCGGCGTATCGAACATGCTACCGGCGGTTTCCGCGCACGCTGGACGGAGCGCGTGCCCTGGTCCCGTTGGCGCAATGCTACCTGGGGATGGGACCGGATCACGAGGAGCTGGCCGAGAAAACGCTGCGCGTGGTCCTCGAGGGGTCCGAGGTGTTTACGCCGCAGGCTCCGGAGTTCGCCGAGGCGTTGTTTCTGTTGGGAACGGTTCTAAACACGCGCGGTGAGTTCGAGCAAGCGATCGGGGCGCTCAACGAGGCGCTGGAGCGATACCCGGACGGGCCTCGCGTTTGGCCGGCTCGGTTTCTACTGGCGGATTCGTACCGACAAAGCGGTCTCGCCCAGAAAGCGGCCGCGACCGAGGCGAAGATCGCGAGCGAGATCGAGGTCCTTCGCTTGGAGTCAACGGGGCGGTTCCGGAAAGCACGTCAACTCTACCGTCAGATGATCTCGGCTTACGAGCTACGCGAACCCGAGTCGCTGGACCGGCTCGAACGGACGTATCTGCGTCATGCCTACCTGTACGAGGCCGACTGCTTCTTTGAAATGCGAGACTACCGGAAGGCACTCGAACTGTACGAGGAGGCCGCCGCCAGGTACAGAGACACGACCTCGGCACTGGCTGCCTATGTGCAGATCATCAACGGCTACGTGTTTCTCGGGGAGCCCGAAGAGGCTCGGGCTTCGTTGGCGCGAGCCCTCGTTCTGGTCGAGAGCATGCCGGACGCGGCGTTCAAGGGCGTGGTGTCCGTGGAGGGGCGCCAAGACTGGAAACGATACCTCGAGTGGCTCCAGCAGGTTGGACTTTTCTGATTGGCCCGAGCGAGGAACGGCGATGACGAATGCTAACGGAACGACCGTGGACGGGTTTGACGACCCGCACGCCATCGTAAAGCTGCTCCGCGTACAGGCAAGCCTCTATGCGAAGTTGGAGTCGGTGGCCACCCGCCAGCGGACGCTGGTGACCGAGGATGACATCGGGCCATTGCTGTCGCTGCTGGCTGATCGCCGGAAGTTGTCGGAGAAGATGGCCGAACTCGGTCAGACGCTGCAGCCGATCCGGGCGAATTGGCCGGCGTTTCGCGAGACGCTGGCGCCCGACGACCGTGACGAGGCTGAGCGCCTGCTGGCGGAGACCAAGGAGCGGCTGAAACGAATGATCGAGGCCGACGAGCACGACGCCAGGGTGTTGTCAGTCCGGAAGCAAGCGGTCGCCCGCACCTTGCGGGCCACACATACGACGAGTCAGGCGGTGTCGGCCTATCGCTCGTCCGCGGGTCGCCCGGTTCGGTTCGACTGTGTGAACGAGGATTCATGATGACAACGTTGCCCTCGACGCCGGTGGACGAACCGGACCTGGTCACGATCATCCAGGCCTACAACGACGTGACGGAGCGGCTCAAGCGCTCGCACGAATCGCTGGCGAGGGAAGTCTGCCGCCTCAGCGACGAGCTCCGCGAAAAGAACAAGGAACTCGAGCGACGTGAGCGTTTGGCGGCATTGGGCGAGATGGCGGCCGGGGTCGCCCACGAGATTCGCAACCCGCTCGGTGGAATCGGGCTTTACGCCTCGCTGCTCGAGCGGGACCTTGCGGACCGACCACGCGAACAGGATCTGGTGCGCAAAATGAACGCCGGTCTGAAGAATCTGGAGAGCATCGTCAGTGACATTCTGGCGTTCGCGTGTGACACGGAGGCGGAGCGTGAACCCGTTTCGTTGCAGAGGGTGCTGGATTCGGTGCTTGTCCAGACGGCGCCACAGGCAGACGCCTTGGGCGTGACCGTGACGGTCGATCCCCCATCAACGTCACTCAGTTTGAACGTCGACGCCAACCAGGTCGAGCGGGCATTGATTAATCTCGTTCTTAACGCGATCGATGCGGCCGCCTCCGGTTCGCACTTGTCCGGAAGTTTCGTCCGGATCGGAACCCAGGATCGCGAACACGCCCAAGACAGCGAGTTTTGTCGCATCGTGGTCGAGGACAACGGGCCGGGAATCGCGCCGCAACTCCTGAACCGCGTGTTCGATCCGTTTTTCACGACCAAGCACTCGGGCACGGGGTTGGGGTTGGCGATCGTGCATCGCATTGCGGAATCGAACGGTGGGTCGGTCAGCGCCGGTCATGGAGAACGGGGCGGTGCCCGGTTCGTGCTGTCGCTTCCACTGGGCGAGAGAAAGACCAAGACGGATCATTGCGGAGGACCCGAGTAGATGGCTCACATTTGCGTCGTAGACGACAAGGAGATTCTGCGGGATTCCCTGACGACGGCCCTGTCGCGGGAGGATCATCGGATCACCGCATTCGGTGACCCTGTTGAGGCACTCGTCGAAATAAGAAGCAACGGGTTCGATCTGGTGTTGGCCGATCTGAAGATGCCGCGCATGGACGGCTTGACGCTGATTCGCGAAATCCGCTCGAGCGGGTGCGACACGCCGATCATCATGATGACCGCCTTTGCCACAGTGGCGACCGCGGTCGAGGCGATGAAGCTGGGGGCGTTTGACTACATTCAGAAGCCGTTCGACGTGGACACGGTTTGTGTTCTCGTGGAACGGGCTCTCGAACACGCCCGCTTGCGGCGCGAGAACGAGGCACTCCGCACGACCGTGGAGGACGTCTTGAGCCGTCGCCTGTTGATCGGGTCGAGCCGGGCTATGGTTGAACTGCGCAGGCAGTTGGATCGCGTGGCGCTCAGTCACGCGACCGTGCTGATCACGGGAGAATCGGGAACGGGCAAGGAACTCGTGGCTTCGCACATTCACCACGCGTCGCCGCGCGCGGAAGAACCCATGCTCTGCCTGAATTGCGCGGCGCTTTCCGCGAACCTGCTCGAAAGTGAGCTCTTCGGTCACGAGCGCGGTGCGTTCACCGGTGCGGATCGGACGCGCAAGGGTCGGTTCGAGCTTGCGGACGGCGGAACACTGTTGCTCGACGAGATATCGGAGATGGCGTTGCCGTTGCAGGCGAAGCTCTTGCGCGTGCTCCAGGAGAACGAGTTTGAGAGAGTCGGAAGCAGCACGACGCGCAGGGTCAACGTGCGCGTGATCGCGACGACGAACCGCAACCTCGAGCAGCGCGTAGCACGCAAGCGGTTCCGTGACGATCTGTATTACCGGTTGAACGTGTTGCCTGTAGCTGTCCCTCCGCTCCGCGACCGTCGTGAGGACATCGGCGAACTCGTCGAGTACTTCTTTGGCCAGGCGGCGGTGCAGGAAGGCTCCGGGCCTCTACGCATAGCGCCTGAGGCTGTCGCGCTGATGAAAAGCTACGATTGGCCGGGCAACGTTCGAGAGTTGGAGAACCTTTGCCGTCGGGCCGCCACGCTACGGACCTCGGATACCATCACGCCCGAGCTCATCGAGCCGTGGATTCGACCGGCGACTTCCGTCGTCGAGGGGCTCGGTGCGTTGCGCGAGGGCCGAATGCTGGAAGACATGGAACGCCGGCTTATCGAGCAGACGCTCGGTCGGTTCAACGGGCATCGCGCGAAGACCGCGAAGGCGCTCGGGATGGGTGTCCGAACGTTGGGGATGAAACTCAAACAGTGGCGGGAAGAGGCGGAGGCTCGACAGCCCGCGCTTGTCGCCTCCGGTGTGGAAACATGATCGCGTATGAGGTGCCGGCTCGGGCGTCACGAGGCGCAGATTTCGCCGATGCGCAAAAGCTGCGTGGGCGAAACGTGCGGTAACCCGGCTCCTGCGACTGGAAAACACGGACGGCGTGCATGGCATGAGGTGTGCAAAGTCCACGGTAAGGCGTACGAGGTCCGTGCGCCCGGGGCTTGAGACGCTCATTGCGAGGCTGCGAGGGGTTTGAGGGAACGTGATGTTCATTAGTTCGGTAACAGACCGTGGGGCGACGCCGGCGATCGTGAAGATGCTGGCGTTCAACGAGTCCCGTCTTCGGATGATTTCCGAGAACGTAGCCAACATCAACACGCCCGGGTACCGCGCGAAGCAGCTGGATACTCGGGCGTTCCAACGTTCGCTTCGCGCGGCGCTCGATACACGGGCCCGTGATCCGAAGAGTGCGTTTGTCGTGCGATCCGGCGATGAAGTGCGGACGGATGGACAGGGCTACCTGCAGGTGACGCCGAGTCGCAAACCGAGCGATAACGTATTGTTTCACGATGGGACCAATCTATCCATCGAACGGGAGATGGCGGATCTGGCTGAGACCGGCATGACGCACGATCTCTACACGACGTTGCTGAACGGCCGGTTCCACGGCTTGAGAAACGCGATTCGCGGCACCCTGTAAGGTAACGAAGGCGAGAAATGTACGGCGCTCTCGACATCAGTACCTCGGCGCTTGCCGCCTACCGCACACGGCTCGATGTGATCGCGGGGAATATCGCGATGAAGGATGCCGTGCGAATCGAGGACGGTGAAGCCATGCCGTACCGACGCCGCGCCGCGCTTCTCGCGCCTGGTGATCCCGTCAAGGGTGACCGTGCACCGGGCGTCCACGTGTCGAGCATCGCCGAGGACACGGCGCCGTTCCGGCTCCGGTGGGATCCCGGGCACGTCCACGCGATCAAGGAGGGTGAGCACGCGGGATACGTTCGTGAATCGAACGTGGACTATCACACGGAGATGGTCAACGCCATCACGGCGGCGCGGGCGTACGAAGCCAACGTGACGGTGATCGAGATGACGAAATCGATGGCGACCAGCACGCTCAGACTGCTGGCGTAAGGTCGTGATTGAAGTGGGACGGTGTCATGACGAATCCGATTGATGCATCGAACGGTCTGGGCTTCAGACCGGTCGACCCCGCCGCTCCGGGATCGCCCGGTGCCCCGCAGCCGGGAAGCGCCGGAGGGAAGGACTTCAAGACCATCCTGCTTAACAGCCTGGAGGAGGTCGATCGTCTGCAGAAGGAGGCGGATCAGGGCGTACAACGCCTGGTCACCGGTGAGAGTGACAACGTCGTGGAGGTGCTGGCGGCGGTGAACAAGGCGGGCATTGCGTTCGACCTTCTGATGGAGGTTCGCAACAAGCTGACCGATGCGTACCAGGAAATACAGCAGATGCGCGTGTGAAGCGAACGCGCATGAATCAGCGGTGTGATAGGCGATGGATCGATTGCGACAATGGATTAACCACATCGGCGCTCAACTGAGCGTCCTGACCGTCTCGCAACGGGTGGCGATCGGTTTGAGCGCCGCGTTGGCGATGGGGTCCTTGATCTGGCTCGCGCAGTGGTCGACGAGCCCCGAGCTCGTACCGCTGGTCACGCACGACTTCGAATACAAGGAGCTCGATGCCGCGGAGCAGGCACTGCGTGAGAACGGGGTGGACTTCGAGACGCGGGGCACGCGCATTTACGTGCGGTCCGGCGATCGCTACAACGCCGTGAGGTTGTTGCACTCCGCCGACGCCCTTCCCGACGGGAGCCTGTTCGACATGGAGGCCGTCGTTTCCGACGCCAATCCCTTCCAATCGCCCGAGGCGCGGGCCTACGCGCAGAACTACGCAAAGGGGAACGAGCTGGCGAAGATCATCGCCACGTCGCCGGCTGTCGCGAAGGCGTCCGTTATCATCAACCCGGTGACCAAGCGAAGGCTCGGCGGTGTTACGGATGTGCCGACGGCGTCGGTAACGGTGTCGTTGGCGCCGCACCGGGAGATGACCCACGAAATGGTCGGAGGATTCGCCAAGCTGGTTGCCGGCGCGGTGGGGGGGCTCAAGCCGCACAACGTTTACATCACCGACGCCAAGACGATGCGATCGTACGGCGTGCCCGACCCGGACGACGCAGCGAGCTTCGATCTACTCAGTCGGGTGCAACGTCACGAAGAGCATTACCGGGCGAAGATCCTCCGCAAGCTCGCCAACATCCCCGGTGTGCAGGTGGCTGTTACCGTCGAACTGGACACCAGCAAGCGTGTTACCCAGAACATCAAGCATGATCCCCCGCAGCCCAAGACGGAGACGACGGACGCCTCGGAGGAGTCGTCGATGACTCGGGCGGTCGAGGCGGGCGTGCAGGCCAACCTCGGGCAGGCACTGACCGAATCGGGCCCCGGGCAGTCTCAGGTTTCGGAGAAGACGTCCGTCGAGATGTTCGCGCCGCAGCTCAGGCAGACCGAGACAATCGAGCAGATGCCGTTTGCGACCAAGAAGGTGACGGCGGCCGTGGGCATTCCGCGCAGCTTCATCGTCGGGGTCTTCCAAGCCGTGCACCCCGACGCGACCGACGAGCCGAGCGATGTCGACCCTGACTTCGTCGCTGCAAGAGACGCCGAGGTGGCACGCGTACGGGCCAGTGTAGAGAAGATCGTGATGGCATCTGATCCGAGCGATATCGAGGTGGACGTGTATCCGGATATGGAATGGAACGCGGAGGGCGGCGTGTGGAGCCGCACGCCCGGTGGTATCGCCTACGCGGGACCGGGCGGTGAGGGACGCGACGCGGCCAGTTTCCTGCACACCTACGGTCCGCAGGTCGGACTCGGCACGCTGGCGCTGATGAGCCTGTTTATGATGATGCACGTTGTTCGCAAGTCATCCAGCGTCGCCACCAATCGAAAACGGGCGAGCGCCGCCGCGAGCAAGTCGATGGAGGGCGAGCCGTTTCTGACCGTAGGCGCACGCTCCGTCGGCCAGGCGGAGCGATCGGAGAGCCTGCTCACGGGGAAGGAACTGGACCCCGACACGCTTCGTTATCAGGAACTCGTGGAGGAGGTCTCCAAGATGGTCGAGGGTGACCCGGCGGGGACCGCCGATCTGCTTCGCCGATGGGCCGAGGAAACGTAACAGGGGCTGACATGGAAGCGACACCACAGCAGACCGCCGCCAACGCCGATGCCCAGCCGATCAAGGGCACGACGAAGGCGGCCATTCTGCTTATCGCGATGGATGGAGACGCATCCGCCGAGGTGTTGCGCCATCTGGACAGCGCCTTGGTCGAGGAACTCACCCGCGAGATCGCTCACCTGGATATTGTCGACGCCCAACGCCGAGGCCAGGTGATCGAGGAGTTCTACAACATGGCCCTCGCCCGGCAATACCTCAAACAAGGCGGCGTTCCCTACGCCAGGGCTCTGTTGGAGAAGGCGCTCCCAGCCGACCGGGCGACCCAGATCATGAAGCTCATCGAGCACGAGGTCTACAAGAAGCCGTTCGCGTTCCTGGCGAAGACCGAACCTGACAACCTGATGACATTCATTCAGGACGAGCATCCGCAGACCATCGCGCTCATTCTCTCGCATCTGGCACCCAACAAGGCGAGTGAGATTCTCGCGGGCTTGCCCCTGGAAAAGCAGCTCGAGGTCGTCTCGCGGATCGCCAACATGGACAACACCAACCCCGAAGTGATCAAGGAGGTGGAGCGGGGGCTGGAGATGCGTCTGTCGGGGATCGTGTCGCAGACGTTCCAGAAGGCGGGCGGTGTGGAGACGGTGGCCGAGATGCTCAACCTCGCGGACCGCGCGACCGAGAAGGGCATCCTCGAATCGCTCGAAGGGCAAGACCCCGATCTCGTCGAACAGATTCGCCGTCTCATGTTCGTGTTCGAGGACATTCTTCTGGTCAACGACAAGGGCATCCAGGTCGTGCTCAAGGAGATCGAACACGAAGAGCTCGCTTTGGCGCTGAAGACCGCGAGCGAGGAGCTTCGCGACAAGATCTTCAGGAACATGTCCGAGCGGGCGTCTCAACTGATCAAGGAGGATATGGAGTACATGGGTCCGGTGCGAGTCAGTGACGTCGAGGCGGCACAGCAAAAGATCGTCGACGTGGTCCGTCGGTTGGAGGACGCCGGCGAACTGATCATCTCCGGTCGTGGGACCGAAAAGGAGATGATCATATGATCCGACGGCCCCGCCAGCCACGATTCCTATCATCGCGCACACGTTGCGAGGAGCAGGTCCGATGTCCACGGTGATCAAAGCGGGCGACGCCGGACCGCTCCTTCGCCATTTGTCCACGGTCGACCTGGCGGATCATCTTGCGGAAGCCGACGCGGTGATGCAGCACGCCCACCGGCAGGCGAGCCGCACGCTCTCTCGGGCCCAGGAAGAGGCATGTCGTCTGGGCGATAAGGCCAAGCAGCAAGGTTACGACGTAGGGTTCGAGCTGGGAAAAAAGGAGGGACGTGAGGCCGGGCACAAGCAAGCCTACGACGAAGCGATGGAGCGGTTCCGCAAGGAGCAGTCCGAGGTCGTGGAGGCCATGCGTGCGGCGGTGACAGCCATTGACACCGTGAAAGAGGACATCGGCATCGCGGCGCGCCGCGACATGCTCGAATTCGCCATGTCGATCGCCAGAAAGTTGACGTTCGCGATCGGTGAGTCGCACACGGAATCGGCCCGCGCGAACCTGGATCGCGCGTTGCGGCTTGTCGGGTCGACGTCGGACCTCGTCATACGGGCGAACCCGCAGGACATCACCTCGCTGGAGACCTTCGCGGAGTCCACACTCGCGCACGTGACGGGTGCGGACGCGGTGACGCTCGTGCCGGACGAGGATGTAGCTCCGGGCGGTTGTAAGGTCGTGACCGAACGAACCCGTATCGACGCGACGCTCGAGACGCAAATGGATCAGATCGTCAGGTTGGTTCTGGGTGGACGCGGTGAAGATGACTGAGCTGTTTGTCAACCAGGCCCGGCTGATCGAGCAGGCGGGACCACTGCACGTCACCGGGCGGGTAGCCGAAGTCGTCGGCCTGACGGTCGTGGCGGAGGGATTCCCGCTGCCCGTCGGTGCCCTGTGTACGATCCACCGCAACCACGATGAACCGATTACGGCACAGGTCGTGGGTGCCCGGGGGGACCGTGCCATCTTGATGACCCTCGAGGAACCGCTCGGCGTAGGCGTCGGCGACCCGGTGCGCAGCGCGAGCAACCTGCACTACGTTCCGGTGGGGCGGCAGATGCTCGGGTGCGTGCTGGACGGTTTGGGGCGACCGATCGGAGGGAATACCGCGTTCACGGCCGAGGCACATTACCCGGTATTCTGCAATGCTCCGCATGCCCTGTCCCGCCGGCCGATCACCAAGACGCTTCCGACCGGGATCCGGTCGGTGGACGCGATGCACACGGTCGGCGGCGGCCAACGGTTCGGCGTCTTCGCGGGCACGGGCGTGGGCAAGAGCGTGCTGATGGGCATGATCGCCCGCAACACGGCCGCAGATGTAATTGTTGTGGCACTTGTAGGAGAGCGCGGTCGCGAGGTGGGAGACTTTCTGAAAAAGGACCTCGGCGAAGGGGGGATGGCCCGCAGCGTCCTCGTCGTCAGCACCTCAGACGAATCCCCCGTTTTGCGCGTCCGCGCGGCGTTCACCGCGACCGCCGTCGCGGAGTACTTCCGCGATCTCGGCAAAGACGTGTTGCTTTTGACCGACTCGACGACGCGCATGGCGATGGCCCAACGTCAGATCGGTCTTGCAGCCGGGGAACCACCGACGACCAAGGGCTATCCGCCGAGCGTATTCAGCCTGTTGCCCAAACTCCTTGAACGCAGTGGAAACACGGAACGTGGAAGCATCACCGGGATGTACACCGTGCTCGTCGAGAGCGACGACATCACCGAGCCGATCTCAGACGCCATCCGCGGAATCCTGGACGGGCACATCTGGCTCTCTCGGGAGCTGGCCAACCGGAGTCACTACCCGGCGGTTTCCGTACTGGAGAGCATCAGTCGGGTGATGCCTGATGTCACCGACGAGGCACACGTGAGGGCGGCGACCGAGGTCCGCCGCGTGCTCGCGGTTTTCAATGATATTGAGGATCTGGTCAACGTCGGTGCCTACGCGTCCGGATCGAACCTCGAGTTCGACGTTGCGGTCAAGATGAAGCCGGCGATCGACGCGTTCTTGCGGCAGTCGATAGACGAACGCGCGGCGTTTGACGATACGCGTGATCGGTTGTTGGGGGTGGCGTCGCAGATCGAGGAGGTTCGCAAGGGTCTGAGTTCGAGAAGAGCCACGCCGGCGACGGTCGCGGGATGATGGGTTGAATCATGGCACGTAGATTTCGATTTCGTCTCGACACGGTTCACCGACTCAGGCAGCAGGCCCTGGACCAGCAGCGGCGCGCCGTCGCCGAGGCAAGACAGGCGGTAGCACGCATCGAATTGCGGATCGCCCGACTCAGCGCGCAGCTCGAGCAGACCGTGAGCGGATCGCGCACCGTGCAGCGCGGCTGCCGGCTCGACGTCCGCTCCCTGTCCGGGTACGAGTTTTACCGGGGCTGGCTCCATCGCAAGATCATGGAGTCCGGAGACGACCTGACACACGCGAGAACCCGACTCGATGAAGCACGCACGAAAATGGCGGCGGCGTTCAAGCAGCTTAAAGTCATAGAGCGATTGCGTGACAAGCAGTGGCGGCGGCATCGTGCCGAGGTCGAGCGCGAGGAGCGGTTGGTTATGGACGAAGCCGCGCTGAACGTCTATCTGCGGGGGCGAGAACAGCCGCGTAGCGAGGTGGCCGCGTGATCTCGAATTCTTCCATGCTGCGGCGGACCTTCGACGGCGTCGCTCTGTTTGCGGTGCTCAACATGCTCGTTCTGGCGGGACTGGTAGCGTACGTAATCGGTGCGGGGATCATTGACGGCGAGAAGTTTCGTGAGATCGTCGGGGTTATACGTGCGGATGGGGCGAGCCCGGGTGATGTCGCAACGGCGACCGACTCGACAAGCACAGAACCCGCGAAAACGCCTGCCGTCGTCGGCGGAGATGCCCTGGCCGAGGCGCAGATCAACCTCGAAATCATGCGTCGTGAGGCGGCACGCGTCAAGGCGGAGCTCGAACAACGCCTCGCCCTGAATAACAGCATTCTCCTTCGGGTGATGACCGAGCGGGAGGCGTATCAACAAGAGCGGGAACGGGCTGAGCGACGGGAGGAGGCCTCGGCGGAGCAACGGAGCCGCGAGGGTTTCAGAAAACAGATTGCCATATTCGAGTCACTCTCGCCGAAGACCGGCCTTCAGCATCTTCTCGCCATCCCTGATCCTGACGAGGCGGTTGAAATTCTGCTCGCGATGGATACGCGGAAGGCGAAGGCGATGATCGAAGCGGCGAAGCGCGAGGAGGATGTGGCGAAAATGAAGGTCATTCTTCGCCGGATGAGCGACGCGGAGCCGGCGCGTTCGGCGGAACTCGCGTCCAAGGCGCCTTAGAGTCATGTTCATGGTAGCGAGTGCTCCAATAGCGATAGGTGCCACGGAAACGGCATCCACTCGAGAGCCGGGCGGCGTTCGCCGGGTGCGCGGGAGTTCTCAGGCAGACACGCCGGCGGGCGACCTCACCCTGTTTGCGTTCGAAGCGGTTTTGGCGGTTGCCCGCACGTCGTCCGAGGTGCACCGGAGCGGCATGGGTGCAAAGCTGTCGCCGTCACAGGTTTTCGAACCGACCGGTGGTGCGGATCACCACGAACCTGTGGTAGCCCAACCGCCGAAAGACTCGGAGTTTCTGAAGGACGGGCGGCTCGATCGGTCAAGCGTTCATGCGCGGCGGGCTTGGCAAGGTGGGAACGCCGACAATACACGGCCGGGATCACCCGCACGCGCGGCACAGGACGTTGCCGGCGACCTGTCGAGGGAGATACGACTTGCACGTGACGTGACATCGCAGCGTTCCTTGCCGTTGGGTGAAGAACTCGACACCGTGCGGACCGGGGAGCGTTCGTTTTCCTCAGAGGGTCGAAACGGACCATTGCGTTCGTCAGATTTGCCGAGCGGGCGACCCGGCGGAGCGCCACGAGCGAATACGCCCATGATTTCAAGCATGGAGGCGGCGGCCACCGCCAACCCGCTCCATTCCGCGACGCGTACATCTACCGGCAACCCCGCCCAACAGATCGCTCAGTTTCTCAATGGCGGGCGGATCGGCGAGGCCGAATCGGCACGCGCCCTTACGTCCTCCTCCGGTGGATCCGAGCAGACCGGTTTACCGGGTAAACAGGGGACGGGCCGTGCGGGCGGAGGAGAGACTTCCGATCCGTCTGCGACCGGTCGGCGACTCGGACAACGACCTGGTGACGTGGAGGCGGCACGGCGCACTCCCTTTGACGACCTCATTCGGTCGATTCGGCTTCGTTCAAACGGGAGGATCACTTCCGCGCGGATGCAGCTACACCCGCCGGAACTCGGGCGGATGCAGGTCGAGTTGCGCGTGACCGACAGAAGGATCGAACTCGATATTCGCACCGAGACGGCGTCGGCCCGCGATCTCGTTGCTGACCGGGGGGAGAGACTCGTTGCGGCGCTGCATCAGCACGGAATCGAGGTCGATCGATTCGACGTCACCGCTGACGCGGAGGGCAGCGGCCGGGACGCGCTTCAGGAGAACCAGGACGGACACGTTTCCACCGGACAGGGTGGGAGCGACATGGCTGAGCCGGATCAAGTGCCATTGTCTGGCACGGGTGAGCCGGACGATTTCGACGCGGAGATAACTTCAACGGTCGTGGCGGAGCAGCGACTGGACGTCAGGGTTTGATCGAGGGCGCCGAGACGCACCGATCACGTCGGGCTTTTGCGGCGGAGCCGGTTGGAGCCTGGCGAAACGCGAAAGGAGTGCAAGCGTGGAGCTGACCGGCGCTACATCGGTTCTGTCCCCCGCTTCGACCACGGCGACGGCCGGAACGTTCGGCGACCTGGGCGGTGAGGACTTCCTGCACCTTCTGGTGATGGAGCTTCAACAGCAGGACCCGCTCGAGCCCGTGGGTAATCAGGAACTTCTTCAGCAGATCGCGTCCGTACGCGACATCGAGCTTTCGACCACGCTGACCGATTCGCTGACGCAACTGACCAGCCAGCAGCGCATGGCGTCAGCGTCGGGGATGATCGGCCAGTTCGTGACGGGCGCCTTCGACGACAGCGGGTCGGCACAGAGCGGCCTTGTCGTGGCGGTCCGGTTTACCCAGGATGGAAGCCCCGTTCTCCAGCTTGCGAACGGGGGCGAGTTGCCACTGGCGCAGGTCGCGTCGATCGAATCACCGGTCCGGGCAGCCGAAGCGCTCCTCGGACGAACGGTCGTCGGTGTGGATCGCCGAAACCCGTCTGACAACGAAGTGATCGAAGGTGTGGTGACCGGCGTGAGGTCGGACGAACACGGCGACGTGACGCTCGAACTCGATACCGGACTGGACATCCGTTTCCAGGACGTGGCCGGTGTCGTCTCGACGGAACTGACGTGAGCGGACGCGCTCGTTTGGGTGTCGTAAACAGAACACCAGCTAGATCGTCGACCCGGCCCAACCGACTCTGACTCGCCGGTTGCGGGGACTTATCGAGGATAACACGCAATGTCGTTGACTTCTGCCATGCTTGTCGGTTTCACCGGCATCAACAGCAACAGTCTCGCCGTCGACAACGTCGGTGACAACCTGGCCAATCTCAACACCACGGCGTTCAAGGGGCAACGGACGCTTTTCGAGACGCTGCTCTATAGCACCGTAAGTGAAGGGGACGCTCCGAGCGACACCGGCGGCGGAACACTGCCCCGTCAGATCGGGCACGGTTCAACCGTCGGGTCCATCCAGAGGAATTTCGACCAAGGTGGGATTGAAAGCACCGGGTTCCCCAGCGACCTGGCGATTCAGGGGGACGGCTTCTTCGTGGTCGAATCCGGTAGCGGCGATCAGGTCTACACCCGCGACGGATCGTTCAGGCTGGATGCCACGCAGACCCTGGTCACCGCCAACGGCGCACCGCTGCAGGTGTTTGCGCCCGACGGGCAGGGGGGAATCGACACCGGGGGGCTTTCGAACCTCGTCATTCCGCTCGGTACGGCCAGTCAAGCCATCGCGACAACCGAGGTACTCATGGATGGGCAGCTTGACAGCGCGACCAACATCGCTGCCTCGGGCGCCGTGGTGACGTCCGAGCCGCTAATCACCGCCAGCGGAGCGGCCGCAACGGGTGCCACGAGCCTGACCGACCTGGTCAATGACAACGGCGTGTTGCTGTTCAGCGACGGTGACGTTCTGAGCATCACCGGGTCGAAGGGCGGGATTGCCACGGAAGCGACGACCTTCGTGGTCGGCTCGACGGGCGGCACCGTGGGGGACCTGGCGAGCCATCTCGAGACGGTGTTGGGAATCAGCACCGATCCGGCGTCGGGTGGGACGCCGGGCGTGACGGTTTCCGACGGCTCGGAGTTCCCCGCCGGGGCGATTGTGATCCGCTCCAATACAGGTGAAATCAACGCCGTGGAGCTGGATGCGGGCTCGATCACCAACACCACCGCCGCCATCACCTCACCATTCAGCTTCGCGACGGCGTCGCCAGCGATGGGCGGCGGGATGCTCACGACGTCTTTCGGTGTCTTCGACTCCCTGGGGAACGAGGTGAGCGTCCGTCTGCGTGCCGTGATGGAGAGCAAGTCGGAGACCGGCACGACATGGCGGTTCTTCGCCGAGTCTCTGGGTGACAGCGATCTGTCTCCAGTGTTGGGGACCGGAACCATCACGTTCGACGCCAACGGCCAGTTCGTGGCTGCGACCGGAACGGACGTTTCGATCGACCGAGCTTCGACCGGCGCAGCATCGCCGCTGAACTTCACGCTGGACCTGTCGGGTCTGACCGGGTTGGCGAGCCCGGACGGGAGTTCCGAGTTGATCATGGCCAGCCAGGACGGTGCCCCCGCCGGCATCCTCACCGGGTATTCGATCGATCAGGACGGCGTGGTCACGGGCACCTACTCGAACCAGCAGACGGAGCTGCTCGGACAGGTCGCGCTGGCGGTCTTTCCGAATAATGAAGGGCTGGTCGCCCTCAGCGAGAACACCTTCACGTTCGGTCCCAACTCGGGCGCGGCGGAGGTGGTTGCACCGCAGACCGGGAAAGCCGGGTTCATACAGGCGGGCGCACTCGAGCAGGGCAACGTCGAGCTTTCGCGAGAGTTCGTCAATCTGATCACCGCGTCGACGGGCATCTCGTCCGCCAGCCGCGTCGTGAGGGTGGCGGACGATCTGCTCCAGGAGCTGTTGTTGATCGGACGGTAAGAGAAGCGCCTGCGCGTGGTTGGCAGACTCATGGTTTCGGAGCGCACGACATGATTACGGTGACGCGATTGGACGAGCGCGTGGTCGTGCTGAACGCAGACTTGATCAAGATGCTGGAATCCACGCCCGACACCATCATCACGCTCATCAACGGGGACACGGTCATTGTGCGTGAGACGGTGGACGAGGTGGTTAGACGGGTGGTGGACTACCAGCGGCAAGTGCGCGGCTTCCAGGTCGTCTAGGAGGTGCGGGCGCAGATGATTGGTTCCAAGAAGCGATATTATCGGCCTCCGATGGGGTTCGCCGACACGCGGGTGCCGGGCCTAACGAGAGGCGTTCGGCGCGTCGATATCCCCAACATGCGCATAAGGGGGGTGCGCGCCGACGGGGCAAGGTGGTAGATAGCCATGGATATTGCGACAATTATCGGTCTGATCACCGGGACGGCCCTTCTGCTGTGGGCCATCATGGGCAAGTCGGACTTGACCACGTTCATGGATTCCGGATCGGTCGCGATTGTCGTGGGCGGTTCGGTCAGCGCGGCGTTGATCAGCTTTCCCATCCACAATCTACTCGGGGTGGCCAAGGTCGTTCGGAACTGTTTCTTCGCCAAGGTTCGCGACCCCAAGACGCTGATCAGCGAAATGGTCCGGTACGCCGAGGTCGCCCGTCGTGACGGAATCCTGGCACTCGAAAACGTGACCGCCGACATCAAGGACCCCTTCGTTGTCTCCGGCATTCAGATGGCGGTTGACGGTACCGATCCGGACCTGATCGAGACCATCTTGATGAACGATCTCGAAGCCGTCGAGGCCCGCCACGCGGAGGGCAAGGCGCTGTTCGACAACATCGGGAAGTTTGCCCCGGCGTTCGGCATGATCGGGACGTTGGTCGGTCTGGTCATCATGTTGCAGAACATGAACGACCCCTCCACCATCGGACCCGCCATGGCCGTCGCGCTGTTGACGACCTTCTATGGCGCGGTCCTGGCGAACCTCTTCGCCATGCCGCTCGCGGAAAAGCTGGGGCTGAGAAGTCGCGAGGAGGCGCTGCTCAAGATGATCGTGATCAAGGGGGTGATGGCGATCCAGTCCGGTGATAACCCGCGGATCGTCGAACAGAAGCTCAAGACGTTCTTGCCGACCCGTGTCCGGGCGAAGGAGGCGGAGAGCAAGGCCGCGTAGGCATCGGACAATCATGGCGCGAAACAAACCAGAAAAGGCAGAAGCCGGCGCACCCGCGTGGATGGTTACCTACGGCGATGCCATGACGCTTTTGCTTTGCTTTTTTGTGATCATCGTGTCCATGAGCGAGATCAAGAAGAACGAGCGGTTTCAGCAGGTGATGGAATCGCTTCGTCGCGCGTTCGGCGGCTACGAGGGTGCGGTCGGCCCCGTGCCCATCAAGGACATTCCCACAAACACCCTGATCGCGAAGCTGCTCGAACTCGAGACCCCGGATTTCGAGAAAGAAAAGGGCGACGCCGACGAGGAGGGAATACACGGCAAGCGCTTTCGCGTGACCAACGTCCGTGACGGGCTCGAGGTTGTCGTCGGCGGGCGGATCACCTTCGAACGGTTCAGCGCCACGCTGAAACCCGAGGGGCGGGCGTTGATCGCGGCCGCCGCACAGCGCCTGCGCGGATACAACACGAAAATCCTGGTTCGGGGGCACGCCACGCGCGAACCGTTGCCGGAAGACTCGCTTTTTGAAGATGCCCGCGACCTCTCGTACGCCCGAGCGAAAGCCGTCGCGTTGGAGCTCGAGCAAAACGGCGTGCGGCGGATACGGATTACGCCGGTGGCGGTCGGCGATACGGAGCCCCTTGTACGCCAAGCTTACACCGAGCGGCGCCGCGCCCTGAACCGGCGCGTCGAGGTTTTGGTCACGGAGGACTTGATCGAGGATTATGCGGGTTCGACATTGCACGAAGATCTGAGGGAGTCCACCGATGGCTGATGAACGAGGCAGCGCCGCTGCCGAAACGCCTACCGGCCGCAGACGTAGACTGCTTCCGGTTGTTATTGTCATGCTGTTGATGGGGGCGGAGGGTGTCGGCGTCTTCATCCTCGCCAAAGCCATCAGTCCCATGCCTGTTCCGGCCGAGGGAGGAGCGATCGTCGGCGGTGACGACTTCCTGGCCGCGGGCGGCGCTGAAGGGCTCGCCGAGATCGAGCTGGCCGAGTGCAGACCGAGCAACAGGACGTCCGGGAAGTTCGTAACGTTCCACGTGCGCGTCTCAGCACTGGTATCCGCCGCGGACCGGGAGCGTGCTGAGAAGCTTGTCCGCGCGAACCAGGCTAGGTTGGAGGACGGCGTCAATACTGTTATCCGACGCGCAGAACTTACCCATTTGAACGAGCCGGATTTGCAGACCCTCAAGCGGCATCTCGAGCACGCTTTCGATGCCATTTTCGACGACGAAGATCTGATCAAACAGGTGTTGATCCCGCAGTTTCTGCAATCCGGCCCCGGGCTTTGATTGTCGCCCAGTTTCGCAACCTTCCGATAAAGGCAGGTAGCCGATTTTCCGGAGCGTGATCACGAACGGATGAAACCCGTGGAAGAACGGTCCAAACGAAACCAGGACAACGACGAAGGCCGCGGCGACGGAACGCTCGACGAAGCGACGGTCGACGCTCTGCTCGAGCAAGCGACCGCCAACCGGGGTGTCGGATCGGCAGAGCGGTCGGGCGAGCTGTCATCTCCTGAAGGGGAGCCTGCGGCGGGTGCGGGTGAAGGCTCGATGACTGCCAAGACTGAGGCACCCGGTGGGGTGCATGAAGATGGCGGACCGCTCCCTGCGGCTCCCGTCGATCTGCCGGACTTCGACGGATCGTCGCAACCGAGCGTGGACCCCAAGCGCCTGACGATGCTCAGCGACGTGAACCTGCGCGTGAAGATCGAGTTGGGCCGAACGCGGATGCTCGTGGAAGACGTGCTCAAGCTCGGTGAGGGCAGCGTCGTCGAGCTCGACAAGCTCGCGGGCGACCCGGTGGATGTGTGGGTCAACGACCGGTTGATCGCCAGGGGCGAGGTCCTGGTGTTGAACGACAACTTCTGCGTGCGGATCAGTGAGGTATTCTCCAACGACCCGCACCGAATCAGCGCATGAGGCGCGTACCGCCGGGTAAACGCATGAGGCGAGGCATGGTGAGCAGGAGGCGAACCGGACTGGACACGTGGTGCCGTCGTGGCGGCATCTTCTGCGTTTGTGTAGGGTTCTTTGTGTCTGCGAGTCTCTCCCGCGCGGACGGGCCCGGCCAACACCCAGCCCAACCCGTGACGAAGCGTGTAGCGTCCAATCAGGCGGTCTCGCTCGACGCCGACATCCCGCACGCCCTCGGTAATCGGGCGGAACCTGCCGGACCCACCACGTCCGTGCAAGGTCCGGTAGCGCCCGTGCAGACGCTACATCGTCGCAAGGAGGCCTCGCCGTCACCCACGGTCGGCGGGTTCCAGGAGACCAAGTCCACACCGTGGTATCGAACCGGGATCGGGGCGCTCGGGATCGTTCTGGCGTCGATCGTCGCGGCGGTGTGGGCGTTTAAGCGATGGGTGCCGGCTGTCCGTGCAGCGGATGGCGGTTTGCTTCGGGTCGTCGGGCGTACCAGTCTGACACCCAAGCACAGCCTGGCCCTGGTGCGAATGGGACGGCGGTTCGTGCTGGTCGGTGTTTCGGGCGACCGGCTCAGTCGCCTTTGCGAAGTGTCTGACCCGGAGGAGGTCGCGGAACTGGCTGCACGCGCGGGGATAGGGACCACGCCGTCGACGAACGCATTCGACAACCTACTGCTCCATGAGGCGGCGTCCTACGAAGAACCCGACGAACCGGAGCTGGCGGGCGGCGATCGATCAGACGGGCCCGACGGCGGTCGCGTCTCCCGTTCGCTGACGGGACTGCTTACGAGGCTGCGCAGCGTGAGGGTGGGTTAGAGGCACCACCGCGCGGAGGCGGTGGTTCGCGCGCTTTGGAGAAGCGCCAATGCCGAGGCATGGAAGCCGAGCTACGCGACGGGTGTGCGCGATGGCGGGACTGACAGTCCTCCTGTGCGTAACGACCGCGCTCGCTCAGGCAGCTCCGTCCTCCCCGTTCGACAACGGCGTCAGCATCCCTGACCTATCCAAGATCATCCCTCCGGCGGAAAGTCCCGAGGGCGTCAGCAGCAGCTTGCAGATTCTCGTTCTGTTGACCGTGCTCACGCTGGTGCCGTCGATTCTGGTGATGATGACGGCGTTTCCACGCGTAATCATCGTGCTGGCGCTATTGCGTCAGGCGGTTGGCACCCAGCAGCTACCGCCCGGACAGATTCTTCTGGCGTTGTCCTTGTTCGTCACGGTGCTGGTCATGGCGCCGACTTGGCACAAGATTCAAACTGAAGCCGTGGTGCCTTATTTTGACAATCAGATGGCACAGGCGGATGCCTTCGACATTACCGCGGGTCATCTCAAGGACTTCATGTATCGACAGATCGAGCAAGCCGGCAACTACGAGGACGTCTACCTGTTTCTGGAGTACGCCGAACAGCGCGTGGTGGAACCGGACGAAAGCATCGAAGTCTCTGAAGTGCCGCTGACCGTCATGATTCCGGCGTTCATGCTGAGCGAGCTCAAGACGGCGTTCATCATGGGGTTTCGGATCTATCTTCCGTTCTTGGTCATCGACATGGTCATCGCCACGATCCTGTTGTCGATGGGGATGATGATGCTCCCGCCGGTTCTGATTTCGCTCCCGTTCAAGATATTGTTGTTCGTTCTGGCAGATGGATGGCATCTGGTCGTCGAAACGCTGTTGTTCAGTTTCGCGTGACGACCGCGCACTCGCCGAGTTTGATGGAGGACGAGATGGAATTTGCCGAGGCCTTGGAACTGGGACGCAATGCCTTCTGGATCGCCATATCGACCGCGGCCCCGATTCTGCTGATCGGTCTTGCCGTCGGCTTGATCATCGCGTTCTTTCAGGCGGTCACCCAGATGCAGGAGCAGACCTTGACCTTCGTCCCCAAGATTCTCGCCATGGTCGTCGCCGCCTCGATCTTCATCCCCTGGATCTCCGAGCGAATGGTGGCGTTCACCAGGAGCATGTTTCAGGAGCTGCCATGGTGAGCGTGGCTTTGTGCGCGGTCGTGGAGGACTTGGTCTCTTGAACCGCACGCTGTTTGCATGAGGTGATACTGAGTTGTGATGCCTTGGCCGATGATTGACATTCTGTTGGCGTTGCCCGTCTTCGCTCTGGTCCTGTTCAGGATCACGGGGTTGATGCTCACCGCGCCGATCTACGGCAGCCGTGTGATTCCGGTGCAGGTGCGCGTGGCTGTCGCGTTCGTCGTGGCCACGGTGGTGTTTCCGGTCGTTGCCGGGCAGGCACCTCGCGACCTGTCGCTTTCGACCGCGTTGGTGGGCGGGGTCGGCGAGATGATGATCGGTGCGACCATCGGGCTGGGTTTGACGCTCTTGCTCATGGGGGCGGAGGTTGGGGGACTGATCGTCGGCAGGCAGGCGGGCGTCGCGCTCGCCAACGTTTACGACCCCGTCCAAAACCAGGATGTCTCCGTCGTCGGGCAAGTGTACTCTGTGACCTTGATCCTCCTGTTCCTCTTGATCGGAGGGCACCGTGCCACAATGGCGGCACTTCTGGACACCTACCGGGTGGTTCCCGTTCTCTCGTTCGAGGCCGACGAAACTGTCCTGGTGCTCATGGTCGAGATGCTGGCGGCCGCGTTCATGCTCGGCATACGGTTGGCTGGCCCCGTGTTGATTGCGTTGTTCATGCTGGGGGTGGCGCTCGCGTTTTTGTCGCGTACCATGCCGCAGCTCAACATCCTGACCGTCGGTTTTCCCTTGCGTCTTCTGATCGGCCTGGCCGTCGCCGCGGTCGCGCTCGCTGCGTGTGAAGGCATTTTGGTAGATGCGATCTGGGATGGCGTGATCCTGGTCCGCACGACGTTCGGGCTTGACCCGGGACGTAACTACTTGGTGGTGTCGTAATGGCTGCAGGTGCTGACGAAAGAACCGAACCACCGACGCCGCGACGTCGAAAAGAGGCCCGCGAGAAGGGGCAGGTTGCCCGCAGTCAGGACCTGACCGCAGCCGTGCTCCTGCTCGCAGGTTTCCTTTCGCTCGCACTGCTCGGGCCCGGTCTGTGGTTTACCATGGTTGCCATGGTGCGGACGGCACTGACCGGCGACACTCCATCGGGTGTCGCGGATGTGCTCCCCTTCGCTGCGGCTGCCGTCACCGAGACACTGAAGCGGGTCGTTCCGTTCCTGTTGATCCTGTTCGTCGCGATGGTTGGGACCCTGGTCGCGCAGATCGGCGTGTTGTTCACGTTCCACCCGCTCGCACCGAATCTCGGCAAGGTCAATCCGATCAGCGGGGTGCAACGGATGTTCTCGATTCGCTCTGTCATGCTGGCGGTCATCAACTTCGGCAAGCTGTTAGTCGTCGCGCTGGTCGCCTATATCGTGGTGTATAAGAGTCTCGCCGCCGTTGTCCACGCGTTCACGCTCGAATTCGCGGACGTGTTCCGGTTGGGTTCCTGGCTGTTGTTGAAGCTGGCCATCTATTTGGGCGCCGCGCTGCTTGTGCTCGCGCTGCTCGACTACGCCTGGCAGCGGTTCAGGCACGTGCAGGACCTCAAGATGACCAAGGAGGAGGTCCGCGACGAACTGCGGAACATGGAGGGTGATCCGAAGATCAAGCATCGTCAACGGCAGATTCAGCTACAGCTAGCCACGCAGCGCCTCCGCAAAAACGTGCCGACCGCCGATGTCGTCGTGACCAACCCCACGCACGTGGCCGTCGCGGTTCGTTACGATCCCGAGACCATGGCCGCCCCCAAGGTGGTTGCGAAGGGCGCGGATGAGATGGCGTTGCGCATCCGTCGGATCGCGGCCGAATTCAAGGTCCCCACCGTCGAGCGGCCGCCGCTCGCCCGTGCACTGTTCGAGGCCGTCGACGTCGGTCAATACGTGCCCGAACGCTTATACAAGGCAATCGCGGAGGTGTTGGCCTACGTCTACGAACTGACCGGACGATCACCCGTGCGAACGCAGACCCAGATGGTAGGGATGTTGTAAGGAAAACGACGTCGTCTGATGCGACCAAACGATGGCACTGACTGACTTTATCAAACGTTCGGTTTTCTCGAAGCTGTCGCGGCACTACGGGCTGCTGTTGCCCGCCTTTGCGCTGAGTCTCATTCTCGTGATCCTGATTCCCCTGCCGACGGGGATGATGGACCTTCTGCTGTTGCTGAATATCAGCCTGTCGGGTGTCATCCTGCTGTCGGTGATGTACCTTGAGGGACCGCTCGAGTTCTCCTCGTTCCCGTCGCTGCTTTTGGGCATGACGCTGTTCCGCCTGGTGCTGAACACGGCTACCACCCGTCTGATCCTGACGAACGGGGACGCCGGACAGGTGATCGAGACGTTTGGCGGGTTCGTGGCTCGTGGGTCGCTCGCCGTCGCCATCATCATCTTCGCCATCATCGTCGTCATCCAGTTTGTGGTCATCACCAAGGGCGCAACGCGGATCGCCGAGGTGGCTGCCCGATTCACGCTCGATGGCATGCCCGGGAAGCAGATGGCGGTCGACGCCGACCTCAATGCCGGCGTGATAACTGAAAACGAAGCCAAACAGCGCCGTGCCGAAATCACGCGCGAAGCCGACTTCTATGGAGCGATGGACGGTGCCAGCAAATTCGTCCGAGGTGATGCCATCGCCGGGATCATCATCACGCTCATCAACATCCTCGGCGGCGTTTATGTCGGTCTCGTTGAACTCGGTTTGCCACTGAGCGAGACCGTTCGTCGGTTCACGATCCTGACGATCGGTGACGGACTCGTGTCGCAGATTCCCGCGTTCATCGTCGCGATCGCCGCCGCGCTGATCGTCACGCGATCCGCGGAGAAGAAGGACCTCGGCGAGGAGCTACTCGGGCAGTTGACCGCGAAGCCCCTGGCGTTGGCGCTGACGGGGGCGTTTCTTTGCGCGCTCGCCCTGACCCCGTTGCCCAAGGGGCCGCTGACGCTTCTGATGATCTCCTGCCTGGTGATGGCCCATTTTCTGACCCGACAGAGCCAGGTGATCGCAGCCCAGGCAGCCGCGGCGAAGACAAAACCCGCTGCCGCCGAACGCATCGAAAAGCACCTCAGCCCCGACCCCATGGAGTTGAATGTGGGATACGGGTTGATTCGCCTGGTCGATCGAAAGCAAGGCGGCGACCTGCTGGACCGGATCACCAACCTGCGCCGGCAGATCGCACAGGAGCTGGGCATTGTCGTGCCACCGATCCGCATCCGCGACGACATGCAGCTCGAACCCAACCGGTTCCGTGTCAAGCTGCGCGGGCTTCCGATCGGCGAGGGCGAGGTCATGCCCGGTCATCTGCTCGCGATGGACGGTGGGACGGTCACGGAACCGGTCAACGGAATCGAAACCACCGAGCCCGCCTTCGGTCTCCCCGCACTATGGATTGACGAACAACACCGCCACGATGCCGAGCACCGCAACTACACCGTCGTCGAGCCGTCGAGCGTCATCGCGACCTACCTCACCGAGCTGATCAAACGACACGCTGACGAACTGTTGACACGCCAGGAGGTCAACCGCCTGCTCGATCACCTCCGCGAGGGAGCCTCCAAGCTCGTCGAGGAGGTCGTCCCCGAGATTCTCAAACCGGGGGAACTGCAGCGCGTTCTGCAATCGCTGCTGAAGGAGCGTGTCCCGATTCGTGACCTCGAGACGATTCTCGAGGCTGTGAGTGACGTGGCATCGCGAACGAAGGACGTCGAGATTCTCACCGAATACGCCCGCAACGCGCTGGGAAGAAGCCTCTGCCACCAGCACAAGGGCGATGACGGCAGAATCCACTGCGTTACCCTGGATCCCTCGCTCGAAGAGCTGATCACCACGGGGATCGAACGGTCCGAACGCGGCGCCGTGCTCACGCTGCCGCCTGCCTTGCAAACGAAGATCGTCGACGCGATCGCCCGACAGGTGGAGGCGACACCGGTGACCCGCGGCCGGCCCCCCGTGCTGCTGTGTCCTCCGCAGATTTGTCCGTGGGTGCGCAGGATGACCGAGCTGCGCATGCCCACTGTCCCAGTGCTGTCATACAACGAAATCGTTCGTGGATTTGAAGTTGAATCGCACGGAATGGTGACCTTGAGTGATGAAACCTAAGACGTTTCGCGGAAACACCATGGCGGAGGCGCTCCAGCAAGTGAAGCGCCAGTTCGGACCGCACGCCGTCATTCTCAGTACGAAAACGGTGACACGCGGCGGTCTCTTGGGTGTCGGCGCGAGAAGCTGCGTCGAAATCACGGCGGCGGCGACGATGCCGGACTTGCCTTCGCCCTCTCCATGTCGTACACTTGAGTCCAGGAAGGGTACGACCGAGCGCGCAGAAGGAGCTGCCAACCCCGTGTCCGCACGACCCCAGTCGACCGAGGGCCGCGAGTCGACGTCGTTGCTCTCAGAAGTCACGTCGCTGAAGTTCCTGATCGGTGATCTCGTTCGTGAAACGCGTCGTGGACGCGCCGAGCGGCTTCCCGACGAACTCTACGAGACGTACCAGACACTGGTCGGAAACGCCGTCGCCGAGGAACTCGCCGAGCAGATCGTGGCCGCCGCCAAACAGGACTTGGAACCGGCCCGGTTACGCGACCCCGATGCCGTGCGGCGCTACTTGGCGAATGCTATCGAGGCGAGGTTGCCGGCCGCCGGTCCCATTGAATTGACCAACACGGATCGACCGACGGTTATCGCTCTGGTTGGTCCGACCGGCGTAGGGAAGACAACAACCGTCGCGAAACTCGCCGCGAACCTGTGTCTCCGCGAACATCGCGCCGTCGGCCTGATCACGATCGACACGTACCGTATTGCCGCGGTCGACCAGCTCAGGACCTACGCCGAAATTATTGACGTGCCGCTCCGCGTCGTGAATTCGCCGGAAGACCTCAAGGACGCTCTGGCTGACATGAACGACCGGGACGTGGTCTTGATTGATACTGCCGGGCGAAGTCAGCGCGACCGGTTGAGAATTGAAGAGCTGGGCCGGTTCTTTGATTTGGTCCGTCCCGATGAACTCCATCTGGTACTTGCCGGAACCTGCGGGCAGGCGGTGTTGAGGCAAACGATTGATCGCTTTCGTGAACTCGGTTTTGACCGTGTCATCTTCACGAAGCTCGACGAGGCGGTCGGCTTCGGGCTCATGCTTACGTGCCTCGAACGCGCAGGTGCCAAGCTGTCATATGTTACCACGGGGCAGGACGTTCCGGATGACCTTCACGTTGGAGAAGCCAGGGCGCTCGCCCGACTGATTCTCGGCGAGACGGCACAATCGCGAGCGACGGGATCGTTGGCCACGACGGCGAACAGCCGGAGTCGTACCGATGACTCCGCGCCACGTTCGCCGTAG
>JASFUW010000008.1:0-29260 GCA_050050135.1 Phycisphaerae bacterium
CCGGCTCCGCGAACTACGTATCGGACTCGCACCGAGGCACGGCGAACGACGGCATCCAGAGCGCGTACCCGTTCAACCGCAATCGGATGATGGAGGACTGCGTCGAGGCACTCGACCAGGTGCTCGATTTCGACGACTGGGTGGACCCGGTGGCGATGGATCGCGTGACGTGCAGCGCACAGGGGCAAGGCGGACCACTGTGGGCTTGGAAACCGCCGCAGTTCGTGGACGCCAACGTCCCGTCAGCCCCGAACAACTCGGTCCAGGCCAGAGGCATCCTCTCGGGAATCGTACTGCTCCCGAGAGCCGCCCATCGCCAGGGGTTGTTCAACCTCTCGCCGCAGTTTCTCCCGATCCATAACGAGGATGCCGACGACCCCGCGGACATTTTCCCCGCCGGGTCAGGTCAGCTCAGTTGGAACCTTTTCTTCCACAACCTGGTGCACGCTCTGGATGTCTCCGGGGAGAGCGGGTCAGTCGTTCCCACCGGATTCCAGAGTCGGTTCTCCGCGCACGAGTATCTCCACGCGTGGGAAGGCTTCCCCGATCTGTACGACTACGACGTCTATGAACCGCCGCCACGACCGGTGATCAACTGCCCGATCGGGGCGTGGGACATCATGGCGAGCGGCGGGTTCGTACACCCGTCGCCGATCCTGAAAGAAAAACCGTGCACCGAGTGGACCTCTCCGATCGACTTGACGACGGTTCTGACGCCCGGGGTGAAGAAGACCTTGACGTTGCCGCGGTCGGAGTTCGTGCGGGACAGCTATTACTTCCTGGAGAACGAGAACAACCTCGGCGAGCGATACTATTTCTGGTCGGCGGGACGGGGCTTTGACACGCCGCGGCTCGACGCCGGACTGCCCGGCGCGGGCATGCTGATCCAACATACGGACGTGGGCTCGAACCCCGAGGCGTGGCCTCCGTCGAACATCACCGGTACGCGGTACTCCTTCCATATCATCCAAGCGGACGGAGACGGTGAGCTCGACCTGTGCGAAAACAGGGGCGATGCGGGTGATCCTTGGCCCGGGACCACCGGCGCGACCGAATTCAACTTCGACAGCAACCCCGCCGCCCGCTGGTACGCACAGAATTCCTGGACGGGAATCGACATTTCGGACATCAGGCCCGACGGCGAGGGGTCGGTGGCGATCGACATCACCTGGGTCTCCCCGAGCATCCCGAGCCTGCGGTTCGAGCACCCGCCGGGGGGCGTTTCCCAGAACAACGACGGGCGCGAGCGTTACAAGGTGACGTTCACGGCGACCGACGTGTTCGGTGGAACCACGGTCCGGCTGTACTACCTTCGCGATGAAAAGAAGTGCAGCGTAAGCGGCACGTCGTGCACGGACGACAGCGGTTGTCCCACGAACGAATTCTGCCGACACGATACATCGATCGACGGCAACTTCATCGGAGAGCGCCGTACGACGACTCCGGGAACCAACAACCTGTCCATCGATTGGGACATTACCGCCATATCCGACGGGCGTTACGTCGTCTTTGCCGAGCTCATCCCCGGGTTGGGGGCGGACGGTGTCGAGCGGTCGTTTACGAACCCACGTCCGGGACGAAACAACGTCGGTGACGGAACGCTGACCTTCGGAACCTGCTCGCTGGGGGCGGCCCCGTGCAACAATTCGTCCGACTGCGGGGGCGTAACGTGCGTGATCCCCGCGGAGGCCGTCAACATCTCCGGTCACCGGGCACGCTCGGAAGCTTGGACCGCAACCTGCATCGATGCGAACACCCAGACGTGGTCCGTGTTCAGCACCTTGACGCAGCCGATACCGGACTCGTTCGACCCGGAGGATCCGCCGTATCCGCTGGCCCGTACGGGTCTGCCCTATAGCTCTGCGGGTGGCGAGGTCCGGTTCACGATCAATCCCGGTCCGAGACCCTTCGTTCAAGGCGACACCTTCAGCTTCGTGACCACGGGAAAGACGGCGGTCAGCGGAAGCGTGACGATCCTCGACGGGAAAGTGAAACAGGACCCGACGGCCAGAATCACGGCGACTCCGCTCGCCGGGGACCCGCCACTGTTGGTCAGGTTCGACGGACGGTCATCGACCGACCCGAACGGTGAACAGCTCTCGTACTTGTGGAACTTCGGTGACGGAGACACGGCCACCGGATCGCAGACCCAGCATACGTTCGACAGGCCCGGACTCGCGACCGTCGTTCTTCGCGTTACGAATACGCGGACCGGAAGGTTCGGGGAGGCGTCGGTGGATATCGACGTGACCAACAACCGGCCCCAGGCGCTGGTCACCGCTTCGCCGAGAAGCGGTCCGCCGAGCAGCGAGTGCGTCACGTTGGGGTACTGTTCACTCACCGTCGAGTTCAGCGCCGCGCAATCCACGGACACGGAAGACCGCGCCGACCAGATGACGTACGTCTGGAACTTCGGCGACGGCGCCTCTGCGAACGACGCCCTGAACCCGGGAACGGCGTTCGTCAACACGAGCCACTTCTACTCGGCACGTGAAGACGGATCGCTTTGCACCACGAGCAACCCGTGCGAGTTCACCGCAACGTTGACGGTCTATGACTCGGGCGGCAAATCGGACGGCGACACCGTGACCATCATGGTCGGCAACTCGTTGCCGGTTGCCAACATCACGCACTCTTCGCTCACCGGGTCCGACCCGTTCACGGTGGTCTATAACTCGATAAACTGCTTCGACCCCGATCCGGAAGACACGCTGTCGATCGAGTGGGTCTGGGGCGACGGGACCCCGAACGAGACCTACGGCATCGGCGGCGTGGCGGGTGACGGGCTGGTGCCCCACGAATATGTATTGCCCGCCGGTGAGTCCACGGCAACCTACCAGACGTTCGCGGTTTTGAGGGACCTCGACAGCGGCGGCAACCCGCGCGGCGGAGAGGTCGTCTGGGGACCGACCACGGTAACGATCCGTGAAGCATCCGAGGGCTCCTCCGACCCGACGCCCTGTTTCAACATCTGCTCGGAAGCCCCGTGTTTCGAGACCGACCCCACGGTTCCGCGTCTCGGTGAGGAGTTCACGGTCGATGCCGGGTGTTCCCACGACAATCCGCCGGGCGGGCAGATCGCCTCGTTCGCCTGGGACTTCGCGGACGGAACGACAGCCACCGGGATGACCGCGACGCATACGTACAACCAACCGGGGACCTATGCCATCAGCTTGACAGTGACCGACAGTGAGAGTCCGGCAAACTCGCGGAGCACGTTCCGGGCGGTCAGCATCCCGGACGACGGTCCCGTGGTCGTCGAGAACGCGCCGCCCATCCCCGCGTTTGTGGTCAACCCGCCCAACGGGTACGCCGAGGTGACGCTGTTTACGTTCGACGCCAGCGGATCGACCGACCCGGACGGTCCGTCGAGCGGTCTGACCTATCGTTGGAACTTCGGTGACGGGACCACGGCGGTCGGAAAGGTCGCCACCCACACCTATGACGAGCCGAACCCGGACGGGTCCGCAAGCTACATCGTGCGGTTGACGGTCCGTGATGAGGGGAACGCCTCGGCGGACGCCATTCAGCTTGTCGGGGTGGCTGACAACGAAGGGAACCTTCCGCCGGTCGCGCACATCGCGACGGGTCCGCGCTCGGGGACAGCCCCGGTGTCGTTGACCTTCGACGGGCGAAACTCGTTCGACCCCAACAACGACCCGCTGGAGTTCACCTGGGAGTTCAAGAAGAACGGTTTGCCCGTCGACACCCTGATCGGTCCGATCGTTACGCGGCTGTTCGATGAACCGGGCACCTTCACGGTCGAGCTTACGGTGGACGATCTCCGCGGCGGAGTCGCGATGGCCGGGCCGGAGACGATCACCATTTCCCCGCAGGCACCGCAGCCGGGCGAGAATGACGGGGACGGGGACGGTGTCGCGGACGCGGACGATGACTGCCCCAACACGCCAGCGGGCGAGACCGTTGACGCGACGGGCTGCCCGATCGACGACGAGGCGCCGGCGCCGAGGCCCAACCCGTGCGGGATGGGGATGATTCCTGGTGTGTTCGGCTCGCTGCTCGGGCTGGTCACGCTGTTGTCCGGTCGCCGCCGGCGCTTGCGTTAGGCGGTAACCGCCCCGTTAGGACTGCGATCAGACCCCGGTCGATTCCTGTAAGGATCGACCGGGGTTTGTTTTTCACAGTCGCCGTGGGTGGTGTATAATCCTCGGCCATGTTGTCGGCGGTCTCATCCAAACGTGCGGTACGCCGTTCGGCGTTTACGCTGGTAGCACCACTCGGACTGATGGTGCTGGCATCGGCGCTGGTGGTGAGCCATCGGCTTGACGCTCGGCGCGGCAAGGCTGCGGTTCATGCGGTTTCGCCGGCGGCGTTGACGGTGGCCCCGATGATCCTGGCCGACTTCACCGCGTCGCCCGGGGTCACGACACCGACCGCCGCGGTCGCTCGCTTCAGTATCTTGAAGCTTCCGTTGACGGCCTACGTCGCGACCGTCTCGCACACCCGCATGATCACCATCGCACGAGTCGGCAGTCTGCACGGTCCTTAGCTTCCGCCCATCTCCTTGCAGCGTCTGCGTGCGTCAATTGTGATATGTGCGATTTCGACAAGTCCGTGACAGAGTGATCTGGTGATCCAAGCATGACCATTACGAGTACGACGTCAGCGCTGATCAACGGTGTCAAAGCGCTGCCGCGCAAGATCTTTGGAACCCGCAACGAACGCCTGCTCAAGGTCTACCGCAGGCACGTCGGACCCGTCGGCGCGCGCGAGCAAGAAGTGCGCGGAAACTTCGACGAAAACTACGCCCGTCGCATCGAGGAAGAGAACGTGGACGACCTTCCCGATGACGAGCGTGCCGCGAAGCGCCGGGAAATCCGGCTCGAGCTCAGCGCTGACCTGAAGGAACACGCCGACCGCTTGCGGGAATCCGTCAGCGAGGTGATGGCGCCGCTGCACGGCTGGTGGCAAGCACTCGATCCGGCCAGCCGCGTCGAAGAGTACTACAAAGACGAATACCGCAAGCGAAACGCCAGGATCATCGAGAGCTTCGACGAACAGGGCTTGATGGCTGAGGCGTTTTCGCTGCTCCGCGAGGCTTCGCGCCGAGCCCAGGCACACCGCCACTTCGACTGCCAGCTCATCGGCGGGCGCGTGCTCTTCGAAGGGCGGATCGCCGAGATGAAAACCGGCGAGGGAAAGACGATCGTCTGCCACCTCGCCGCGTTTCTGAACGTGCTGTGCGGGCGGAAAGTGCACATCGTCACGGTGAACGACTACCTGGTGAAGCGGGACGCCGAGTTCGCCGGGCCGATCTTCGAGCTGCTCGGCGTGTCCGTCGGATACATCCAGGCCATGGTCGACCCCGCCGGACGCGAGGGCATCCGTCATCGCGCCTACGGCAGCGACATCACCTACGGAACCAACAGCGAGTTCGGGTTCGACTACCTCCGTGACAACATGAAGACACAGTACGCGGAACAGGTCCAGGGGTCGTTGGACTACGTCATCGTGGACGAGGTCGATTCGATCCTGATCGACGAAGCCCGGACGCCGCTGATCATCTCGGGACCTACCTCGGATGACGTGACCCGGTACCCCCGTGCCAACAAGGTGGCGGAGGAGCTCGCCCGTCGGCAGAAGAGCTGGGATCGGAAGGTCAGCGCCACGGTCGCCAAGTTCGACGGCGACACCCGCAACATTCCCAAGCTTCGGGACGCCATGAACATCCTGGGTTACAAAGAAAAGAAAGGTTCCTCGCCGGCTTCACCCGAGCCGGCCTCCGACGATGATCCCGAAGGGGAGGATGGCGTGCCGCGCATTACGTTGGGGCCCGACTTTCTGACCGACGATCAGGTCGAGGCGATCCAGATTTACGAAAACGACATCCTGCGCATTTCCCCCGCCGAGCAGTATCGACGGTACTTCATCGTTCAGACCGAACGAAAACAGGTCGGGATCACGCACGAAGGGGTGACCATCGCCCAGGAGCTGCTCGACATCGGCAGCCTGTACAGCGGCGACAACATGGAATGGCCCCACCTGATCGAGAACGCCCTCCGGGCCCATAAGGTCTACGAGCGCGATAAGGACTACGTCGTGCAGGAGGGGCAGGTGATCATCGTCGACCCCTTCACCGGTCGACTGATGCACGGGCGCCAATGGTCGGACGGACTGCACCAGGCGGTCGAGGCGAAGGAAAGCGTTCGCGTCAAGGAAGAGACCCAGACCCTGGCTACGATCACCATTCAGAACTTCGTCAAGCTCTATCCGCTTCGTGCGGGGATGACCGGAACGGCGATGACCGAAGCGACCGAGTTCGACAAGATCTACAACCTAGACGTGATCGAGATTCCCACCAACCGCCCCGTCAACCGCGTCGACCACAACGACAAGATGTACCGCGACACCGACCAGAAGTACACCGCCATCGTGGACGAGATCCACGAAGTGCATCGCCGCGGTCGGCCTTCGGACCCCTTCCTGCTCGCTGACGTACTTATGGCACTGAAGCCGATCCTCGAGAAGCAGGGGGAAGACACGAGCCGGATCGACGAGGCCATCCGCCAGTTCAAAAACGCCGAGCTCAACGATCGCAAGGTCATCGGGTTCATGCTCGAGACCTACGACGAGGCCATGGGCGACCTGGCGCGCGGCAGGCCGGTGCTCGTCGGAACGACCAGCGTCGAGAACTCGGAGAAGCTCTCGCGGCTGCTCTCCCAACGGTACGGAATCGAGCACGAAGTCCTCAACGCCAAGAACCACGCCCGCGAGGCGGAGATCGTCGCCAAGGCGGGGCACTGCTCGGTTCCCACCAAGGGGGGCGACAAATCGCCGCGCGGGAACGTGACCATCGCCACCAACATGGCCGGTCGAGGTACGGACATCAAGCTCGGCGTCGGCGTGGTCTACCCGAAGTGCCGCGTGCCCGACACGCTGCCGGAGGGCGCCGAATCGAACCCGCTCTACCCGGTGGGTATCACCAAGTGCTGCATCCGATGCGAAGATTACGATCCCGAGACGAACTGTGCCCACTGCTTCAAGCCGAAGATCGACCCGCGCTTCCCCGAGCTGGGACGAAAGGTTTGCGCGCTGAACGTACCGTGCGGGTTGCACATCATCGGCACCGAGCGGCACGAAGCCCGGCGGATCGACAACCAGCTCCGCGGGCGGTCCGGTCGGCAGGGGGACCCGGGTTCGTCGCGGTTCTCACTGTCGCTGCAGGACGACCTGCTGAAACTCTTCATGCCCGACTGGATGCTGAAGATGATGGAGAAGCTCGGATTCACCGAGGGCACCAGCCTCGAGGACAAACGGCTCACCAAGGGAATCGAGCGAGCGCAGCGCAAGGTCGAGGAGCGAAACTTCTCGACGCGCAAGCACCTGCTCGAATGGGACGAGCCGATGGACTATCAACGAAAGGAGTTCTACACGGCCAGGCAGCGCATCCTCGAGGAACGCGACCTGCCCGGACTGATCTTCGAGACCATCGAGAACTCCATCCAGACCACGCTCGATCAGTTTCTGAGCGGACACTATGACCGCACCTGCATCTGTGAATGGTGTCGCAACAACCTCGACCTGACCATCTCGGAAGACGACATCAACATGGACGATGTGGAGACCGCCACGGAGAGCATCCGCCGGAAAGCGGTCGATGAAGCGCACGACCAGGTCCGAACGTCGATCGGTGAATACATCGATCCGGAAGAGCCGCCGAAACAGTGGGACCTCGGCGGACTGCTGCACTGGGCCAACCGCGCGTTCAAGGTTCCGTTGAGCCAGAACCAGTTGCGGAAGATGGAACCGAGCGAGATCGAAGACGCGTTGTTCGAGGCGGCCAAGGAACACTACGAGAAGGTCGACGTGAGCGGGATCGCAATCTACCTCGACCGCGAGTTCCCGCTGCGGGCGCTGGCCGACTGGGCGCGGGCCAAGTTCAGCATCGAACTCGACGTCGACGAGCTGACCGACATGCCCAAGCGGGAGGTGGCCGAGCTTCTGCGCCAACGGGTGCGTGATGCGTATCGTGAGCGCGAGATTTGCTACCCGGTCGAATGGTGTCTCGAGAACGCGTTCGGCGCCGAGGGAACGGGGCACGCGGCGGCTGCGGATTCGGTGGTCAACTGGGCACGCTACAAGTACCGCGTAAGCTGGTCGACCGAGGACGTGCAGGGGCGTTCCCCGTCGGAGTTGCGCGAGACGCTGATCGCCCTGACCCGCGAATACGCCGAGGACCGTCTGGAAAAAGAGATCGACGAAAACGTCGCAGACAAGGACGAAGAGGCAGTCGTGAGTTGGGCTCGGCAGCGCTTCGGGCCTGCGTGGAACCAGCGCCGTTTCGAGGAGGGCAACGGCGACCTGCGCGGCGCGCTGCTGGCTCAGGGTCGCGAAATGCTGCGATGGGAGCTGACGCGCCTCGAGCAGTTCGTCCTGCTCAGACTCTACGACCAGGCATGGAAAGACCACCTGCTCGAGATGGATCATCTCAAGACGGCGATCATGCAACGCCCGCTCGGCGGGGACCAGACGCACCCGCAAAGCCAGTTCGCGATCGAAGGTCGCGAGCTGTTCACGCAGATGTGGGCACGCATCGCCGCCCGCGTGACGGATATCATCTTCAAGGTCCGGCTCAGCACGGGGGAAGATGAAGGCCGAGCCGCGCCGGGCGCCGCTCGTCCCGCCTTGGCGTTTCGGCACGCCGATTCCACGGGCGGCGGGTTTGCGGCTGCATCGCGCGATCAGGAAGCAGCCATGAAAGCCCAGAACGTCGAGGGCGTCGTCGAGACCATCCGTCGTGAGCAGCCCAAGGTCGGCCGCAACGCCCCCTGTCCCTGCGGAAGCGGAAAGAAATACAAACAGTGTCACGGGAAGACCTAACGTCCGAATGCAGAATGTCGGATAGCGAATGCAGAAGGAGCGCGAACCGCGGCCCAAACGCTGCAACTCCTAAACTGCGACTCGTCATTCGTAGTCTGTGATTCGTAATTCGTAATTCGTACTTTGTACCTCCACCCGTGTGATCGATGGCAGTTTTTCATCGACGTCGGCGGCACCTTCACCGACGTGCTCGCCCGACGGCCGGACGGGACAGTTCTGACCCATAAGCTGCTGAGTTCGGGGGCGATCCGGGGCGTCGGGGAGGTTCAGCCGGATAATAGGAGCATCATCGACTGCGGACGCGCGGGTGATCCGAAAGGCCTGTGGGCGGGTTACGAGTTCGCTCTGGTCGGCTCAAGCGGCCTGTCATCGTCGATCCAGGGTACCGAGACCGGCGATCGCGAAGGGGTGCACGTCGAGCGGTTCGATACCGCGACGGGTCGGTTGTGGTTCGATCGCCCTTTGACAGCATCGGTGGGCGGTCCCTGCCCGTATGAGTTGCGGTGCGACGAAGAGGCACCGATTGTCGCCATCCGCTGCTTGATGGGGCTCGGTCTGGGCGATTCGATCGGCCCCGTCGACCTCCGCCTCGGCACGACGCGGGCGACGAACGCCCTGCTCGAACGCAAAGGGGCGAGGACCGCGTTCCTCACCACGAAGGGTTTCGGCGACATCTTGAAGATCGGTTACCAGGACCGCCCGAAGCTCTTCGAACTCAATATCAGGCAACGCGACGAGCTGGCGCGTTGCGTCGTCGAGATCGACGAGCGGTTGGCCGCGGGTGGCGAGGTGCTGCGTCAACCGGACGAGCGCATCGTGCGCAAACAGCTCGAGGAGGTTTGCGACTCCGGTATCGAAGCCGTCGCGATCTGTCTGCTGCATTCGTACGTAAACCCCGCTCACGAGGAGCTGGTCGCATCCATCGCGGAGTCGGTCGGGTTCCGGCACGTTTCGGTATCTTCGCGTGCGGCGCGGATGCAGAAGCTGGTGCCGCGCGGCGACACCACGGTGGTCGACGCCTACCTGGGACCGGTGATCGAGGAGTACGTCGCCCGGTTGCGCCGTTCGCTGCCGGATGCGCGGATTCAGTTGATGACCAGCAACGGGGGGCTCGTGGACGCCGCCGCCGCGGCGGGCAAGGACACGATTCTGAGCGGCCCGGCCGGCGGTGTTGTCGGGTGTCGCCACGTTGCCACCCAAGCCGGTTTCGTCAAGACGATCGGGTTCGACATGGGCGGGACCAGCACCGACGTCTCCCGCGTGGACGAACCACCGGACGAACTTCAATACCAGTATGAAACGGTGAAAGCCGGCGTCCGCATTATGGCACCGATGCTGGCGGTCGAAACGGTGGCTGCGGGCGGCGGCAGCATCTGCGCCTTCGACGGGCAAAAGCTCGTTGTCGGCCCGGAAAGCGCCGGCGCCGACCCCGGTCCCGCGTGCTACCGGCGCGGCGGGCCGCTGACCGTCACCGATATGAACGTGCTGCTCGGGCGGGTCGTGCCCGAGCACTTCCCCTTCCCGCTCGACCGGACAATCGTCGAACAGAAGCTGAGTTCACTTTGCCAGCAGGTGAACGACGAAACCGGATCGCAGCTCGAGCCCGTCGACCTCGCGGAGGGATTCATCAAGATCGCCAATGCCAACATGGCGGCAGCGATCAAACGCATTTCCATCGCAAAGGGGTACGACGCGCGGGACTATGTCCTGACGACGTTCGGCGGTGCGGGCGCCCAGCACGCCTGCGCCATCGCGTCCTCTTTGGGCATACGGCGTGTGCTTTGCAGCCCGTTTGCCGGCGTGCTCAGCGCGGTGGGGATCGGTGTCGCGGACGTCAAGCGGATCACCCAGCGCAGCGTGGAGCAACCGCTCGCCCCGGAAGCGTCCGCCGTCCAAGAACCGGTCTTCGAGGCGATGACCGCCGAACTGCGCGAGGCGCTGATCGCCGAAGGCGCCTCGCCGGACGCGATCGCAAGCCCGGTGCGAACGATGGACCTGCTGTACGCCGGCCAAGCCACGCCGCTGACCGTGCCGGCTGAGCCCTTCAGCGACGCGAAGACGCGGTTCGAGGCGATGCACCGCCGGTTGTACGGCTATGTCCACTCGGATCGGGCAATCGAAATCCGGGCCCTGCGCGTCGAGCTGTCTGCCCGGGCGGAGCATGTCGCCTTGCATCCGAGTGTCAGCGGTACGGCATCGGGTACGGTGCGCAGCACCACGAGAATAATCGTGGACGCGGGGCCGATGGAGGTGCCGCTCTGTTTGCGAGGTGACCTGACGATCGGCCGGCGCATGGTCGGCCCCACGGTGATCGTCGAGGACACCAGCACCATCGTGGTGGACCCCGGGTGGGAAGCGACCGTAACCGAACGTGGCGACGTCGTGCTCACCGACACGCAAACCGAACGCGCGGGACCGACCGTCTCGACCGAGGCTGACCCGATCCAGCTCGAACTGTTCAACAATCAGTTCGCCTCGATCGCCGAACAGATGGGAACGACCCTCCGTCGAACCGCTCTTTCGGTGAACGTCAAGGAACGGCTCGATTTTTCCTGTGCTGTCTTCACGGCCCACGGCGATCTGGTCGCGAACGCGCCCCACATTCCGGTGCACCTCGGGGGGATGAGTGACTGCGTCAAGGCACTTATGGAGGACGTCGATTCGTTCGCACCGGGCGATGTCTTCATCACAAACGACCCCTACCGCGGCGGGTCTCACTTAAACGACGTAACGGTCGTCACGCCGGTCCACGACGGGCGGGGGCGCGAGCTGCGTTTCTTCGTCGCCAGCCGCGCCCATCACGCCGAGATCGGCGGAACCAGACCCGGGTCGATGGCCCCTGACTCGACCGCACTCGCGGAAGAGGGTGTCGTCATCCGCGCGTTTCAGTGGATGAAGGAAGGAAGACCGCAACAAGACGGGCTCAGAGCCATCCTGACCGCGCCGCCTTATCCTTCGCGCGCCGCGGACGACAACATCGCGGACATCATCGCCCAGGTGGCAGCCAACCAGACCGGCGCTCACGAACTCGCTGCCATGGTCGATCGATACGGACTGGACGTCGTTCACGGCTACATGGAGCATATCCGCCTCGCCGCCGAGCAGAAGATGCGCCGGGCGCTGGGCAGGCTGCCCGACGGCGTTCATGCATTCGCGGACCGGCTCGACAACGGAGCCGAAATTCGGTTGGCGGTAACCATTCGAGGTGATGCGGCTTCGTTCGATTTCTCGCGCACCGGGGCCGTCTTGCCCGGCAACCTCAACGCGAACCGCGCCATCGTGACCAGCGCCGTCTTATACTGCCTGCGATGCCTCATCGACGAGGACATTCCGCTCAACGCTGGCGTGCTCGCGCCGGTGGAGATTACACTACCCGAGTGCTTTCTGAATCCGCCACCGTATCGAGATGCGCGAGCGTGTGCAGCCGTGGGGGGCGGGAACGTGGAAACCTCGCAACGGATCGTCGACTGCGTCTTCGGCGCCTTGCGCACGGTGGCTGCAAGCCAGGGCACCATGAACAATCTGCTCATCGGTAACCGGAGCGTCAGTTACTACGAGACCGTTTGCGGCGGGGCCGGTGGGGGGGACGGGTTCGACGGGGCGGATGCCGTGCACACCCACATGACGAACACCCGGTTGACCGACCCGGAAGTGCTGGAAGCGTGCGTGCCGGTGCGACTCGTCCGTTTTGCGATCCGAAACGGGTCGGGCGGAACCGGTCGCTACCGGGGCGGGTGCGGGGTCATTCGCGAGATCGAGTTTCTAGCCCCGATGGAAGTGTCAATCCTCAGTCAGCGTCGAACGAGCCGACCCTATGGGCTCTCCGGCGGCGGTGACGGGCGAGCGGGACGCAACCTCCTGTGGCGCAAGGAATCCGGTAACGAAGAGGAACTTCCCCCGGTCACGGTGACCGCTGTCGCACCGGGTGACCGGTTGACCATCGAGACACCCGGCGGCGGCGGGTTCGGCTCGGCAGAGCCCGGCGCGGAATCGTGACCATGAACCCGCGGATCAGCTCCATCGAGAACCTGATCGCCAGCGATCCGGGCGAGCGCAACGTGTTCGGGTTGGTGGTGACGGATCAGCTTCGACTGGCCGCCCAGTCGCTGCGTCTGGCGAAACGCGTCGGCATCGTCAGCGGTTTTTTCGTCCGTGAAGCCGGTGCGGGGGAGACGGACGGCCCGCCCGGCGCCAAAGTCCTCGGTGCCGCACTCTCGGCACTCGGGATCGACGTCGACTACATCACCGACTCGCCCAATGCCCCCCTGTTCGCGGCGCTCGGCTTGACCCCTGTGGTCGACGTTGACGACTACCTCGACACCGCCCGACCGACGCACCTCGTGTCGATCGAGCGGGTCGGTCGCGGACGTGAAGGAAGATACAGGAACATGCGCGGCGATGACATTACGGACGTCACCGCCCCGCTCGACGACCTCTTTATCGAAGCCGGACGGCGCGGGCTGACGACCATCGGCATCGGCGACGGCGGCAACGAGATCGGAATGGGCAAGGTCTTCGCCGACGCAGCCTCGACCATCGAAAAAGGGCAAACCATCGCGACGGTGGTGTCGACGGACTTCTGCATCGCAGCCGGGGTCTCGAACTGGGGAGCGTACGGTCTGACGGGGGCGCTGTCGGTGCTCGAAGGTCGCGATCTGCTTCCCACCGCCCGGGACGCCGCGCGGGACGTGTATCGCATCGTGCGCGAGGGCAGAGCCGTCGACGGCGTCACACGATTGCGAGAGCCCACGGTCGACGGGGTGGATCTGGCGATCAGCCTGCGCATGCTGGAGAGCATCCGCCGTCAGCTCACGCCGTCGCCGCTGTCTGCGGGCGAACCCTTGATCGTCGGGGTGCTCGGCTATGGAAAGACAGGCCGGGCGGCGGTGTCCCTGTTGACCCGATGCGGGCACCGCGTGTGCGTATCCGATGAAGGAGCCGTGACACTCGAACCCGGCACACAGTTGGCCGGCGTCGAGAGCGGCGGACACAGCATCGAGTTCCTCGGCGTATGCGACCTCGTCGTACGAAGCCCCGGTGTACCGGCCGACAGCCCCATCATCGACCGGTTGCACCGTCGCGGGATCGGCGTCATCAGCGAGCTGGAGCTTGCCTTCGAGCTGGGCGTCCGTGCCGGCACGCCGAACGTAAAGCCGTTGATCGCCGTAACGGGCACGATCGGAAAACGATCGACGGTCGAGCTTCTCCACCGTGTGTTCTCCGTCAATGGGCGACCGATGTCGATCGGCGGCAACAAGGGCGAACCGCTCTCGTTCCTGCTCGGCATGAGGACCTCGGCGGAGCCTCGGCCAAAGCCCATGCCCGCGTCAGCGACCGCCGTCGCCGTCTCGAGCTTTCAACTCGAGACCGTGGTTCACTTTCGCCCGGACATCGCCATCCTGCTGAACATCGACGAAGCCCACCTCGATCGACACCGTTCCGTGGCGGAGTACGTGCGGATCAAGAGTCGCATCTTCATGAACCAGAACCCCGACGACGCCCTGATCCTGCCGTTCGACGATCCCCGCTTGCGGATGCTGGCTCGGAAGCAGCAGGGCCGGAGCTTCTTTTTCTCCACGCAGCAGGCGGTCGACCGTGGCGCGTGGCTCCTCGACGGGGTGATCCGGTTGAACGTGGACGGGAACGTCGAGACGGTCGGGGAAGCCGCGCCGCGCTTTCCCGAAAACGTCCTCGCCACGGTGATCGCAGCCCGACTGTGCGGTTTGGAAACCGAGCAAATCGCCCGTGCCCTGCAAGATGGTACCCCGTCGGTTCGCTCCTTTCGCTCAGCGGAATCGCCGAACGCCGATGAGGCCAAGTGCCGAACTCACGATAACCTGGCACAGGCAACGGGTGAGCAGATTCGGGCGTTGTGCCGATCCGGCGAGTTCGATCGACCGACAGCGGGTGTCGCACTGGGCTATGCGCAGGCGAACCTTGTCGTTCTGCGCAGCAACGCTGCGCGCGAGTTCGAGGAATTCTGCCGACTGAATCCCAGACCGTGCCCGGTTATGGAAGTCACCCGTCCCGGGCACTATGTGCCGATCAGGCACGCGCCGGGCGCCGACCTTCGGACCGACCTCCCGCGCTACCGGGTCCTTCAGAGGGGTGCGTGCGTTGACACGCCGACTTCGATCTGCGACCACTGGGATGCCGAATGCGTGGCCTTTCTTATCGGCTGCTCGTTCACGTTCGAGGCCGCACTGCTTAAAGCCGGCATCCCGGTCAGGCACATCGAGACCGATCGCAACGTACCCATGTACCGCACGAACGTGTCCTGCCAGCCGGCGGGTCGGTTCGGCGGCCCGCTGGTCGTGTCCATGCGACCGATGACGCTCCGCCAAGCCGAGGCGGCAACGGCCATAACCGACGCTTACCCGCACTCGCACGGAGCGCCGATCCTGGTGGGGCATCCCGAGAAGCTCGGGATCGCCGACCTTAACCGACCGGATTACGGCGAGGCGGTGAGCATTGACGATGACGAGATGCCGGTTTTCTGGGCGTGCGGAGTCACCCCGATCGAAATCATCCTCCGCGCGGGGCTCGACTTCGCCGTCACGCACGAGCCGGGTCACATGTTCGTCACGGATGCGCTCGATCCATCGCTTCGACGGTTGTGAGTGATACGCCGCCGGCGCCTCCGCGGTGCGTGCATGTCGACGATTCTGGAACGGACAAGGGTTGCGTGGATCGTGCAGCCGGCTACGGTCTGCCGTCGTGAAGCGGCGATCGAACGGGCCGCTGTCCCCAACCGTCATCTTCGTCGGCGATCGGGGTCGGGACCGTCGGCGCTGAACCGAAAGGGAAGGTGCCGGCGAAACAGAGCCAATCGCCGACGGACGTCTGCTGCCACCTGCCTGTCGCCGCGAGCCTTAGCCAGCGACTGCGCGCGCTCCGCGGTTTCGATCGCGTCGTCGAACCGGCCGACCTCTGCCAATGCACACGACAACGTGAGCAGCGTGGGGAGATGATCACCGCCGTTGCGCCTGTTGACGTAGAGCGCCCAGCGGATGGCCTCCTCACCGTTTCGAACGTGGTCATCGGGGTGCGACGCGCGAAGGAACGCCAGATACGCGGGCAGATCGAGGGCCTCCGGGTTGTCGGTCATGCCCTGGTGAAGCACCCGGATGGCGACGTCCGGTCGCCCCTGCCGAGCCAGCGTGTGGGCGAGGTCCAGACAGGCGCGAGGTCGATAGGGGTCGACCGAAAGGGCCCGCGAATAGTAGCGGATGGCGGTGTCATAGTGGCCCATTCCCTTTTGCAGGTTCCCGTAGTGATGCAGGGCGACGGGATCGCGGTGGTCCAGTCGCAACGCGATCCGATACTGCTCGGCCGCTTCACGCAGCATCCCGAGCCGCATGAGTGCGTCGGCAAAGTTGGTGTGCACGATCGCGCTCTGCGGACTGATCTGGACGCCGCGCGCCCAAAGCGTATGCCCGGCCAGCCAGTAATTCGCCTGAACGAACGTCGCCCGAGCCAATACCGCGATCACGGCGAAACAAACGAACGCGAGAAGCGCACGCCCATTGCCGCCGCGGCTCCAGACCCGCCCACGCAAGAGTGCGTGGACCACACCGCCGGCGAGCACCGCGAACCCCAGACAAGCGACATAGCTATAACGATCCGCCACGAGCTGCGGACCGCTCTGCACGAATCCCAAGACGGGAACGAGAACGACGCCGTAGACGGCAAGCGCTGCGAGCAACGCGGGCCACCGTCGACGCAGCGAGATCGACACGACCGCGACACCCAAGACGACAACCACGCTGATCCACAGCATCGGACCCAGCAGGGTGTCCCGCTCGGGTATCTCGTAGAGCGGGCCCAGCCTTGTCGGCCACACGGTCTTGACCAGGTAGAACGTCAGGCCATACAGCGCCTGGGCGGCTCTCGCGGCGACGTCGTGCTCGGACAGCGATTGCAGCGCTCCGCCTTCCCGGCGGGCGACGTACGCACGAGACGCCGCAGCCACCGCGAGCACCACGAACGGCACTTTCTCCAGGAAGACCAAGTGCCATCGATTCGGCATCTTCCCCTTGCCCAGCCGCCGCAACGGATAACCGTCCAGGATCAACAAGACGAACGGGAGCGTGACCGCCGAAGCCTTCGCCAGCAGCGAGAGAACACAGGCGACGATCGAACCCACATACGCCCCCCAGCGCGATTTCTCGTTGCGGACCGACGGATCGCCGCGATCGCCGAGTGCGTAGTGAACATAGAGTCCCACGGAGACGACGTAGAAGAGACCCGCCAACAGCCCGCTCCGGGCCGCCAACCACGCCACGGTCTCCGCCCGCAGCGGATGCATGGAGAACACACACGCGGCGAAAAAAGCCGACCAAACGACGGCAAACGACCGCCTGCGGGGCGCACCCCCGTTCACCTCCGCAAGGAGGCGACGCACAAGAAAGAAAAACGTCAGCGCGGTCAGCGCGTGGATCACGACATTGGTCAGGTGGTACCCGAAGACCTGCCGCTTCCACAACGCCCAATCGAGCGAGTAGCTGAGCCAGGTGAGCGGTTGGAAGTGCCCGGCGTAGGACGTCGTGAACATCCACCGCAGGCTGGCCTTGCTCACGGTCTGGTACTGCGTGATGTTCCACAGGATGTAATCGTCATCCCAACGAACGAGACCGGCGTCCAGGGCGGGCATGAACACCACAAAGATGGCCGCCACCAGGGCGATCGGCGCGGCAAACCGCCACCGGGTCGTTCGTTCAACGCGGAGATCGGGCGTCGACGCGACCGACCCGTGGTCGTCCACACCGCCGGCGAGGCCACCCTTCCCAGGTGCCGCGGAAGCGTCCGTCTTTGGCGTCGCCGTGCACACCGGCGCATTTTAGGACGGAACGTGCCGGCCTCCAACTACGGGGCGCTTCCTGTATCCAGTGTGGAGAAACAAAAACCAGAAGGTTGGCGAGGCGAACGCCGACGCCACGCGCAGCAGACGCTCGCGCCGCCACACGACAGCACTGCCTTGGCGCGGTGGACGAACTCGCGTTTGAGCCGCAACGCCAAACCACGTAGACTTCAGGGGCGGCCGGCGAGGCGAGTGCTCTGCCGCCCTTGAACGGATGTTCCAACGCGAGGTCGGACCGGCTGCTCGATGAAGCCAGGCCCACGCGTTATGACCGGGTAAGGTTTGAACGAGATGAACACTCTGACGTGTAGATGTCGTCGGTGCGTACTCGTCGCCGCCGTTTGCCTCGGCGCGACGGTCTACGCACGGACCTCCGACGAGCCGGGCCTGACCGCTCCGGCCAGTCGAGACGAGATGGTCTCGCTAATCAACGACCTCAGTCACCCCTCGTATGAACGGCGGCTCTTCGCCACGCGCCGACTCTGCACCGTGGGAGCATCCGCACGCGAGGAGCTTCAAGCCGGTGCAGAAAGCGACGACATCGAGCGCGTCCTGCGATGTAAGGCGATCCTCAACGTGCTCGATCGCCTGATGTTCAACGGCGTGGACCTGACGCTCGCGTTCGCGAAAACGAAGATCGCCTGGGACGAGCCGACCGACCTGCACATCACGATGCTCAACCAAACGAAGTATCCCACGCGGGTCCCGTTCGAGATCGAGCGTTCCGACGACGCCAAGCCGGGTGACGACGCACGGCAAGTCGGCGACATGCTCGACGTAGGCGACCTGGTCCACGTATACGGCGACGCCGGGCTCGACTTGGACCTGACTGTAGACGACATCAGGGACAGTCCGGACGTGGTCGCGGCCGTTCAGCGCCGACTCGACGGCGGACCCGCCAGCGTCCTCGCACCCGGCGAGCGGGTGACTTTCATCGTTCGGGCGTTCAATCGCGGGTGGGCCCGGTACCGTCTGCTGGATAAGGGAACCTACACGGTGAAGCTCGAATACGTCCCCCGTTGGAACGACGAGGTACTGATCGAACAGGGCGTCGGCCGCGTAGTGAGCAACACCGCCTCGATCACCGTAACCACCAGTGCACCCAAGACCGTCGCGCGGAGCGGAATGGAAGCCTCGATAACGATCCAACGCCGGGATAAGCGGGTCGTCGCGAGCATCACGAACCATTACGATCGGGTGCGGGTCATCAACAAACACTTCGGCTCATCCGCACCGTTCGCGGTCGGCCATTGGATCTGGGAGGCCGATGGGAAAACCGAACGCATCCCGCAAGAAACTGAGCCCAACGGTTCGTGGGGCGATTTCGATGCGAAGCTGCTTGTCGAGGTTCCACCCGGCGGGACGTTAGACCTCGCGAGCCTCGGGATCGATAAACTCGTACGTCGGCTCGAAGACGCGGGCGCAGACCTGAACGCCGCCCACGGCACCATACACTTCGGGTACTCGAACCTGTGCGATCGCCAATGGCAGATGCGGCAAGGTGGTCCGCTGACCGACAATGCGAACGTGCCGGCCGTCTTCCGAGCGGTCCTGCCGCGCGAGGTACTCTCGACCACACTCAACAGCAACCGGATTCCCGTTCCGAGTCTGAAGTGATCCGTCGCTCCGCCGGCCCGGCGGTTGACGGACCTTGCGGTCGGTCAAAGAGGTCCAGCGGGCGGTGTTTGACGCTCTGTTGGCACGTTTTTAGAATCCGCTCCGATGGAAGACGATCAGGCGCGACCCCCCGAACCGACCGAGCCGGACTCGACGGACGACGTCGTCGAGAAGACGCGGATGTCGTTCGGGCAGCACCTCGAGGAGCTGCGCAGTTGCCTGATCCGCGGCCTGGCGGGCGTGGTCCTCGCGACGATCGTGGCTTTGATCTTCGGGAAGCGCATCCTCGAGATTCTCTGCCTCCCGCTGCTGTTCGTGCAGCACGTCAACGGGCTCCCGCCGCATCTGCAAGTGCTGGCGCCGACAGCCGCCTTCGTCGCCTATCTGAAGATCGGCATCCTTTCCGGGCTGATTCTCGCCATGCCGTGGCTGCTCTATCAGATGTGGCATTTCGTGGCTACCGGACTTTACAAACACGAGCGGCGGTTCGTGCAGGCGCTGATTCCGGTTTCGGTCACGTTGTTCGTGGTGGGCGTGCTGTTTCTGTATTTCATCGTGCTCCCGCTGGTGCTCCAGTTCTTCGTGACGTTCAACAAGGCCTTCGGCACGCCGGAGCTTTCGCCCACGGTGTTCCAGAAGCTGCTGATGCCCGAAGAGGAAGCACCCGAACCGACGGTCGAGCTGCCCGATCCGGTCCGGATTCCGCTCGTTCGCGAGGAGCCGACCGATCCGAAACCCGGCGACGTGTGGGTGAATCAGGAATGGCACCGCCTGGTCGTGCAGACCGCGGAAGGACCGATGTCGATGGCCCTGGAGCCGGGCACGCGGAAGAACACGATGGACAGCCAGTTCGCCATCGACTTTTACGTTTCGTTCGTGCTGATGCTGGCGTTGGCGTTCGGGATTGCGTTCGAAACGCCGGTTGTCGTGTTCTTCCTGGCGTGGAGCGGGATCGTTCCGACCGCGGCGATGGCCCGGAGCCGGCGGTACGTTCTGCTGGCCGCCGTCATCGCTGCCGCTATGCTGACACCGCCCGACGTCATCAGCCAGGTGCTTCTGGCCGGTCCGATGTTCTTGCTGTTCGAACTCGGCATACTGGTCGCACGGGTTGCCGAGCGGAACAAGAAGCCTTAGTGCCAGCTAGTGCTGCGTCAACTGTATTTTTGCGGGTAGCGAGCGGCCTCTTTCCGAGCCGCGCCCGTGAGGAAGCGGTCTTCTGGAACCCGCAGATTAAGGCGTGACCGTGCACTAGTTCGCCGCGTATTGCGCAACCCGGCCGAACGTCATCCGCCCCGGCGTCGGTCGCAAACGCTCGGGTCAGGGGGTCGGCCGTTCAGGTCCTCGACCAGGCGAATGAAGTCCGGGTGTTGCATGAGAACCTCGCACCCGGACTCGATGAGGGCGTCGGCGTCCTCGGGCAGCAGGAAAAAACTGGCGATCATGGAGAGAAAGTCGCCGCGTTTCTTCTTGTCAGTAACTTGCCGGAAATTCAGGTCGATGACGTAGGTGTCCACCGCCGCCGCGCGGGGCGCGGAAGGGGCCTGAACGTCCGGGCAGGGTGTGTCGCCGGCGCCGCGGAGCGTATCGGAGGCTTCCAGCAGCGCGTACTTGATGATCTCGGTCAGCGTTTCGCTGTAGTTGAATATGGCCGTCGTTCCGGTTCGTTCGCCGACCCTGAACAGACCGGGTGCGGACGGGCTTTTCTCGAGGTCAAGCGGCGGGTCGGTCCCGGAATCGACGATGATCACGACCAGTTTGTCGATTTCCCCCGCCTCGAGCCTCCGGCGGAGAGGACCTCGACGGTAACTCTCGATGAAATGGGTGGCGCCGAGGTTGTCCGCCAACCCGCCGTCCAGCAGATACATGTATCGGTGATTCTCCGCGTCGATCACGCGCGGTCTCGCGCCGGCCGCCTCAACGTCCACCAGCAGACTCTCTGCCCACCGCTCGTGACGTCGGGTCCGCTGGTGCTCCGGAGCGTCGAGCACGGTCTCGATCGCCGCCAGCATGGGCTCACCCGGGAAATACTCGAGCCGGAGCGGGCTCAGCAGCAGCGGGAACGCGGACGACGCAGCCACCGCCCAACCGACGGGAAGGGTATCGAGCCTGGACCCCAACAGGTCGAAATCGTCCTGGGTAAACGCGAATCGATGGCGGCGTGTCATATCTGTGGCATTGATCACCACGAAGGGTCGGCGCTTCGCCTCGAGCAAATCACCGTACGTCTTGCGCCGGAAGATCTGTTGGTCGTAGTAGTAGGCGGCGACGTCGATCCGATCGAGCGCGATGAGCGGCAGGCGTAGCAGGTACTTCGGGTGAAGGACGCTGAGAATCAGGTCCCGTTGCACGTTGCGTTTGAGGAACTTCCGCTCGAACCTGCCATCGAAGATTCCCTCGTGCCGGAGGGCGTAGGTCATGGCTGTGAACGACCCACCCGAGACGGACGAGATAATGTCGAGCTCGTCGAGCAAAGGGAACATGGCCGCGCCGGGTCTCGAGGGGATCGGCGTGTTGCGCAGCCCTTCGAGCACGCCGTAGGCAAACGCCGCGGCGCGTGTGCCGCCACCGGAGAAGGACACGCAAACGAACAGCGCGTCGCTGTTGTTCTCGCCCGCTTCCAGCGCGTCGAACCGATACCCCTGTGTCGGGTCGTAAGTCCTCAGCGGGTCGTTGGGGCAATCAGGTCCCAAGCACCCGCTTACGAGGGAAGTGGTCGCGATGATCAGGGCGACGGGGACTCTAGTGCTTGACGACGGCATGGCACAATGAAAGTTGAGAGTTACAGATTGTAGATTAGAGACCCAGGGTAACGCCGTTCGTCTCTTATGTCTCATCTCTTCTGCCCGTGCGGTTCCACCTTCCAGAACTCACCGCACAGACCGATGCTGTCGAACGTGACCGTCACTTCGTCCGGCGTTTTTCGCCGCCAATCAGGATCGAGGCGGTCATGATACCAGGCTCGTGCGAGACGCCAACATTGGTCCAACGAGATCACCGATCCGCGCGGCAGGTCGCGCGCTCGGCACCAGCGATCCACGTGATCTTCCGACCGGAAGTAGAGGATGGTGGCTCAGGTGAAACCGATGTCTTCCCACCACTTCGCAACGGGGAGGGCGAAGTGCACCACGCCGGGGTCTTGCTCCAATCCGCCGTTGATGACCTTGAACGTCACAGGGTCGTCGCAGCCAGGGCAATGGGTTTCGATCAGGGCGTCACGGCCCAGCATGGCGGGGATACCGAGGGCGTCCCACGCACAATTGGCCCACCACGATTGACCCGCCACCGACACGCGAAAATCCGTCGGTACCGCCGAAAGCGGCATGGCCATCCACAAGTCAAGCGTGCCCGGTTTGAGGACCAGCGCGTGCCCTTCATCCAGGCGGTGATACGCCTTTTCCACTTTCTCGAACGTGAGATTCAGCGCGCCGGCCAGCTCTTGAACAGTCGGTGGCCGGCCCGATTCGATGAAGCGGCGGTACACACAAAGCCTGACCTCGGCGTCGACGTCATTCACTGCCCGTATGTCCTCTCGCCCGTCGGGACCTCGTCCGTCCGGTGTCCGCAGTGCTCAGACATCCAGTACCTTGATTGGGGTGGGTCCTGAACTGAACGCCACGCCGAAGGCATCACCGTCCGGGGCAACGTGAATGACGCTGCATTCGTAACCGACTCGCTCCTGGGTAGGGAAGACGAAGGTCAGCCGGGCGGATTCGCCGATACGGATGCCCCGAGTCGGCCCCGCGACTCGGGCGCCGCTTTTGGAATAGTCCGCAACCGTCCCTTCGAGCACCGTTCCGTCCGGCAGCTCGGTCAGACAGCGGACCTCGTGATCCGTCGTGACCTGGCGCTGTTCCCTGCGTCGTTCGCCCATGACGTCTCCACCGCGCACCGACGGCCCAGACGCCTCTTCCACCCGTCAGACCCGTCTCCCGCAAGACCTTGGGTACTCTAATCGACCGACCCGCCCGGGTCACCAAGAAAGTCGGAGTCCGGCGAGAGCAAGTGCTGCGCGCCAGGCTGTGGTACAATTCACGCCAGGTCCGCGACGTGGCCGTGTCCCACAACCGTGGCATTGATCGCCGGCTCGTAGGTGGCGCAAGAGTGCCCATGAGCAAACCCTCCATGCCGACCTTCACCACATCCTCCGACGTCGACCCTACGCTGAGCAAACGCCTGAACGGTGCCTGGCTGACGCGCGTCCGGTTTGGCACCTTGCTGTTATTCTGGACGATGCTGGCCTCGTCTGTTCTTACTAACGCAGCCGCGTTCGTGCTTCCGTTCTTAGGCGACTATTTCGGGGCGACCGTGACGCATTCGACGCTGAGGTGGATTCACCTGATTCCGACCGCCGCGAGCTGGCCGTTGCTTGTCGGAGTGTTTGCGCTCACCGCGCCGCATGCGGGTGGTGGACAGAGCGCTCCGGGTGAGGGGTTGCGCGTGGGTCTACGTATCCTGGCGTCGCTGGAGGTTGCGGCTACGGTTCTGCAGGGCGTATCGGAATTCACACTCGACGTGACCGGCGAACTCTTTTTCGTGCTGCCGAGCTACTTCGTCGGCGTCGGGGCCACGCTCGTCGGGTTGTTGTACCTGAGGCATCTCTGCCGCCGTTTCGGATTGACCGCGATTGCCCATGCGTTGCGTATCATCGCGGCGCTATACCTGTTGCTGGTCTTGCTGAGACTCGGCGTGCGCGCCTGGGGTGCGGTGGGCCTGCTGTCCATGGGCGACTCGTTCTATTATTTCTGCGGGTCGATGGTGTGCTGGACGCTTCTTTGGGCTTGGGGGGTGTACATGCTGCGGAGGTTCTGGGTTCGCGTGGCTGACGCGGCTGAGGGGCACTGCACTCGGTGTGGCTATTCGCTTCGCGGGCTCACTGAGCCGCGGTGTCCGGAATGCGGACAGGTCCTGCCCCATGAGACTGGAGGATAATGCCGGTGCGCGTGTCCGAACTTGTCATGCCGCCAACCTGCCGCGTATATGTAGTAGCTTGGATTCGACCGTGGCGGGTGCAAGATGCCCGCACGACGACATGCGGAGTGAAAGACAGACGGGCGGCACTAATCTCCGATAGACCAGAGTGATCTCGGATCGAGGATTTTGGGAAGGCAGACTATGGACTGGGGACTCATCGGCGTGTTGTTGTTGGCGGGGATCGCAATCTTCTTCGCCACCAGAGGCGGTGGTACGTGAGGGCCGAAGAATTGTGGCTAGGCGGGACCTGGCTGAAATTGAACGGCGAATCGCGATTGGAAGCTCCGCACTCCGCCTCACGCTGTTCGGTTTCACTCTTCTTCCTTGGGTCTTTTGTATAGGTAAGCGCACTTCTCCAGGCGGTTTGAGCCGTCGGCGTTGACCGCGCACTTGGCGCCGGACCAGATGGCCGCGGCGCCGTACCGACCGTCCTTGGCGACCGCGTAGAACTTGACGTCGAAGTTGGGTCGGCCGTCCTTCCTCAACAGTCGCTTCTCTGTGGTGGTCTCGACGATCCGCTTCAACGCAGCCAGGCAGGCTTCGACGGGCGACATGCCGTGACGCATTCCTTCCACGACCGTGTGTGCTCCGCAAATCCTGATCACCGCTTCGCCCCGCCCCGTGCTTCCGGCCGCCCCGACCTTGTTGTCGACAAAAAGCCCGGCGCCGATGATCGGCGAATCGCCAACGCGACCGGGAATCTTGAAGCTCAACCCGCTGGTCGTCGTTACGCCGCTCAGGTCGCCGCTCGGGCTTAGAGCACAGCAGTTGATCGTGCCGTAGCTGAACGGGAACGATGCGAGCACGCTCGACTGCTCGTTGTCGTGCGGAGCGTCGGGCGGCGGAATCCAATCGTCCCGATCCGAGAGCGTTTCCTTCCAGCGGAGCCATATCTTTCGGGCGTCGTCGGTGAGTAGATTCACCTCCTCGAACCCGTGTGCCCTGGCGAACCGAAGCGCTCCCTCTCCGACGATCATGACGTGGTCGGTCCGCTCCATCACGGTCTTGGCCACGCGCGAAGGGGTCTTGATGTTGCGCAGGGCAGCCACCGCCCCCGCCCGGCAGGTGGGTCCGTGCATGACGCAGGAGTCGAGCTCGACCACGCCGTCCTCGTTCGGCAGGCCGCCGTATCCGACGGAGTGGTCGTCGGGGTCTTCCTCGACGATGTTGACGCCGGCAATCACGGCGTCGAGGGTGTCCTGACCGTTGCGGATGATCGACGCGGCTTTGTCCGTGGCGGCGAGGCCGTTCGCGCTCGCGATCACCACCGGACCCGTGCGCGTCCGAGACCAGGATGCGACGTCGGTGTCACCGGACGCCCGTGCGAGCGTCGGCCCGACTGCTCCGGCGGCGGCTGCGGCGACCGCCGACCGTAAGAAGTTCCGGCGTGACAGGTCATAATCTGTCGGCTCGACCGTGGCGCCGCGTTCCGTTCGCATGGTGCTCATATCGTGACCCCCTCCAGAGCGAGTAGGCGCCGCTTTTCCTTGACACCGTTCGGCGACGAGAATCCGCCCAGCGATCCGTCGGCCCGAACGACGCGATGACAGGGGACGACCAGCGGCAACGGGTTGTTGGCCATCGTGCTTCCGACGGCCCGAGCGGCACCCGGCCGACCGGCCGCGCGGGCGAGATCGGCGTACGTCGCGGTCTTTCCGTACGGAATGCGTCGACACGCGTCCAGCACGGCTTGCCGGAACGGCGTTTGTTCGGACAGCTCGAGCCCGATCGAGAATCTCCGCCTCTGCCCGGCGAAATACGCCTTGACCTCGTCCTGGAACCCGGGGAGCAACTCCCGGCTCTCGGTTGCCTCGGGGTACCGTTCGCCGATCGTCCGTCGGATGGTGGTTTCACCGCGCGACAAGAACGTGGCTACCAGCCTCCCCTTGCGTGCGACGAACCCGAAGGGTCCCCAATCGGTCTTGATGATCGCATACTGCATCGCCCCACCTCTCGTTCGCTTTCCCGAACCGCGCGTTCGGTGCTCGCTCTCGCCAAGGGATACGGGTCGCACCGTCCGTGGTCAAGTCGAACGCCGGGGCACACTCCCGGCGCGCCGGGATCGCCCGGGACGACAACGCGTGTACCGAAGCGTCCAGCCCGCGTATCACGAGTTCTTGCGGTTTACGCCACGCGTTGTGAAATGCCGCTTGAAACGACCGCACGCGTCACGCTTGGCCGGCGGGCGACGCGTTGGTATCATCCCCTGTTTGTTGGCGCAGAGACGTTGTGCGTCCCCCTCGGCGCGGTCAGGACACCGATTTGAGCCACGCAGGTACATGTAAACACGCTACGGAACGGTTCTCGATCGTCGCAGCGGTCGTACTGGTTGTGGCGGCGGCTTGCCTGATCGTCACGGCACGGGCCTCCGCCCAGGACCCACCGCCGCGGACCATCCGGCGTGTCGAGTTCCTCGGACTCAGGCAAACGTCACAGACTCTGGCCCGCGACATAGCCCGAATAGCGCCCGGCGATCCGCTTGAACCGGCCGCCCTCGATGCAGCCGTCACCCGCCTGCTGCGTACCCGGCGTTTCCTGGCCGCCACATGGCGGGTCGTCGACCTGCCGGACGGCGTGCAGGTGGTCTTCGATGTTCGAGAACATCCGACCGTCACGGCGATCCGATTCGAGGGAAACCGGAAGTTCGCCGCAAGCCACCTCCTAAAGGAGGTGCTCCAGAAAAAAGGCGAGCCCGTGGACTGGTTCGCGATCCGCGACGGGCGCGAATCCATCGTGGCGATGTACCGCGAGGCGGGCTACGGCGACGTGACCGTCAGCTACGACCGCGATCGAGTGAGCGAGACGGGCGAGCTGGTGTTCGTCATCTCGGAGGGCAAGCAGGTCCGCATCCGCAAGATTCGCTTCGAGGGCAACGAAGCATTCCCCGACAGGGCGCTCAAGAGATGGATCAACACCAAAAAGGCGTTCTGGATCTTCCGGACCGGAGCCTTCGACGAAGACCGCGTTGAAGCGGACGTGGTCAGCATCCAGAACCACTACCGCGACGAAGGGTTCCTCGACGCCACGGCGACCTACCGCAGGGAACTGAGCGAGAACGGCAAGGACCTGACCATCATCTTCGTCGTCGAAGAGGGGACCCGGTACGCCGTCGAATCCATCGAGTTCAGCGGGCACAGCGTGTTTTCCGCTGAGGAGCTGCTCGCCCTGATGACGTCCGAGGTCGGTGAGACGGTCAAGCGCAGGCAGGTGGAGGCGGATGCTCGGGCCATCCAGACGCGGTACGGCACGTTGGGCTACCTCTACGCCGAGGTGCGGCCGATCCGTGTGTTCTCCGACGAGCCCGGCCTGGTGCGCATCACCATCCAGATCAACGAGCAGGACCAGTACCGCGTTGGAGAGGTGCGCGTCCGCGGAAACACCCGAACCAAAGACAAGGTGGTCCGGCGCGCCTTGAACCTCTATCCGCCAGACGATCTGTTCGACCTGAGCGAAGCGCGTGAGGCCGAGCGGCGGCTGGTGGACACGCGAATCTTCAGCTCCGCACGGGTCTATCCGGTCGGTGACGCACCCGGCGTCCGCGACGTGGTCATCGACGTCCAGGAGGCCGAGCGGCTGGGTGACTTTCTGTTCGGCGTCGGGGTGACCAGCAACAGCGGTCTGGTGGGCAACGTCGTTCTCGATCTCCGCAACTTCGACCTGTTCGACACCCCGCGAACCTGGAAGGAGTTCATCAAGTTCCGGGCGTTCTTCGGCGCGGGGCAGCGGATGCGGCTCGAGTTTCAGCCGGGAACGGAGGTCAACCGGTTCCGGATCGATTTTTCCGAGCCCTATTTCATGGATAAACCGCTCCGGCTCGACGTCAGCGGCTATCTGTTCGACCGCGGACGGGACGGGTACTCCGAGCGCCGTGCCGGCGCCAGCGTGAGCGTGGGGAAACGATTCGAGCAGGGTTTGCTTCACGGTTGGTCGGGCGAGGTCGCTTTTCGCCTGGAGAACACCTCCCTGCGTGACCTCGAGCTGTTTGCCGCCCGCGACATACGAAAGTACGAGGGCGCCAACCTGCTGACCGGCGTGAAGACCGCCTTGGTTCGCGATCGAACCGACAGCCGATACGTTCCCACCTCCGGCGATCGCCTGCGGTTGAGCTACGAGCAGTTCGCGGGCGAGCACACCTTCGGGCGGGCGACGGCGCGCTACACGTGGTACAAAACGGTGCACACCGACCTGTACGAGCGAAAAAGCGTGGTCCAACTCAAAGCCGAGGGTGGTGCGATCATCGGCGACGCCCCGGTGTTCCAGCGCTTCTACGCCGGCGGAACGGGTTCGATCCGCGGCTTCGACTTCCGCGGCGTGGGCGAACGGCAGGGCTTGCAGGACAACAACATCGGGGGAGACTACCTGGCGCTGCTCGCCGGCGAATACTCGTTCCCGCTCTACGGCGACAACCTGCGCGGCCTTTTCTTCATTGATTCGGGCACAGCCGGCTCGGGCGTTTGGCGGACCGCGATCGGAACGGGCGTACGCTTCACGATCCAGGTGTTCGGTCCGGTTCCGCTCGAACTCGACCTGGCCATCCCCGTCCTCCGCGATGACGACGACGAGGAGCAAATCTTCAGCTTCCAGATCGGGTCACTGTTCTAAACCCGTTTCGCAAGCAGGCCGCACGATCCGGGCTGACACGTTCTTACTGGTCGGAGCCCTCCGCCGGGGTTAACATCCCGGTTTGTCCAGTTTCCAAAATCGAACCTGCGAGCCTTATCAGGAGAACCCGGATGAAGCGGATCGTTGCGATATTGGCCGGCCTGTGTGTGCTGAGCCCGGCGTTGGGCGGTGACCTGACGGACGGGCGCGAGGTATTGCTGAAATCCCGGGAGGCCATCCAGAAGGTAAAGGCCGTCGAGTATCGCGCCGACTACGACGGGACCGAATGGGTGCAGAAGTTCGTCCCGGCCGTCGACGGAACCGTCATCCTCGGGAAGGAGTCAAAGTGGGAGATACCCCGATTCCGCT
>JASFUW010000009.1:0-29001 GCA_050050135.1 Phycisphaerae bacterium
CATTGAACGAGCGATTCAACAGCAGTCGGCGTACCCACGTGCTGATGGTCACCAACCACGGCGTCCATGAGTGGCAGGTCGTGCCGGGTTTGACCGACACGGGCGGGCAGAACGTCTACGTCAACCAGTTCACCGAAACGCTCGTCGGTCAGGGATACCGCGTCACCATCGTCAACCGCGGCGGCTACCCGCATCCCAAGACCGGGAAGTTGCAGCGCGGATTGGTCTTTCACGAGTCCGGATACGCCCGGATCATGTACATCGAAGACGGCCTCGAGCATTTCGTGCGCAAAGAGGACATGAACGAACAGCTTCCCGGACTGTGTGCGGACCTGACCACCCGCCTGAAGCGCGAGGGAAACGGGTGCGAGCTGATCATCTCGCACTATTGGGACGGTTGCAAGCTGGCGGCGATGTTCAACGAATCCGGCGAGCATCGCGTACCGCACGTATGGGTCCCGCATTCGCTGGGCGCACTGAAGAAACGCAACATGGACCCGTCGACGTGGGAGCACCTCCGCATCGACGAGCGGATCACTCACGAGCGCGCCCTGCTGACGAAGATCGACGGCGCGGTGGCGACCTCATCCGCCATCCGTGACACCTTCCTCAACGACTACGGACACGAGGCGAAGTACTTCCTCCCACCTTGCGTGGACGAGGTCCGTTATCGTCCCCGCACCGAAGACGAGGTTTCCTCCATCTGGAGCTTCCTGAGTGATCAGTCCGGGCTCAGCGAGCGCGAGCTGAAAGGGCGCAAATTCGTCACCGAGATTTCTCGCACGGACACCACCAAGCGCAAGGACGTGCTGATCAAGGCCTTCGCAAAGGCGCGGAAAGAGATTCCCGATGCCATGCTCCTCGTCTCGATCGACGCCCGAGCCGGCGCGTTGCACGATGAATTGTTGGAGCTGATCGAAGAAGTCGGGGTCAAGGACGACGTGATCGTCCTCGGTTCCGTTTGGGACCAGCTGCCGCTGTTGTACAACGTCACCGACCTGTTCTGCACCCCCTCGGTCATGGAAGGTTTCGGGATGAGTGCACAGGAGGCGGCCGCCACGGCCAAACCGGTCATCGCGTCCAACCTGGTGCCGTTCGCGTGTGAATATCTGCTGGGGCCGACGCCCGAGCGGATCGCCTGGGACCATGACCCCTCGAAGGACCTTCAGGTGGGCGCAGCGGGCATCATCGTCCCCGCCGATTTTGTCGAGGGCTTTGCGAACGCGATCGTACGACTGCTGAGTGATGACGACCGCCGGCGGGCGATGGGCGCGGAAGCGTTGAAGATCACCGTCCCCTATTTTACCTGGGGGCACATGGCCACCAAGCTCATGTCCGACCTCGGCGTTTCCGCGAAGGGGGAGGACGGCCATGCATGAGGGTGGTGCGATCACTCGAGGCACGCTGGCCACGACGCTCATCGAAACATGGGCACACCAGGGTCGGGACGGCTTCCTTCTGACCGATCCGTCCACCGTCGAGATTGCTACGCGCGAAGTGGTCGACCCCACCAACGGCGTCGCTTACCGGTTCCGTTGGATGCCCCACCGTGAACTCCGCGGGGACGTTGCCGAGCTCGAGCGTCGCGGCATTCTCAACCCGGATCGCGACGACGGCAGACTCTTCCGAGATGATCGCGACAAGACCGGCCGACACTGCTTCCTCTGCGCCGACAATATTGCCGAGTGTCATCCGATGGAGACGCTGGTCCCGCTCGACCTGGCCGGCCGCAGGTACTTCGCAGGGGCCAACTTCGCCTGGATCGAGGCTGACCACTTCACCGTCATGTCCGCCGAGCACGTGGATCAGGTCTACTCGCGCCACGCATTGGAAGCCATGCTTCAGCTCCACCGGAAGACCGCCGGACGGTTCCGCGTCCTCTACAACGGCCTCGGCGCGGGAGCGACGATACCCTGGCACTTCCACTTCCAGATCACCACGGCGCCGATGCCCATCGAGGCGTTAAGACCGGGTCAAGAGGATAACTATCCGACCCTCGTGAGGCGTTTCGAGACGACCCATGGCGGTTTGGAAGACGCAGACCGGGCAGCCAGACAGTGGCTCGCCCGCGATCCCGAAAACCATAGCCTGAACCTGCTGGCAACAACCGTTGACGGTGAACCGACCGTGTTTCTGTTCCCTCGCGACCAGCGACGCGCTACCGCGGACGGCAAGGGTCTGGTCGGCGGGTTCGAGGTGGCGGGCGATTTCGTCCTCAGCGCCCCGCAGGAAGAAGCCACCTTCCACGAAGCGTCCTCCGCCGCCGCACGGGCCATCCTCACCCAGATTCGACCGCTCGTCTGAACACCCAGGCCGTGATCGAACCCGAGTTCCCTGCGATCGTCGCGATTCTGGATTCCGGTACACGCGCAGCCTCGAGGACCGCCCCCGCGTCCTCCTCGTCAAGGAGAGATGCAGAAGGGACCGCCCGCTCCGGACGTTGGGCTATGGCACCGATCACGACACCGTTGTAGTGCCACAGTACCGACAGCGAGGAGCAACAGCGCCAGGCTCAACAGTCCCCATGCGGAGACCGTCGGTATTTCGTTGGGCTCACCGGTGTCGATGGCATATATGGTGACCACGCCTGCTTGCGGGATGGTGGCATCGAGGGGTTCGCCGTCGGCGATCGTAACCTCAGGGAAATCGACGTCGTACTCGGCGTTCGTGGTGTATTTGATCCCGTACGTGCCCGCGGGAAGACCGTCGACCTGGAAATTGCCGCCACTCTCGGCGTTGGCGACCACGACGTAGCCGCCGTCCGAATTGACAAACGCGATCGGATCGAGCCGACCCGCGTTCGATCCGGCGTCGATCCGGACCGCGCCCTGGCGGACGAACTTGAAGTACTGCCGGTTGAACTTTGTGACCGTGCTGGGCTCGACGATCGGATTCTGCGGGTCGGTCGCGTCGATCTCGAAAAGCCCCGACAAGACGCTCCCCTGCCACGCCGAGTTGCGGCCAACGGTCAGATCTTCATAGAGCACCTCGTACGTGCCGTTGTCGAACCACCACTCCAGCATCCCCGTGCTCAGGTCGTGTTGGACCGCCCGGTCGGCGATGGCTTGCAGGTTCGCGAGCGAGACCCCGCCGTATCGATGATAGGAAAACTCTTCGAGATACGGCAACGCCCCCGGCACCGCGATCATCTGATCGAAATAGGTGATCGCGTTGCCCATGTTCGTATTCGACGGGGCGACGAAGCTCGGCGTGAATCCGTTGGCGATCAGCTTCGGCGCCGTAACCACGATCGCCTCGCCCAACAACGTCCCGTTCCACTGGCTGACGTTGTCGGGTTCGAGCACCAGCTCCCAGGTATTCGGTACGAGTCCGTACTCACTTTGCAGGTGCAGATACGTGGCCAGTACGAACTCGGCGTATTCGTCCGGGTCGTCGTGGTGGTACGCCCCGCCGACGATCTGAGACGTGAACGCCACGTAGTTGAGGTTGATGAACAGGTTCTCGCCGTTGGCTTCCACCGCCTGCTTCATGGGCAAGACGATGTTCTCGACGTTCCAGTCCAGTTCCGTGAAATTAAACCCGTTGGGGTTGATCGTATCGGGATCGCCGTTGTCGTTTACGGTGGCGTAACGATTCTGCCGCCAGGTGGTGTAGTTCGGGTCCGGCGGTCCGGGGCAGCCGTTCGCCACCCAATCGGCGTAGTAGTCCGTGCTGTTCTCGACCCCGCTCCTGACCTCCAATCGCACGCGGTCGATCCCGACGTCATTGACTGCCAAATCGATCACCGCATCGCGCAGCGCCGGCAACGCAGGATCACATGGATCGGCGATAAACGTCGTAACCTCCCAGCCACGCATCGTCTGATACGTGACCCCGGCATCTACGGTGATAACATGCTGAGCTCTCGCACCGACGCCGAACACGGTGGACACGAGCCCCGCAATAATCTGCATCCGTTGTTTGCCCATCGGCGTTCCTCTAGGCGCGGCTACCGAAAGTCGGCGGCGTGGCGAGCGATGTATCGGATAAGCAGCACCTCGCGACCGTCTCGGTCTTCGAAAAACGACTCGTCCAGGTCGTCAGGGAAAGCTTCGCATTGTCTCAGTTGGTGTTCTCGCTCCGCGTGATCGGAGGACGGCCCGCCGGCTTCGAAGGCCGTGCACGCTTGACGTAACAAGGCCAAGTCGGTTCCCGCCCCGATCCTCTCGAAACCGGCAAGAGCAATCTCCCACTGATCGCCGGAACTGTTGGCGAAGTACTGGTCGAAACCGCCGTTGTTAACCTCATCGATGAGAATCCGAACCGCCAGAGCATTCGCCTGGGGCTCGGTCAGGCCTTCCCAGCCTACCTCGTTCAGCTTGTCGAACGCGGTTCCGAAGGCGTCCTCGACGCCATGGCTCAGTGCCATGCCCATAGCAGCGCCCTCACGGACGCGCTCCGTTGACGCTTTCAGTCCCCGCTGGATAGCGTCGCGGGCACGCTCCGAGTCGTATCGACCCAGCGCCCGCAGTGCTTCCCCGAGCACGAAGTCATGAGGGGACGTCTCATCGTCACTTTCGAGTTCGTCGACGATCGAAAGCAGCGGCGCCTCATCCACCTTGACCCTCGCCTCCCGCAATGCGCGGAGTGTTTCGTGCAGTCCCGCCTGGCGCGGAGCGAGTGCCTCCGGCGTCGTCAGGTGCGCTATCGCACGCTCACGATCGAGTTGTAGAAGGCACTCCGCTGCCTGCGACCGGTCCTCCGTTTGAACCAAAGGAAGGATCGCATCGAAGACAGCGTCACGAAACTGCCCAGAGACGTCCTTCTTATCGAGGACCCGGAGCAAACCGATCATCGCATGGTCACCGACGCGCTCGTCATCGGCGCTGAGCACAGCCTGCAGCGGTTCGATACAGTTGTCGCTCGCAACGGTGCCCAAGAACAGGGCGGTTTCGTTTCTGACCTGGTCCTCCGCGTCGTGCAAGAGTCCGGAGACGGCCGCTATCACTTCGGGCGATTCATAGTGCACCAGGCAATCGAACACGTCCAATAAAGGGCGAGCATTACCCCCTTTGAGAAGTTCCATCGCGGTGTGCGGCTCGGGAAGGCGACGCACGCGGTACGCAGGGTCCTTCAGCGCGGCAAGCAAGAACGGCACGACCTCAACGCCCCTCTCGGTGATCGCGCCCTTCGCGGCCGTGCGCGTTTCGAGCGACAGCAGCATTTTGACGAGGTTATCCGATCGTTCACGTCCGAGCGCGGCGCCATCCTCGCCACCGCCGACCGACCTCCGACCGAAGCGAAATGGCCACTTCGCCATCGTGTCACCTCCACTGCACCGACGGACGGTCCGGTAGATCGGCCGCTGACGGCTCCTGCAGACTCCGCGTCCCGGCGCACGCATTACGCCCGCAGCCTACTCGGCGTTCGCTACAGTTCGGCTACTCACACGGATCGGTCGCCGGCGGTCCCGGCGGCAAGGTCGGTTCGCCGCGGAACGCGTCTACGCAGTAGCTGATGTCCACGAAGTCGATTTTGTGGTCCGGCTTGGCGAGCGTGGGCTCTGAGTTCGTCAGGTCGGCCCGTGCCTTTCGCGGCACGCCGGGCCCGCCGGGCTCACAAACGGTGTTCTTGAACTTCTCGACCACCGCGGAGATGTCCACGAAGTCGATCACGCCGTCCGGTGCGGTGCACGGGCAATCCGCGCAATCACCCGCCACGTCGCCCAGTGCCGTCATGTCGACACTGAGCGGTACGGAATAGCTCCCCGCATGACCCGTGTCACAGAGCTCATCGATGACGCGAACCTCATACGTTCCGCCCGGAACGATCCCGTCGTCGTAGACATCCACGACGCCAAGCGCGCTCCAGTCCGTGTAATAGGGCAGGCAACCCAACTCGGCCGCCATGTGCGCCGGCTCCGGATCAGGTCCGTCCGAACCCGAGGATTCGGTGATCGGGTACGGCTCTTGCACCCACATCGCCCGACCTTCCGCGTACGCATGTCCCGGCAGGGACGCGAACGTCACCTGCGCCGCCTGCACCCGCCCCGGCTCGCCGGCCCTGAACGACAGGTAGCGGTTCTTGGTTCCGCTTCCCGCATCCGGGGCGATCGGATCGGGCCCCGCGCCCGGCGGTTGCGGCGACATCGAAAGCGCGGCCGCGTCGCTCGTCGTGGACCCGCAGTCGCTGGTGATCACGACGTCGTAACTTCCAACCTCTCCGATACTCACCGGATCGATCGTCAATGACGACTGCGTGGCACCTGGGATGTCGACGGTGTCCTTACGCCACTGATAGGCCAGCTCTCCGTACCCCGCGGCCGTCACCGAGAAGGTCACCGCGCCGCCCGAGCACGCTTCGGCACTTTCCGGTTGACTGGTGATCGCCGGCTCCGACTCGCACTCGTCCGGAACGCTGTTTTCGTTGCAGTCTTCGCTGGTGCCGTCAATAATGTCCTGGAAGTCCGGAACCCCGTTGGCGTTGCAATCAGCCGGGCTGGTAACGCCCCATATCTCGACGTCGTCGATGTTCCAACCGGGATAGTTGATGAAGTCGTCCGTCGGTCCCATCGTCCACCGGATATAAACGTTCGCCTGACCGTCCGCGACCTCCGAGATGTCGAACAACCATTGCGACCACGAACTGTCACTTGTCGAGGCGCCTTCATGGTCCCAGACGGTCGTGAAGTTGGTGCCGTCGCTGGACACCGACACGCTCGCGTGATCGTAAGTCGCTCCCTCCACGCCCAACCACCGGTAAAACCGCAGCTCCGTTCCTAACACGTCCGAGCAGTCGATGGCCGTGGTGGTCAGGTGGGTCGGAGGAAGATCGTCGGGATAATCGCCCGCCAGGTTGTAACCGAACACGTTCGTTCCCGTGAACCCACTCGTGGGATCACCGTTGTTGCTCCCGCCGCCCAGCGGAACGCCGAACTCCCATTGACCCTCGCGCGTCCAACCCGGATCGGCATCCAGCGGGAACGCATAGACCAGCCCCGGCCCGCCGACGGTGATGGACACGATGGCCACGTTCGAGTCGCCGCCGTCCGGCGGAATGCCCCCGTCGTTGGCCTTGAACTCGAAGGTCGTCCCCCCGGTAAACCACGGAAGCGGAACGTATTCGACCTGGTTGTCGCCGTTCGGGAGCTCGAAAGGCACGGTCTCGATCGGGCCCGTGCCCGGATGGTTCAGTGTGGCGAATTCCGGCAACGAAAGAACCGTATAGGTCAACATGCCCGGCGGATCGGGCAACCCGTCGTCGCTGGCGGGCAGCGTGATCAGCGCCGGCGTGTCCGGCGGCAGGTCCAGCAGAACACCGAACGCCGTCGGCGGCCGCTCGGCACAGACGAACAGGCTCGTCAGATCGCTCTCGAAAAACCCATCCGGCACACCCTCGCCCGCGGACAGCCCCGCGATCCCGTCGCCTGCATCCATGTCGAGGTAGCTGATTCGTATGTCGCCGTTGAAATAAAGCTCGATCTGGAACGTATTCGAGTTCGAGGCGCCATACTCCGGTATGTCCTGCCATGTAATCGTCGCGCGATCCGCCAACTGCTTCCAGGTCAGCGACCCGCCCGTTTCCAGATTTAGGTCGTCGAACCATCCGGACACACGCGGCTGGCTGAAGTGGTCGGCGAGGGACTCCTCGTAATCGGTGTCGCCGCTGCCGAACGTAATGAACCCGTTGGTCCCGATGTAGAAGCTGCTGTAGCTGGTCCCGTAGATCGATACCGTGGCCCCGCCGCTGAGCGAGACGCTCGTCGACCCGTCGTCGAAGTCGGAGAAGGTCAGCGATGTCCCGCCGCTCGGGTCTGTCGGCAGTTCGGTGATGGACTCGATGCACCCGACGTAATACTCGAACGACCCGTCCACCGTAAACAGCATCGATTTCAGTTCCAGGTCGTTCGTGCCCGTGAACTGCTCGGTGAAGTAGTTGGGGATGTCCGGCGTGATCACGATGAAACACTCGCCACCGTTATCGTTCGACCCCGCGTTCCCCGCCTCGTCTTCTGCGGCGATCGCATAGTAGTAGGTCGAAGCTTCCTGCAATCCGGTCACCTCGATTGAATGCGCGGTCTCATAGCTCGTTCCTAAGGCCTCCTGCGTTAACGAGCCGCAGGACGTACCGAACATGACGGTGCCCAGTGCGGGCTCATCGGTATCGAACGTGATCGTCGCGTCGAAAGGCCCCACCTCGGCGTTCTGTACGTTCGCAATGACAGGTCCTTGGCAATCCACCACGGCGGTCGCGTCGACGGTGACGTTCACACCACCCATTCCGTCATCCGCGTCGATGTACGTGGCGGTCACGGTGTCTCCGCTGCTGATGTGCAGCACGCCGGCGGCGTCGGTCGTATCGAGCGGCAGGGTTCCGCGAAACGCGGCCGTCTCCGCGGAGGTCTCCGTCAGGAGAACCGCTTCCCCGCCCGGCTCCGTATACGACGTTACCGTGATCGACACCGTCTCGATCAGTCCATCGTCGGTGTTGAGGTCACAGTCGACCACCTGGATGGTGGCCTCACTCTGGCACGTGTATTTCGCACGATCCAGCGTGATCACGCCCTGTATCGAGCAGTTTACCAGAAGCGGGGACGCGCAAATCGAGAAAGGCTGCGGGCCCGACGGCACGTTGAACCCGTGCACCTCGACGCGCCACGCGCCGGGTGCCGGCGACGCGACGTACACCTGCTCGATGTTGTTCACGTGATCCGCCTGCGTGCGGACAGCCGGCGAACTCGGGCTCGCCGGGTTCAGCGTCCAGGGAAAGTGTTGCGTCGATAAGGGATCGTACACCACCAGATCGAGGTCATTGACCAGCGCCGGGTCCACGTTGGGCACGCCCGGAGCATCGTCCCAGGCCATGGTGACCTTCAACTCCGGATCTCCAGGGGCTACCACCACGAGCACGGAATAGACCTCGCCCTGACCGACATTCTCCTCGATGAAGTTTCCGGTTCGCAGAAAATCGACCGCCGCCTGTGCCCGAACCGAACCGTAACCGTAGGAATAGTCGGGTCCCGCGTTACCCAGGTCCTGCGCGGTGTGACCGAGCATGGCCCGCAGCGTCGAGTTCCTGAAATCCGGCTCGCCGGGGTACTGGTTGCGGAAGTCTTCGAGCAGAAGCGCCCCGATCCCGCAGACCGTCGGCGACGCCATCGACGTCCCGCACTTTCCGGTATAACCGCCGGAACTGGAACACGAGGTCACGTCGAAATCCCCGTTGCTCTGGCAGCCGGGACCCGCCAGATCAGGTTTCAAACGCCCGTCGTCACACGGTCCCCAACTGCTGAAGTTGGTTTGGGTGTCGTTGTTCGAGTTCAAGGCCCCGACCGTCAGGTGGTTTTTCGCGCACGCAGGCGGCGCCGTCGAGTGATACCCGTTCTGATGCTCACCGGGGCAACTGGTGCAGCTTCGCTCGTTGCCGTTTGCCCAGACAATACGCATCGGCTCGCCCAAAGAGCCGCCGACGATCGAGTCGATCAAGACGGCTGTCACACCGTAGTCACCCGTGATCGAGCACGGAAACCCGTTCCAGCACGTGTTCGTACCGATCGAGTTGTTCGAAATATCGGCTCCGTACACGTTGATCGCCTCGTCATAGTCGTCCTCGATATCGCCCGGGTTTGTGTACAGGAAGATTCCCGAACCGTCATACTCATAGCCGTATGATTCGATCGAGACGGCGGGTGCCATGCCGCGGTACTGACCCCCACTCGCCGCGCCGCTCCCGCCGACCGTCCCCGACACATGAGTCGCATGATCCCCCAGACCGGACGAATCGCGCACGGTGAGCCGACCACCGAAGTCAGCATGGGATGCGAGAGCGTAGGCGGCATCGTAGACCAGCACCGTGACCCCCGACCCATCCAGGCCATACGGAGGCCCCTGCACCGTATCCACCTCCGTAATAATCCGGTTACTGTCGTTCTTCTCCGCCATCCGCGGCAGCGGCGGCTCGACCCACTGCACCGCATCCTCGTCCGCCAGCGACGTCACCTTCGAGAACGGCAGCTCGATCACCAGACCGTTCACCGATTCGAGGTGTGACCGGACGTTCGCCCCATGCCGGCGCACCACGTCCACACCGGTCGGGACCAACGCCACGTCCGGATGAAACAGCACGTACGCACCGACGATCGGCTCGACGTCCTTCCCCGTCTGTTCCGGATTGACGCCCGCCCATTGCGGAACCTGCCCCGCAAGAAGGTAGGGGTGCAGGCGCCACCGTCGCTCGATCGGATTCACCACAACCAGCGAACGCGAATTGGCGATCCGCGCGAAGTCCGGCGCGTCCGTCGTGATGGACGCGAAGAAGGCACCGTGGTCGAGGTAATTCAGCAGGGTCAGACCGGCTCCGCGCAGCTCGGCTTTCACGGCCGCGTCCACCGGTCCGTTGAATTGTACGACCAGGTGTCGCTGACCGGCGTCCGACACGGCCCGCAGCGCGGCCTCAACTTGGGTCGGTGCCATGGCGGACGGCGCGACCGCGCCCGATCGCCAGCGGATCGAGCCCGGTTCGGAACGCTGCGCATGCACAACCTGCGCCGCCACACAGACGATCATCATCGCGGCTGCGCACGTTACGTTGCACCAGCCTAAGTTGCCGCATCGACAGGGTCTTGAATACACCACGGTGAAACACTCCTCTCGATCAATCCTGGGAAACCACGGCCGCACGTCCGCGCGGACGCACAGCGTGGAGTGTCGTTGTCATGTTCGTTCGGGAAACGAAGAGCTATGGGGGCATGGAGTGGCCCATGTCCGCCCGCGATGGCACGCGGTGCGGAGCAGGTGGTGCCGCCCGTTACCCGAGACCGGCGATGATCCGTATACCCACCGCGCGCGCTCCACGTCCCTTCGCCGCAACCCCGCTCGACTTTACCGGCCCCGATCACCGCATCCGCTCACAGGCTGTTCGGCCCACCATCATCCCTCCACAACCGGTCCGTGAGACCGGCAAGCCGGTCGATCGACCACGCGCAATTGGCACCGCATTATTGACAGGGGTCAATCGCCGGCGGGCCGGGCAGCGGTATTGCGGCGTCGCGGAAACCATCCACACAGTAGGCGATGTCCACGAAGTCGATCACCTGGTCCGGCAACGGCAACGTCGCGGTCGAGTTTATCAAATCCGCCCGCGCCATCCGGGGAACGCCCGGTCCACCCGATGCGCACGGCGTGTTCTTGAACTTCTCGACCACCGCCGTGATATCGACGAAGTCCGCAACCCCGTCCGGACCGGTACACGGGCAATCCGCACAATCACCCACAATGTCACCCGTCTGGCTCATAGTCACCGCCAGCGGCGCGGAGTAGTTCTGCTCGTTCGTCGTCGGACACGTTTCGTCGATCATCCGGAGCTCGAACGTTCCACCCGGGAGAATCGCGTCGCCGAAAATGTCAACACGGCGACACTCTTCATCCACCGTGCACGTCCGCTGTCCGGCAAGCAGCCCGCCCGCGCACACGCCCGCGTCGCACGAACCGGCCGACCAGTCCCGATAGACCGGCGAGCAGCCCAGCTCCGCGGCGAGGAACGCGTCCCCGCCTTCCTCCTCCGTCACCGAAAACGGCGCCTGGACCCACATCGTCCGGCCTTCGGCGAATTCGTATCCCGGCAGCGACGTGATGGTCACTGCCGCCGCCTGCTGTTCCCCGGCGTCGCCCGCGACGAACGACAGGTATCGGTTCTTCGTGCCGAAACCGACGTTCAGCGTGATCGGGTCCGGGACAGCGGGCGTCGGCGTGGGATTCATCGACAGCGTCGCGGCGTCGCTGAGGAGCGCACCGCACGTGCCCGTCACCACGACGTCGTACGAACCCGCATCCGACGGCACAACCGAATCGATCGTGTATGACGCTTGGTTGGCACCATCAATGTCGACGTCGTCCTTCCGCCACTGATACTCGAGCGTCCCGTACCCTTCGGCCGCGACGCTGAACGTTATCGACTCCCCGTAGCACGCGGTCTCGCCGACGGGGTGCTGGCTGATCTTCGGATCGTCCTCGCATTCGTCGGGAACGCCGTTCTCGTTGCAATCTTCGCTCGTCCCCGTGGCGATGTCCTCCGCGTCCTCGACGCCGTTGTTGTTGCAGTCCGTCATCGAGCCGACGCCCCAGATTTCGACATCATCGATGTTCCATCCGCAGTACTGCCATGAGCTGTCAGTCGTCCCCATGGTCCACCGCAGGTACACCGTGGATTGCCCGTCCGCCACGGCGGCAATGTCGATTTCCTGCTGACTCCACGACCCGTCCGTGATTTCGCCCCCGTTCTCCCACACCGTGACCCACGTCGAGCCGTTGTTGCTGGCCCGGACGTACGCATGGTCGTAGGTCGGCGTCTCGACGCCGAGCCACCGCCAGAACTTCACGCTCACGCTGAAGATCTCCGAGCAGTCAATCGGCCCGGTGGTCAGGTGCTTCTCGGAGAGGTAGTTCTGATAGTCGCCGCTCAGGTTGTACCCATAGACGTTTGGTCCCGTGTGGCCGCTCGTCGGATCGGAATTGCCGTGTTGACCGCCGCCGCCGGTCGGTTGCCCGTACGCCCAAAGCGGATCAGCCGACCAACCCGGGTCTGCATCGAGCGTCCATTCGTGGACTTTCTCGGGCACGCCGACCGTCAGGTCCACCACCCGAACGGTATCCCCGTCGTGGTCCGTCTCGTTTATGAAGGTGACCGTATCGCTGTAGTTGCCGTTGGACAGCAAGTTGGCATCGGGGTTGAGATACACCGTGACATCCGCCGATTCACCCGGCGCGAGATAACCCGACGCGTCCGTGACCGTGACCCAGTCCTGCGTGTTCGTCACGCTGTAGTCCAGCCCGGTCTCGTCGCGATTCTCGACCGTATAAATGACGCTCCGCGGATCGAACGGCCCGCCCGCGGGACCGGTCGCAGTCAGCCCCCCGCTCGGCGAAACCCGCATTCCGGAAGCACTAGGCCACAGCGTATCGACCGACGTCGCCCCCGTTCCGGCGCTGTCCAGCCAGTCGCTCAGTCTGGAGGACGAGCTGCCCCCACCGGTCCATGAGGTATAGAACCGGCCGTACCAATCCGAGTCGTCGTTCCCGCATGCCGCATAGCCACCGTGCAGTTGCCCGATGACCTGGTGGTCCTGATTGAACAACGGCGATCCCGAGGAGCCGGGTTCCGTCGTGCCCAGGTCCCAGTCGATGACTCGAACATGCGTCCCGTTGCCCGGAACGCTCGTGCCCAGATAGGACGTAACCGTGGTCGACTGGTACTCGAAGCTGATCCGTTTTTCGTCGGTGTTGGGATGATGGATGGCGATCGCGGTCGTGGCGTCTTCGCCCGACCGGTCCCAGCCCGCAAACGCCACTTCCCATGCCGGGTTTGGGTCATCATCCAGTTCGACAAGCGTAAAGTCCGACGTGCTGTAAGAAGCACGGAAGTACGAACCGGTCTGAAAATCGGTGAGTGTTCCGTCGCCCGGGCCGCCGCTCGCTCCGCCCCCCGGAGGACGACACCATGAATTCTCGTAGTTCCAGTAGGCAACGAGCGACGCCGCGTTACCCGAATTGATACCACAGTGGTTCGCCGTCATGAAGTACGGGGTTTGATCTTCGGAGGTGTTGTTGACCATAAACCCCGTGCAGAACGTGCCACCGCCCGTGCCGATCACCGCCACCGACGCGATCTCGTCTTGCCAGTCGTCGCCCTCCGGACAGACAACGTCGACGTTGCACGAACCGGACTTGTCCGCGCTCGGCTCACCAAATCCTCGATACCCCACGCCGATCGACACAAGCTCCAGGTCGAGCCGCTCACGCCCCGACGCCGGCAATGTCACCTCGACGACGATGTCGTCCGCAAGGATCACCGGCGTCCAAAGCTCCCCGTGCGCCTCATTATCTTCTGCGGTGAAGGGCCTGATCATCCGGCTGAAGTCGGACGAGTACACAAACAAACGCCCGTCCACCGGCATCTCGTATCGTGTGAAACCCAGGTTCAGCGACAACGCCCCCGCCGACGTGATTCGCAACCGCCACATCAGGGTATCTGCGTCGAGCGTCTCCCACGTGCCGTGTGTTGCCGGTGTGATACGTACACGGTTGGTGATCGCGAAGCGCGGAGCAAGACCCGCTTCCGCGCGCCGCTGGTCCTCCACGGCCGCCGCTTCGCGGTCCACGCTCGGCGCGGTGACCTGCTCGACCGACTTCAGCGGTCGAACCTCGTTCGTCAGTGCCGTCGGTTGATCGGGAACTACGTTAATCGCCGGCCTCTTGGCCTGAGCGAACGTGGGGACCGTCGCGGCGAACAGGACCGCGATTCCTGTTAGGACTGCTTCGGGCGTAGGGCGTGCCACGTTTGCACCCTCCTTATTCAAGATGTACCTCGGGTTCGGGTATGCGGCCCACCGCGACTCGATCGTCGGGGCGTACCGCCGATTGCTCAATCCGAAAAACGCAAGATGAGAGGGCCGATCGTGGCGCAGACCGAGACCGTCTCCAATGCCCGCGTGGTTTAGTCTCCCCGCGGACGCACCAACCATCGGAGCCAGTCACGCCACCGGACGCAAAACGCGCGCTCGACACACCGCCTCCGACCTCCTATACCGATAAGGGTAATCGAATCGCGCGCCGAATGAAAGCCAATGTTCGCATCCGGCGCACCCCGGTTGCCTATCAAGGACACCGGACCGGCAGCCTCCGTGCGATTACCCGCCCACCCGGAGCCCGCGATTTACACCAATTGCCGGGAGCAACATCGGCGCTACGTTGCTTGTTGGATCGACCCCCCCCCCACACACACGAGCTGCCGGCACCAATCCTGGCCGGCGCTGCACATCCTATAAGTGTCCCATTCCCGCACTGGAAGGGGCAGCCGGTCGCCGAAACGCTCCCCGCCTGAGGGGAACGCGACCTGGGGGCGATTGCAGCGACACAGGCGCTTGGCGCTTGAGAACGGAATCGCCGCGTCATGAGGAGTTTACCGGTTTCCCGTTGTCGCGCGCTTCGGCGAGAATTTGAGCAGTTTTCTGTTGCGATGAAGACGTCGAGCCCGGATAATGGCCGTTGGCCTTGGCGGCTTGGGGGGCGCTCAATGCGCAGCCTGTCAAGGGTGTTGGAGACAGGTTGGGTGTGGCGCGTTGCGACGGTTCACTTCGGTGCCGTTTCTCCGGCCCGAGCGTCGCCCACATGTCACAGCCCGATAGGTCGGTAGGAGAGGGGGAAGGACGGATGCCAGCATCCTTCCCGTTTCCTTTCTCCTAACGGTAGTGCGGTGTACGCGTGCATCGGCACTACGCTGCGTCTGCATGTTGACGTGGTCAAGGTGGCGAAGCACGCTTCTTGGGAGGTACGGTGACTACGGGACGTCCCGCGTCGGCATCTCGGAGGCGCGCGATCCGCGGGAGGCTCACAACTCGAATCGGGAAAGGAAAGGACCAATGAACAAACGAGGTTATGGAGCACTGGCTTGGTGCGTCGCAGGGCTGGGAGTCCTGTGTTGGACGTTACCATCTATGGGAGGGGAGAAGAGCTCCGTCGCGAGACTCTTCGGCGTCGAGAAACTCCAATGCCCCGACGCCACCATCACGATCGAAATCCTGACAGACACCTATGGCAGCGAAACGTCTTGGGACGTCGTCGAGCAGGGTGTCGGCGTGATCGCTTCCGGTGGCGGATACGCCAGCAGCACCTTCTATACCGAGGAGGTCTGCGTCGACTCGACAAGCTGCTACGACGTCAACATCTACGACGCCTATGGCGACGGCATCTTCTCGCCCGGCGGTTACACGGTGTACTACAATGGCACCGAAATCGCTGACACCATGGGTGGCGGATTCACCGGCTCTCAGGACACGATCGGGTTTATCGGCGGCGGCTGCGTGCTCCCGACAGGTGCCTGCTGCGAAGCCGGCGTCTGCACCGGCACCGTCGAGGAACCGCAGTGTGCCGGCGACTGGTATGAGGGTGAAGATTGTGCCACCTTCGACTGCCCGCTCATCGCCGGTCTCGACTGCCCCGTCGACGCACTCGCCGCCCAGAGCGTGGCCGACGCCACCACCTGGAGCGCCGGAACCAGCGAGATCGACGTACAGGGCAGCGCCTACATCCGCTACGAAACCTACAGCGGAGCGGTCGGAAACATCTGCGACCTCCACTGGTGGGGTATCTTCGGGTTCTTCGACGGAGCGGCCTGGAACGCCTGCACCGACAGTGATCCATCGTTCGAGGTCAAGTTCTACGCCGATGCCGCCGGTTCGCCGGGTGCGGAGGTGAGTTCCTACGTCGTAACCCCGACGATCTCGCCGACCAACGAACTTCTGAACGGCCTGTTCCCGCTCTGGTACTTCAGCGTGCCAAGTCTCGACCCCTGCACGGTGCTCACCGACGGCTGGATCTCCATCCAGGGTCTCGGTGACAACACCTGCTGGTTCCTGTGGATGAGCTCACAAGACGGCAGCGGTGACGGCTCGAACTGCTTCGACGACGGCACCGGCATCGTCTGCGGCGCGCCGGATCATGACTATGACCTGAGCTACTGCCTGACCGGTGCGTACGAGCCGATCTACGGCGCGTGCTGCGACGACGACACCGGAACCTGCGACGATGGCGTCGAGCTTATCAACTGCACCGGGCGCTTCGCGGCTGACACCCTCTGCGCCGATCTCGACCCGCCTTGCGGCGAGATACCGGGCGCTTGCTGCGTCGGTGTGGTGTGCTCCGAGGTCTCGTCAGCGGAATGCGGCACTGCCGGCGGAACCTTCCTCGGCGAAGGAACGACCTGCCTGCCCGACATCTGCGGGTGTGCCGATGCCACTATTACCATAGAGATCTTGACGGACAACTACGGCTCCGAGACGTCCTGGGACCTCGTCCAACTGGGCGTCGGCGTCATCGCGTCAGGGTCCGGGTACGCCAGCGACACGTTCTATACGGAGGACGTCTGCGTCGACTCCGCGGGTTGCTATGAGTTTACCATCTACGATGCCTACGGTGACGGCATCTGCTGCAGCTACGGCAACGGATACTACAACGTTCTCTACAACGGCCTTCTGGTGGGCACCGGCGGTGATTTCGGCACTTCGGAGACCGTCGGCAACATCGGCGATGGCTGCGGTGCACTCACGGGTGCCTGCTGCGAGTCCGGCGTCTGCACCGGTACGGTCATAGAGGCCGACTGCGCCGGCGACTGGTACCTCGGCGAGGACTGTGCCACGTTCGTCTGCCCGGTCGCGGTCGACACCTGCCCGGCCGATACACTGTTCGGCCAGACCCCGCATGGTCCGGATGACGCCTGGTCGTTCGGCACCAGCGAAATCGACGTCAACGGGACCGAGTACCGCCGATACGAGAGCTACAGCGTCAACTCGCCCATCTGTGACATCCACTGGTGGGGCATCGAGGCAGTTCTCACGGCGGCCTGGGAGGGCTGTGACGACACCGACCCGGTCTACGAGATCAAGTTCTGGGCAGACGCCGGCGGCGTCCCGGGCGCCGAAGTCGCGTCATACACCGTGACGCCGATCATCACGCCGACGGGAATCCTATTCGGCGGCCTGTTCGACATGGCCTACTTCAGCGTGCCTACCCTCGATCCCTGCGTCACCGAGTTCGACGGCTGGGTCTCGATCCAGGGTGTCGGAACGGACACTTCATGCTGGTTCCTGTGGGCGAGTTCGCCCGACGGAAACGGCACGTCGTGCATCGAGACGGACGGCGTTCTGGACGACTGCGTAACGTACCTCTACGACAACGCGGTCTGCCTGACGGGTCAGTACGTCGCGCAATTCGGTGCGTGCTGCGATGACGACACGGGCGTCTGCGACGACAACGTCGAGATCATCGACTGCCCGGGTCGGTTCGCCGCGGACACGCTCTGTGCCGATCTGGATCCCGCGTGTGGCCAACTGCCTGGCGCCTGCTGCTACCCCGACGGTAGCTGCTTGGATCAGGTCTCCGGCGATTGCATCGGAACCTTCCAGGGTCCGGGCACCACGTGTGCAACCACCGAGTGTCCATCACCGGGTGACAACTGCGACAACCCGGTCATCGCCACCTTCCCCGCCGACCTGCCGTACTCCGATCTGGGTCAGACGACCTGTGGTCGTGTCGACGACTACGCGGACACCTGCCTCGGGTCCTACGACGGCGGCGAGGACATCATCTACGAGTTCGTGGTCACCGAAGACGTTTGCTTGAACGTCATCATGACGTCCGACTCGTCGTGGACCGGAATGGCCATCGCGGCCGAGTGCCCGCCCGGCGATCCCTGCCTCTACTCGGTCACCAGCAGCTCCTCCGACGAGGAACTTCTGGGCGTGAACCTTACGGCGGGTACCTACTACCTGATGCTGGATACGTGGCCTTCACCGACCTGCATCAACGCCTTCGACCTGCTCATCGAGCAGTGCCCGAGCGGTGGCGCCTGCTGCCATCCGGATCAGTCGTGCGACGACGTGGCCGGCGCAGGTGATTGCCCCGACAACTACATGGGCGACGGCACATCCTGTGCGACCGTCTCGTGCCCGGCGCCGAACGACATCTGCGACGACGCGGTCAACATCGACCCGGTTCCCGCAGTCGTCAACGGCGACCTCACCGGCGCCCAGACGGAGACCAACCCGGCCTGTGGTGACAACCCGGCGAACACCCCCGCCCAGGACCTGTGGTACACCGTCACAGGCACGGGCAACCAGATGAGGGCGACCGTCTGCGGTGGAACCACCATGGACACCCGCATCAGCGTGTTCAAGGGTGATAATTGCGGCGCGCTCGAGTGCGTCGGTGGCAACGACGATTCGCCGTGTGCCCGTGCAAGCGTGCTGCGCAGCAACAACACCGTCCTCGTTCCGCGAGGGTTGGAGCGTGTGGCGACGTCCGCACTGGCGAACGGCGACATGAAGCGGCCGGCGGTGATGGCCGACAAGAAGGCCGCCGATCCGCAGGCACTCCAGTCGACCGTCGATTGGTGTTCCGAGCTCGGCGTGACCTACTACATCAGCATGGGTACGTACAGCACGTTTACGACGCCTGGACCGTTCACCATGACGGTCGATGACGTCGGCGACTGCACGTACTGCCCGGCCTCCGGTGGCTGCGACGAGTACATCGAGAACGTGAACGTCGGAACCATCGACAACACCACGGCGTGCGACGGATACGCGGACTTCACGTACCTGTCGACCGACATGGCCGTCGGCGCTCCGTACGACATCACCGTCACCATCGGTAATGCGTACAGTTCCGACAAGGGTGGCCTCTGGATCGACTGGAACCAGGACCTCGACTTCGACGATGCGGATGAAACCATCACCATCGCCTGGTCGGGTGTCGGCCCCTACCTGGCCACCATCACGCCGCCTGCGGGCGCGACCCTCGGCGAGACCCGCATGCGTGTCCGCCTGCAGTACTCCGGTGGTGATCCGCTACCGTGCGGAACGACCAGCTACGGCGAGGTCGAGGACTACGCGGTTCGCGTCGTCCCGCCGATAGGCGCCTGCTGCGACGGTACGGTCTGCACCGATACCGAAGAGGGCGATTGCCCCGGTGTCTGGCTTGGCGTCGGAACCGAGTGCGGCGACGACTGCCAGCCGAACGGGACCGCAGACGTGTGCGATCTGGCCTACGGCACCAGCCCGGACTGCAATGCCAACGGCATCCCGGACGAGTGTGAGGGCCCGGATTGCAACGGCAACGGCATCCCGGACGACTGCGATCTGGCGAGCGGCTTCAGTGAGGACTGCAACGCCAACGACGTCCCGGACGAGTGCGACATTGCCGGCGGTACCAGCGAGGACTGCCAGGATGACGGCATCCCGGACGAGTGCCAGCTCAACACGGCTCCTCGAGCCGTCATCCTCGAAGAGAGCTTCGAGGGAACCTTCCCGCCGACCGGTTGGGAGAACTACCTCGGCGACGTCAACGGCCCGTGGGAAGTCTCCGTCAATCCGGATTACGTCCACGACGGCGCCCAGTCGGCGGTCCACCCGTGGAGCACGCCTGACTACTCCGATTCGTACCTGCTGACCCCCGACCTGACCGCTGCACAAGGTCAGGTCAGCGTGTGGTCGCTCGGCTGTACCGATCAGGCGTGGTGTGACTTCTACGACATCGATGTGATGCTCGTAGTCGGCGCGCCCGGTGGTGGTGACGATGTCTTCCTCGGCAACCTCAACGAGCTGTGGACCGACTACTTCACCACGTGGAAAGAGGGCGTCTTCGCGTACGCCGCGCCCAGCACGCCATACCGTATCGGCTTCCGGTACTACGGTCTGGACGGTGATCTAGGCGTCATCGACGAAGTTACGATCGAAGAGACCGGCGCACCGGCGAACGACTGCAACGAAAACGGTGTGCCCGACGAATGCGACGTGCCGCCGCTCGGCTCCGGACCGGACTGCCAGCCTGACGGGATTCCGGACGAGTGTCAGTTGGAAGACAACGACGACATCCCACCGGGTGGCGACGGCCTGCCGGACGAGTGCAACGGTTGCGGTGACGGATACGTCAACCCGGCTACCGGCGAGGAGTGCGAGGGCGGCGTCTGCTGCACCGAGGACTGCCTGTTCGTCTTCGCCGGCGTGCCCTGTCGTGACTCGGCCGGCGTATGCGACCTGACCGAGTTCTGCAGTGGCGACGCTCCGGACTGCCCGGGCGACGCGTTCAAGACCGCCGGCACCGAGTGCCGGGCTTCGACGGACAAATGCGATCCGGCTGAGGCGTGCACGGGCAGCAGCCCGGCCTGCCCGGCGGACTTCGCCATCACCGAGTGCATGCCTGGTGATGCCTGCTGTCCGGACGGGTGCACCTGGCAGGAGGACTGGGACTGCGCAGGACAAGACCCCGACATCCCGACGATGTCGCAATGGGGTATGCTTGTGCTGGCCCTCGTGCTCGTGGTGCTCGCCAAGCTGTACTTCGGTCGTCGTCGTGCGACGGCGTAGTGTGTGAGTGTTCGATCCCGGTGCTGTGCCCGCCGCAAAGGCGGGCACACGCCGCGGGCGCTTTTGATACTTTTCCCGATTCGAGTGAGCGTAGTCGCTGCCGCCGGTGGGTCGTCGGAATCCGCCGGCGGCATCTTTTTGATGACGACCACGATGCCGTCCCGTGGTCGCGAACGCCTACGGACTGGGGTCCTGTCCCCGTAGCCCTTCGAATCGACGCCACGACTGGATATTCTCTCGATCGCCGACTAAAGGTCTCCAACGCGAACCCAGGTGAACCTGACGAAATAGGGCGCCAGACCATGGACCGCATCCTTGCCGAGAAAATCGAACAGGCTGTTGGCATCCTCCAGGAACTCGGTCTGGATGCCTGGTTGACCTTCGTGCGGGAAACGCGCGAGGGCGGCGACCCCGTCCTGCCGCTGATCCTCGGACAGGACCTTACGTGGCAAAGTGCCTTGATTCTGACACGAACCGGCGAGCGCATAGCCGTTGTCGGCAAGTTCGACGATGGCGCCGTCCGCTCCACCGGCGTCTGGACCGAAGTCATACCCTACGTCAAAAGCATCAAGCAACCGCTGTGCGACGTCCTCGAAAGAATCGACCCTCAAGAACTCGCCATCAACTACTCGCGCGACGACGTCCTCGCGGACGGGCTCGCCCATGGCTTGTTCCTTCTGTTGAACCAACACCTGGCCGACACACCCTATGCCAAGCGCCTGGTCAGCGCAGCCGAATTTGTCGGCAGGCTCCGTAGCCGCAAATCCGCGAGCGAAGTGGAGCGAATGAGAAAGGCGATCAACACCACGCTCGAGATTCTCGCCGAAGTCCCCCAGTACGCCAGACCCGGCGTAACCGAAAAGCAGATCGCAAAGACCATCCACGATCGAGTCGACGAGCGCGGCTTGGGTTACGCCTGGGCGCCGAAGCAGTGCCCCATCGTCAACACCGGTCCGAACTCGATGATCGGTCACGGCCTGCCCGCCGACATCGCCATCGAGCCCGGACACATCCTCCACGTCGACTTCGGCGTCAAGGAAGACGACTATTGCGCCGACCTCCAACGATGCTGGTACGTGCCCAAAGAGGGCGAGACCGAACCGCCCGAGCCCGTGCGACGTGCCTTGGACACGGTCCATGCGGCCATCCAGGCTGCCGCCAAAGCGCTTCGACCCGGTGCCATGGGGTGGCAGGTCGATGAAGCCGCACGAACCGTCGTGACCGGCGCCGGCTACGACGAATACCGGCACGCCACCGGACACCAGGTAGGACGGAGCGCGCACGACGGCGCCGCCGTGCTCGCCCCCAAGTGGGAACGGTACGGCGATCTTCCGTATCAACTGGCGGAGATCGGGAATGTCTTCACCCTGGAACTCGGTATCGAGAACATCGACGACCACGGGTACCTCGGTCTGGAAGAGATGGCCCTGGTCACCGAAACCGGGTGCGAGTTTCTCTCCCCGCCGCAGTCAACGCTACCGCTTCTGACGTGAACAGCGCACACGCAAGTCATGTCAGCGCCCGCCGCCTTGGCGCCCCCGGCCGAACCCACGTCGAAACACCGCGTCCCGACGGGCAGCGGCGAAGAACGTCGCCGCGGTGACCAGCGTGATCGCAAGTGCGTACAGGGCGGTGTCGAAACCGCGGCGGTCAATCAACTCACCGAGACCGGCGAAGCCGATCAGCATCCCCACATCCCCCGCCGCCAGAATCAACGCCGTACCCGTCCCCCGAAGTTGTGCAGGGAATCGCTCCGCGGCGAGATCCACCATCGAAGGGAAAATGAAGCAGTGTCCCGCGCCCATCAGAAGCGCCGGCCACACAAGCTGTCCCTCCTCGCCAATCCCCACCAGCAAGCAGAGCCCGACCGCCTCGAGCACGAGCCCTGCTACCACGGTACGACTCCGCCCGAACTGCTCGGGAACACGTCGAAACAGAATCCGCAGCGTCATCGCCGTCGGCGCGTAGACCAGAAAGAAGACCTTGATGTTCTTGAAGCCGCGCTCCTCCGCCAGCCGCTCGAGAAAAGAGATCTGCAGGCAGAAAACCATCGAGAAGGCAACGCCGACCACGAGCACCGCACCCGGCCAATGCTCCCTGATCAACCGACGCCTCGACGCACCGCCTTGCGCCGGTGCGGCCCTGCCGAGACCGTGCTCCACAGCGATCGGCGCAGCCGAAGGCAATACCGCCAGATGAATGACCAACGCCGAAAGAAGGCTGCAAGCGGCGCTGGCGGTGAAGAACACGCGGTAGGGCGTGATCGTCTCGGTCGATCCCGAGAAAATCCAGTCCCCCAGCGTAGGCCCGATGATCATTCCGGTAAAGCCGGCCAATCCCATCGTGCCGATGCTCTCCGCTCGTCGGTGCGCAGGCGCGACCTGCGCGGCAAACACCGCCACCGTGGTCATCACCGCCGCCGTCGCCATCACCGATACCGACCGCAACGCCGCGATCGCCCACACGTGCGTCACGATCTGCATCGCCCCGACACAAAACGCCTGCACCATCGCCCCCACGATCCACGTCGGCCGACAACCGAATCGATCGATCCACCGTCCGAGTTGAAGGCGAATCAGCAGCGTCCCGATCATGCTGACGCTCAGTATCTGCCCCAACGTGTCCACGCCGTAACCGACAAACGCCACGTACTGCCCGAAGTGAAACTGCAGCGCCACGCCCGTCATGAACAGGACCACGGCCCCGAACACCTGGAAAAACCGCGACGTGTATAGCCGGTCGTTCAATGAAAGCGAATCGTCAGCCATCTTGGAACGGGACTATAGCGTGGTCGCCCGCCCGCGAAACCCTCCGGCATGAGATGGCGCGCATGACAAGATCGACTTCGACCGGAGATGCCCGCAGGCAATCGCGACAACCTGCGATAAAAGGGCGTGCCTTCAGCTTCCCGCAGATGAAGACGCTGAGGCGACCTCGCTCACCGCTTCCGAGGGACCAGCCTCGTCCAGCTTGGCCAACAGTTCCGCAAGCGAGAACGTTACCGGCATGAGCGTCGGTTGATCCGGCTCGTTCGCGGGATAGATCAGGTTCATCGGGACACCCGCCCGACCGTGTTTCTGCAACGCCGCGAATACTTCGGGGTCTCCCGTCGTGAAGTCGGCCTGGAACGCCGCCACGCACAGGTCTTCCATCTTCCGCAGCGTCTCCTTTCGGTTGATCGCTACCTTCTTGTTGACCTTGCAGTTCGTGCAGTACGCCGCCGTGAAATCGACGAACACCGTATGTCCTTTGCGAACCGCCTCGGCCACCGCCGCCTCCGACCAGGCGCGCCAGGGAATCCCCGAGTCGTAGGACGGACAGAATTCCGAGCCCTGCGCCACCGGTGATGACGCCATCGGCTTCGCCTCGCCGATCGGATACGCCCATCCATAAATCAGCACGGCTGCACCGCCGACCACGACGCCCGCCCCGCCGCGATACCGCCACCGCTGCGCCGCGGACATCGTCGCGTCGATCTTGCCCAAGAGCCAACACCCCATCGACACGGCAATGAAAAAACCCAAGGTCCATTCCAGACCGACCGGGCCGATATGCACGATCAACGGATGAACCAGCCAGATCACCATGCCCAAAAGCAGAAAGCCCATGATACGCTCGAACGTGATCATCCAGTTGCCGGGCTTCGGCAAAAAGCCGAGCCAGTTCGGGTTCGCGCCCAGCACCATGTAGGGGCTGGCCATCCCCAGGCCCGCGAACAGAAACGCAACGACCGCGATATGTGGCGGTTGCTGCGTCGCCCACCCGAACGCCCCCGCGAGCAGCGGCCCCGTACAGGCAAACCCCAGCACCGGCGCAAGAGCCCCCTTGCCGAACGAAGACAATACACCCTCTTTTTGAATGCTCGCCTCCAGCGTCGTAGCCGCCGTCGGCACTTGAAGCGTGTATACCCCGAGCATGCTCAGTGCCAAAGCTGTGACAACAGCACCCAGCGCGATCACCGCCACCGGGTATTGCAGAACGTTCTTCCCTGCCGCAGCCAGGAACCCGAGAAGCATGAAAAACAGGATCACGCCCACCCCGAACGCCAAACCGAGCACCAGCGTGCGCCTCCGAGATTCGTGCGCCTGCTGCACAAATCCCAGAACCTTGATCGACAGCAGCGGCAGAACGCATGGCGTCGCATTGATCAAAAGCCCGTAGAGAAAGCAGCCGAGAAGCAGACCCGGAAGCCCCAAACGCGCCAGAAGACCTTCTAAAGATTGCTCTTCAGACGCATCCCCCGACGACCTGGCAGAAGATGTGGCATCAGCTTCGTTCGCCGTTGGCCGGTCGTCCGCCGACGGGCCGCCCGCTGGCCCAATTGGCGCTGTCACCACCTGGTGGCTCGGCTCCTGTCCAGCCGCGGTCACAGGTTGCGAACCGGAACGGTCTTCAAGCTCGAGCGAAAACGCCACCGCGTCCGGCGGAAAGCAGTTGCCCTTGTTGTTGCACGCCTGATAACGCACGACTCCACCAAAGCGGCCTGGGTTCCTCTCCGCTTCCGAATCCACCTCCCCGGGGAAGCGTACGGTTACCTTCCCGTCATACTCGCTGACTTTTCCGAATCCCCGGATCGTGCGGAACTTCGGCGGCGGGTAAACCGCTTTATCGAAATAGACTCCGTCGGCACGCTCCAGAAACACATCCGTCTTGATGAAGCTCGGACTCAGCGGCTCATGAGATTGAAGGTGGTATCCGCGCTTGATGTCCACGTGCACCTGTAGCTCGAACGTCTCTCCGGGTTTCGGCACCTCCGGCTTCGTTTCGGCGCTCACGCTCAGATACTTGCTCGTCTTTTTCGGAAGTGCCCTGCGCGCCCGCCCGAACAACTCCTCATTCGCCATCGACGCATCCGCCGATCCTGCGACGACAGGCAACTCCAAACGAACGTCAGCCTCTTCACGGATACAGCTCTTTGCGCAAATCAGGTACCGAACCTTCGCTTTCAAAGTGACCGTTGCGCTGCTCAGAGTTCCGGGTGGATGGATCCGGACCAGCAAGACGGGATCGTTGTCCAGGATGTTCGTCGTGATCCCGGACGCATCGCGATGCCGTTTCGGCGTCGGGAACCGCAGGTCGTCGGCTGAGAATCCCGCCGGCAGGTCCCAGGTTACGGACGGCGGCAGCCCGCTTTCGCCGCTGTTTTGCCAGTAGATGTGCCATCCCTCCGCCAGCTCGAATCGGATGCCCGCATCGAAAGCGTGGTTCCGAGCAACCGCGCTCACCGAGGAGAGCAGCTCCACCTTCGCTTTCGGGCGTTGCTGGTCTCTGGTCCGTCCAAACTGCCCAAAGACGGGCGCCGCAAGAAGGAGCGCCACAAGAGCTATACGACGCGTCTGCACCACGGATCGATTCCCTTTCCTGTGCCAAACTGCCGGTTGGACCCACATTCGTCAGGCAGAACTCCACCTGCGCCACGTCTGTCCTTTGCAGTCCTCCGTTCCGAGCGAACCTGCATTATACGGCCAGCATAGCTGATGAGATCATTCTGACCATATTAGACGGTGAACCTCAGTACGCGCCGCGGCTCGGCGACCCGCTGAGTCCCCGAGCACGCGCCGGCCCGTGTCGCCGGCGCCTCGGACGTCGCCGCGCTGCAACAGTGAGGCTCACGCGCGCTTCACTATTGACAAAGGTCGGCAGCGAAATATATTATGGGATTGTTGAGCTGCGCGTTAAGGTTGCGCAGTTGTACTGAAACTGTAGCTTCAATTATTGCTGACTGGCGGGATTTGATCTACCGCCGTTCAGTCAAGAAGGAGAAGATTCGCCGTCCATTTTCCCCGGATGACTCCGGGTGAGTAGTGAGTTGTGGCCGGTGTGGGCCCTCGCGGGCGATGTTCTTGTTGGCTTGGGGCAGGGCGAGGCTTGTTTCCCACGCCCTGATTGGACGCTATCGAGGCGCGGTGTGTCGTTATATCAGATCGACACCAGGTATCTTGTTCTGACGGTTCGCTTAACCGGCGTTACCCCCCAGGACGCGATTTAGACGTATTCACGCCAGGAAATGGCGCAGGGTGATGCGTTTGGGTCATGATGAGACAGACAGTCGTTGTTTCGCATTCGAGCCTCGGAGGTGGCTTGCGCGCGTAGATTAGCAGGACTGTCAGCCGTTTCATCCCGTTTCCGCCATTGACCGTCCCCCCTGGTCCCGGAACGGTGCTGTGTCAGCCCGCACCCTGCCCACTCACTTGATTAACTTAACGTCTTCGAGAACACCGAGCGAACATCCTCGAACTCCGGCTTCTGCCGGAGCGGGAATGGATCGCATCACGTGTTCCGACATGGTCTTAAAGGCAGGCCACGCGTTATGAACACTGCCCTACTTGCAGCGATCTTGGCACAATCGCTCGGTGACATCCTGACGGTCGCCGTCGCCTGTGCCATCAGCGCTATCGTGGCCCTGCTCGGCGGGTATCTCGTCATGCGGGGGTACGACCGCAGACGGCTCACCGAGGCACGCAACGAAGCCGAGCGCGTCACGTCCGAGGCGAAAGCGGAGGCCGAGGTCATTCGCAAGGAGGCCGAGGTCGACGCCCGCGCTGAGCACGTTAAAGCACAGGAAAAACTGCGCTCCGAAGCCAACGAAATGCGCGCAGAACTCAAGGAGATCGAGAAACGACTCGCGAAACGCGAGGACAATCTCGAAGGCAAACTCGACACCCTCGCCATCAAGGAGCGCAACCTCGAACAGGCCCAGAAGAAGGTCGCCGCTCGTTCCGAAGAGGTGAACCGGCTGGGTGAAGAGGCCGAGGCCCTCGTCGCAGATCGGCGCGAACAGCTTCTTAGGGTCAGCAACATGACCGCTGACGAAGCCAAGCGTACCGTCCTCGCCGACCTTTCCGTTGAACTTGAGCACGATTCGGCCGAGTTGATCGAAAAAACGCTCGCCGCGGCCAGAGACGAGGCCCTCCACCGCTCCCGCGAAATCACCCTGACCGCCATCCAACGCTACGCCGGTGAGCATACCTGCGACAGCACGGTCTCCACGGTCGACATCCCCTCCGATGAAATGAAGGGTCGCGTGATCGGTCGCGAGGGACGAAACATTCGCGCCTTCGAAAAGTCGAGCGGCGTTGACGTCATCGTCGACGACACACCCGGTGTCGTCCTGGTCAGCGCCTTCGACCCGGTCCGACGCGAAGTCGCCCGCCGCTCCCTCGAACGACTCATCCAGGACGGCCGAATCCACCCCGGACGCATCGAGGAACTCGTCGCCCAGGTCCGTAAGGAAGTCGACGAGGAGGTGATCAACACCGGCAAGAAGGCAGCCGTCGAGGCGAGCATAGGCGGCCTCCATCGAAAGCAGTTCGACCTGCTCGGTCGGCTCAAATACCGAACCAGCTACGGCCAGAACGTCCTCCAGCACAGCCTGGAAGTCGCATTCCTGTGTCAGGCCATCGCCGACGAACTCGGGCTCGACGGGCGACTCGCCCGCCGCTGCGGCCTGTTGCACGACATCGGCAAGGCGATCGACCACGAGGTCGAAGGAAGCCATCAGAAGATCGGCGCCGATTTCTGCAAACGCTTCAACGAGCGCCCGGAAGTACTCAACGCGATTGAGGGACACCATGGTGACATCCCGTCCACCAGCCCCTACACCCCGATCGTCATGGCCGCCGACGCCATCAGTGCCTCCCGCCCGGGCGGACGACGCGAGTCCCTCGAACGATACATCCAGCGCCTCCAGCAGCTCGAGGAAATCGCCAAGGAACCCGACGGCGTGAAGGAGGCGTTCGCGATCCAAGCCGGGCGCGAGATTCGAGTCATCGTCGACGCCAAACGCGTCGACGACGCCATCGCCGCCAAGCTCGCCCGGGACATCGCACGCGAAGTCGAAGAAAAAATGACCTATCCCGGCGAAATCCGGGTCACGGTTCTCAGGGAAGTGCGCGCCGTCGCTCACGCGCGTTAGCGCGGGCGCCGACTCGTTCGTCGCAGTCGTCTCGCAACCGATAAGGAATCGGTCGCGCAATCGCATCGCATGGAGGAAGGTCCTTCCTGCCGGAACGAAACCGGCCGCGTTCGGAAGTCACCATGGAGCTACGCGTACTCTGCGTTGGCGATGTTGTCGGGGGTCCCGGCCGCCGCGTCCTTCGAGACGCGCTCCCTGCACTCGTTACAGAGCACAGAATCGACTGCGT